>JBHHXB010000134.1:0-6498 GCA_046756825.1 Nitrospiria bacterium | reverse complement strand
ATGTTTGCCAGAAACGCCATGATGACGAAGCAAGCGATTTTTATCGCCCTTCTCTTTCTCGTACTTCCCTTTACCAAATTTGTCGCGCAGGTTGAGAGCTTTATGGACTCGCCCTGTGAGGAACCGCTTTCTTCCTACAAGGGCGTGCCCGCCCGGTCGAACGAAGGCTACCCTTACGGGAGTTGCGGTGGAACATCGGTTTACGGGTTGAAGTACCAGTGCGTCGAGTATGTACGCCGTTTTTACCATGTGGTGAAAGGGATTGACACGCGAGACGATCGTTGGGAGGGCAACGCCAGCACATTTTTTGAAACCGCTGAGGATAAGGGATTGTCTGCCTTTGAAAACGGCGGGACGATGCCTCCGCGCCCTGACGATATCATTACGTTTCAAGGCGGGATGTACGGCCATGTCGCGGTTATTACGGCGGTCACTGATGAATACATTGAATTTATCGAACAAAACCTTTCCGAGTCCGGAGTCGGACGCCTGCCATATGAGGCCGCGACACATCAAGTGGCGAACCGGGATGTGCCGGGGGGAAAACTTATCCTTGAAGGTTGGCTGAGACCCCAATCCGGTTAACCTTCGAAGTCTTCAAAACACCGCTTCATCAATTTTTATAGTTACAGACTCTGACGTAGACTACAACAGTGTGCGGCCAGAAAATCAAAAAGGTCACGTTGCGATCATTATGAAGCAGAGAGAAAAGGTCTTTCGATAAGGACAATGGTATTTTCCGCATATAATCCCGAGGGTTTTGGTCAGGCCTTTCAGGGGTAACTCCGCTTGGCGCCCGTCTCTCAATTGCTGGGGTGGGGGGCTTGTGCTATCCTTTTTTCGGAGGAGTGCCTGTGCTCGATTTTTCTGTTTTTTTGTTCGGCCTTGTTGTCGGGAGCTTTGTGAATGTTTGTATCCACCGCCTTCCGAGAAACGAGTCGATTGTCTTTCCGGCTTCGCGTTGTCCCGCCTGCAAAACGCCGATTCGTCCCTGGCATAACATTCCGGTGATTGGATTTCTGATGCTTATGGGGAAATGCCGCACCTGCAAATCGCCCATTTCATGGCGGTATCCGCTGGTTGAGTTGCTGCACGGCCTGGGCTTTCTTTTTATCCTGCGGCAATTCGGCCCTTCCCTGCAGACGACGGTATATCTGGTGTTTTTCTCGGCGCTGGTCGCCGTGATTTTTATTGACCTTTCCCATCAAATCATTCCCGATGTGATTACGCTGCCGGGCATTGTCATCGGTGTGATCGCCGCCTCGACCATCCTGCCGCCGGGCCTTCTTGATTCCGTAATCGGTCTATTCCTGGGGGGGGGCATTTTCTACCTGGTGGCTGTTTTGTCACTCAAAATCCTTAAAAAAGAAGGCATGGGCGGCGGAGATATCAAGTTGATCGCCATGATCGGGGCCTTCCTCGGGTGGCAGGGAGTGCTTTTGACGATTTTTCTCGCGTCGCTCTCCGGTTCGATCATCGGGATCTTCATGATTTTGCTCCGCGGGAGAACCCGGGCGGACCTCATCCCCTTTGGCCCTTACCTGGCCTTCGGCGCGATGACCGCCTTGTTTTGGGGGCGCGGCATTTTAAATTGGTACTTCTCTCTGGGGAGATTGTAAGGAGCGACTTCAATTGAGGCGATATTCGCTCCTTTTTAAAGGAAGACATGTTCCTTCAAAACAAATCTGATTTACGCACGCGTCTTTCTTATGTTACGTCACTGGCGATCTTTTTGGGGTTAGTGCTTGTCCTTTTGACAGGTCTTTTTTTTCAAGTGGTTGTCGTTTCCGCCCCCACCGAAGACAATATCGGGGTTACTTTTCTGGTCCGCTTTCTTCAAGTGTTTGGCGCGGCGGGGACGCTGCTTTTCATTTATTCACTTTTCCGGATTTCCCGTAAGAAAACCGGACGTGGTGATTCAAAGGGCAGTCCGGGCAAAACGGGATTTGTCATGAACACCTTTGAGGGGCTGATTCAGGAGCTCAAATCCAAGGAAGAGGAGCTGGAGCGGCTCAAAAAAGTGGCCGAGGATCGGGCCAAACGGATCGAAGGTCATAATGAAAACATCCTGCAAAGCGTACCGAGCGGCGTGTTGACAGTGGATCGCGAGAAAAAAATCACCACCTTTAACACAGCGGCGGGTACGATTTTAGCCCTCCCTCCCGAGTCAGCCCTCGGCGAATCCTATGAAAGCCTTTTTCAGAAAAATCCGAAGATGATGCAACTGCTTGATCGAACCCTGGAGGAAGAACGGGACATGCTTCGTCAGGATTGCGCTGTTGAGCAGTCGCCGGGCAAGAAAATTTGGCTGGGTCTGAGCACTTCGCTGCTTCGCGACCGCAACGCGGAGATTATCGGGGCGACCCTCGTTTTCACCGACCTGACTGAAAAAAAGATGTTGGAGGAGCAGGTTGAGCTGAAAAAAAGGCTGGCGATGATGGGCGAGATGTCGGCCTGGGTGGCCCACGAATTCAGAAGTTACATGGGCACGATTCTGGGTTTTTCACGCTTGCTTGAAAAAAAGCTGGAGCAGGGCGATCCGAAAAAATCCATGATTAAGTCGATTACGTCCGAGCTCTCGTCGATGGAGTATTTGATTTCAGAGCTTCTCTCGTACAGCAAAAAAACAGTTGTCGAGCCCTCTCCCATCATTCTCACGGAGATGCTCCAGCGGCTTGTCCGTCAATTTCAAGAAAGTGGTCAGTATCCGCATATTACCTGGGAGATTGACCTGGAGGCGGATTTCCCCGAAATCAAGCTCGACTCGGTGCTGATGCGCCAAGCCTTTACAAACCTGATTCAGAATGCCATGGATGTCATGCCGGAAGGGGGACAGCTTAAAATGAGGGCCTTCCGGCGTCCGGCCGTGCGCCGAGTGCAGATCGAAATCTCCGACACAGGGCCGGGAATTCCGGAAGATGCCCTCGATAAGGTGTTTCTTCCCTTTTTCACGACCAAAAACAAGGGCACGGGTTTGGGGCTGGCCCTTGTTCATAAAATCATCCTTTCTCACAACGGACACATTATGGTGGCGAACAATCGCCAGAAGGGTGCCCGCTTTACGGTGATCCTTCCCGTGAACCGGGGGCAGGTCATATTAAAGGAGCCTGAATGGAAACAGTTCTAATCGTCGAGGATCATGAAGGGCTTGCACGGATGCTCTCGCAGGCCCTCACGGATGCCAACTATCACGTGCTCCGGGCGAAGGACGGACGCGAAGGACTGGACATGATCGAGTCGGAGCGGATCGACTTGGTTGTCACGGACTTAAAGCTGCCCTTTAAAAGCGGACTGGACGTGCTTCATGCCGCGAAGGAGCATCATGCGGACGTTCCCGTCATCATCATGACCGCGCACGGCAGTTTTGATCTTGCCGTCAAGGCCGTGAAGGATGGTGCCTACGATTTCATCGCCAAGCCCTTTGAGCCCGACCACCTTTTGCTACAGATTGAAAAGGCTCTCGAAAAGCAGCGTTTGTTTAAAGAAAATCTCGTTCTCAAAGAAACCTTCTCAAGCCAATTGGGTTTTCCAAAGATTATCGGAAAAAGCGCCGAAATGCTGAATATTTTAGAGCAGGCCCAACGGGTCGCACAGGGCCGGACAACGGTACTCCTGCTTGGCGAGAGTGGCACAGGAAAGGAGCTTTTCGCCCGCGCCGTGCACATGCTGAGTCCGCGAAAAGACGAAAGCCTGATTACCATCAACTGCGCCGCCATTCCGCATGACTTGCTCGAAAGTGAGTTGTTCGGTCACGAGAAGGGTGCCTTTACCGGGGCGATTGCGAAAAAAGTCGGGAAATTCGAGATGGCTCACAAGGGCACGATTTTCCTCGATGAAATCGGAGATATGGATCTTGCGCTTCAGTCAAAGTTATTGCGTGTTTTGGAGGAAAATACTTTGGTGCGGGTCGGCGGGACAAGTCGTATTCCCATTGACGTCCGCGTGATTGCGGCGACAAACCGAGGGCTTCCGAAGCTGATTGAACAAAAGAAGTTTCGCGAAGACCTCTATTACCGTCTGAATGTTTTCCCGCTGGCGATTCCGCCGCTGCGCGAGCGGGTCGAGGATATTCCTGCGATGGTGGCGCATTTTGTCGATCACTTCGCAAGGGAGATGAATAAAGCCCCCAAGCAGCTGACAAAGGATGCGCTGGATCTCTTGATGGCGCATCCGTGGACGGGGAATGTGCGTGAATTGCAAAACACGATCGAACGCGCAATGATTTTGAGCGACGGCAACGAGATTCTGCCAGGCCACCTGGCGCTCAGAAGCCGCTCTGATCAACCTGGCACGGTCAGGGATATTCCTTTGGAAGGAGCCCTCCGGGAAGTCAGTGAAGCCGCCACCCGTATAATCGAATCCAAAATGATCAAAAAAGTGCTTCAGCAAACCGGCGGAAATAAGAGCCGGGCCGCCGAAATCCTCCAGGTCAGCTATAAGACCTTGTTGACTAAAATAAAAGACTATGCTATAGAAAAGCCTACTTTATTCTGAGAGGACTGCTCTCTCAAGATTCGTTAAATAGGCTTGGGTTTTGATACGATCAAACAAAGGATATACGGCTGTTGAGATGATGGTGGTGATGTCCTTGGTGGGCATCGCCTCAACGGTCGCCTTGGTGAGTCATTCCAATCAGCTCTCGCATCGCAATTTAAAGGTCGCCAGTCGGCAGGTCATTTCCCACCTCAGACATTTGCGGCAGAGGGCCATCGTACAAAACACGACGACCACGGCGGAATTTTACGCCGATAATGATGATATCGCGGATAATTTCTATGAGGTTTGGGATTTGGGAGAACACGAACTCCCTGCCCATATCCGCTTTGGATACCATGAAGAAGTCGATCAAACCCCCAAAGGCGGTGCGCTTTCCGCCGGATCGCTGGATGGCGTTTCTTTTAGCGGTAACAAAATCGCTTTTGAAGCAAACGGGACAGCAAGCGGTCTTGGAGGTTACATTTACTTAACGAACGCCCCGCGGCCACTCCCTGTATCCGGGGATGAGCAATACGAAGCGGTCGCAATTTCTGTAAATATGACGGGCAGTGTCCGACTTTACAAATGGAAGGCCGGACATTGGGAATAAAAAATCAGCAGGGTTTTTCATTGATTGAGACCATCGTCGCCACGTCGGTCCTATCCGCAGGCTTGCTCGGTTTGATTGGCATGTTTGGCGCGGGCTATAGTGCGCTGAATGGTGGAGAGTCACGGACGCTTGCCTCCAAACTTGCGCGGGATCAAATGGAAAAACTTCGCTCCATTCCCGCCGCGCTCACGCCATTATCCGAGGAAGCGCTCCCCAACGGGATGAAACGGGCTTGGTCGGTTGCCAAGGACCCTGCGGATGCCAATATGTGGGTCGTCACGGTTGAGGTGACTTGGAAAAATCTCCAGAACAAAACCCGAACCATTGAAATCAAGAGCTTTCGCTCTTCCTAAAAGGATCAAATCGTCGAATGGCAGATCAACTGAATCCAGGCAGGCCTGAAACCAGCCTTCCGCTCCAGAATGAAAAAGGGCTGTCTTTGTTGGAAACCCTTTTTGCTGTGGGGATTATCATTGTGATGGCGGCCTCTTTCTATCAGCTGTTGAATGCCTTCTATGAGAATTATGAAGTTCAGGAGGCGATTGCGGAAACACAGCAGCAGGGACGTGTGACGGCGGACTTGTTTTGGCAGGAAATCAGGAATACAGGGCTAGATCCCACCGGTGCGCTTTTTGACCCGGATAATGCTAATCAGACAAAAGCACACCGGAAAGTCTACCGGGGCACGGATTGTCTCTCTGGTCCGCATGGGGTCGAGAAAATATTGGTCGCGTCACCGACGGTCTTCCATTTTCTTGCGGATTTAAACCAGAATGGCAAGGTGAACCTTGCGGACGATTCTGAAGAGCATGTTCGTTATGAGTGGGTTGGAGACAGCGCAGCTGATAGCAAGCAGGGCACGGATCCGGACCTTTGCGGTACCGACCGGGCTTCATACACCCTATACCGCGACACAGGAAACGGTATGCGCGAGGCCGCTTCCAATATTACCGCGTTTAATTTACAATACTTTGATGAAGATGGCGCGCAATTGCCGGTTGGCATACTCAGTCAGAGCGACCGGGAACGGATTCGACGGGTCGTGATTGATCTGACTGCGCAAAGAGCGAGTTCTGCTGACGACGAGTACGGAGAGAGACGAATCCAAACTGAAATTTGGTTGAGGAACCTGTAATGATGCGTCTGCCCTGTCTGAAAAATCAACAAGGCCTTGCCATGTTCGTCACAGTCATGATCCTGAGCCTCGGGACAACCTTTGCTTTTCTTGCCTTCCAGGTTTCCTCGACAGAGCTTCAGATTTCGCGTCATTCGGAAGACGAGGTTGTTGCGCAGTATTTGGCGGAATCAGGTGTTGAAAAAGTGCTTTCTTGGGGAACGCTCCCCGCTACGTCTCCCGACCCCGCTTTTTTTGCCTCACTTCCAGAGGGGAATTGCGTGGGAGATCGGGATCA
>JBHHXB010000133.1:0-6621 GCA_046756825.1 Nitrospiria bacterium | reverse complement strand
GCTTGAAGTTCTTCTCGAATCCGCCGAGCGCTGGAAAGGGCGTGGCAATTTTCAAGGTGTGCTTTGAGGTGCTCCCCGATTTCAAGGGAGAGCTTCTCTTGTAAGCCTTCCGAAAACCACCTCTGAAAGTTCTTTTCTTTCGATACCGCAACAGTGATTTTTAAGGCTTTATCAGATGCTGTGCTGGCGATGACTTCGACAGGATCTTTTTTTTGAGGAGTCCTGAAAACCGTTTCAATGTCGGTGTGGCAGGGATTCAGCGGCAGCTGATCCTTAAAAAACAGAAAGCCCCGAAAGCCTTCCTGGATTGCGGCGGCGGTGAGAACAGCCTCGTCACGCGACGTGTATTTTCGTCCCTGCTCAGAGGCGGGACGAAGTATGGCGAAGGCACCCACCTGGAGTCGGACGGCGGCGTGGAAAAAAACGAGGGCGGTGCCGTACGCCATTCCCGTGATTTGAATCGACGGGATTGTGCCCTGGGCTTGTGTATCAAGTGTTGTGTTGGTTTTGAAGTGAATGCCAAGCGCGGGAGCCGTCATTTTGATGAGCCATCGGGCCGTACCGCGCATTTCCGCTTTTTCGTGAAAAACGGCGGTTTCAATCAGGCCGTCGATGAGGGGCCCGCGCATCCGTCGCGCATCAAGCACCCGGACGGTGCCGTTTGAGATTTCGACGATGCCTTTCAAGGTATCGCCCAGCTGACTCATGGTTTGAAATGGCGTGGGCATCGTCCGAAGGTCCGCTTGTGAATGCCGCTAAAATGTTTTCACGACTTCAAAAACGACGTGGGCGGTCTGTGTCATTTCGGAGAGGCTGACCCATTCCCGCACGGTGTGGATCTGGTGCATGCCGGTACCCAGATTGGGGACGGTGATGCCTTTTTCGTTGAAGATATTGGCGTCGCAGCCGCCGCCGGTGGCATTGGTTTGCACGTTGTATCCGCAGCGTTCGGCGGCCTGAAGCACCGCTTCGACGATGGGGGAGCTTTCTTCGAGGGCAATCGAGTTGTAATCCCGCCAGATGTTTTCTTCGACCTTCCCCGTTATCCGCATGCCGTCGATGTCGATGCTGTATTTCTCGACGGCCTCTTGAAAACAGGCGCGCATGTGTTGGGTCTGCGCCACCAATTTATCACGGTCGTGGCTTCGGGATTCCGCTCGCACGACCACGGTTTTCGGAACAATGTTGACCGCCGCGCCGCCTTGAATGACGCCGATGTTAGCGGTAGTTTCCGTGTCGATGCGGCCCAGAGACATCCGGCTGATGGCATCGGCGGCGATTTGAATGGCGGAGATACCCTGTTCGGGGCACACGCCGGCATGGGCCTCGACGCCGTGGACGGTAAATTCCAGGCGGTCGGAAGCGGGCGAACGGGTGAACAGGAAGCGGGCGTGATCGCAGTCCAGCACGATGCCGTATTGTGAATGAATCTGTGAAAAATCGAGGTGTTTCACGCCAACGAGACCGAATTCCTCACAGATGGTAAAGACGATCTCGATTTCGCCGTGCGCGACATTCTTTTCTACGAGGGTGCGCAGGACTTCGATGATGATGGCAATGCCCGATTTGTCGTCTCCGCCGAGGATGGTGGTGCCGTCGCTTCGGATGATGTCTCCGTCACAGATGGGCTTGATCCCTTCGCCGGGCACGACGGTGTCCATGTGCGCGGAAAGCAGGATGGGGCGGCGCGCCGGGCCGCTTGCGGGGAGCCGCGCGATCAGGTTACCGATTTCGCCGCCGACGGCCTCGCCCGCATCGTCAAAAGTCACGGTCGCCCCCAAGTCTTCGAGATCCCTTTGAAGCCTCAGAGCCATGTCGCGCTCTTTTTTGGAAATGCTGTCGATTTGCACAATTTCCAAAAAGTAGTCCTTCATCCGTTTGATATTTAAAGACAAAGGGTTTGTTGTTTTGGAGGGACTCATTCAGACCCACCGTCCAGGTTGTGGCGTTTCAAATGAGCACGCACGGCTTCGATAATGTATTCGGGGTGGAGATGGCTGAAATGGTCCTGGCCTGCCTTGTCGGTAAACTTGAGCACGGTTGTCAATCCCTGTCCCGCGAAACCGTCCGTCATCCATTGACCGTCGGGGTGTGTTTCTTTCTGATTCAGTGTGGTGGCCAGATCAGCCATGGATGTTTTTTTTATCGGCGGGCGTGTGACGGTATCCGCCCAGGCATAGTAGCGATATTCCAGGGTGTAGCCATAGCCGCCACTGTGCCGCTCCCGGTCTTCGATCGTCAGAAAAAGATCCCCCTGACAGTAGTGGTCAATGGCCTGCCGCGCCGGACGCTGCTCATCAATAATGACGGAAAGCCGCTCGTCTTCGTACTCATCAATGCCGATGACGCCCTTTTCGAAAAGGGTCATGGATTGCAGAATTTTTTCAAAAGCGTCCTCCCACAAACTCCGGTATTGATCCTTTTTTCTAAAAAGATCGGGGACGACAGGCAGAAGATACTTATAATACGCGGCTTCCCGGGGGCCGTTGTAGGCTTCGACGTTTTCACGAATAGGGCTTTGCGCGTCATCGCAGAAGGCCTGAACCATAAGATTGACCTGAACGCCTTCCTCCGAGGAAAAGGCGGAAAAGTCACCGGCTTCCGCCGCGGAAATCATCCGGCCCGCCATGGGCTCCGCCCGCTTCGGATTGAGCATGGCCCAGACGGCCAGGAGGCCATCCGTGTCAAGATGGTTGTTTGTAATAATCTTGATCTGGGGAAAGAATGTTTTTCGCTCCGGATGGCAAAGATAACGAAAAACAATGGCGGTCGCGGTATCCGCTTTTAAGGGAACAGGGGTTTGATTCTCGGGCCAGTGGCTGAGATGCGCGCTCTTCGGGACAATGCCGTCAATTGAGATCTTATCCACCTCCCGCATTGCTTTTTCATAAAAATAGAAAACCATCTTTTAATTATTCAGACGGAGCACAAGATTGACCAGAAGAATCCTTCCCAGGGTGGAGCGACGAGTGATTGCATGAATCTCCAATTGAGGAGTACTATATCAAAAGGGGGAAAGTAATACAAAAAATGATTCAAGCAAGCTTGTCTGGTCAAGCTTAAAGGTGAGCGTGGATGTGTAGGACTGTGCATGGAAAAACCCATTGACAACGTCGGACCTCTTGATTAATATATTAAAAGTGACGTTGCCAATTCGAACATTTCCTAATATTGCAAACTTTCGAATATACAGCATGTTTATCGTATAAACTTAACTTCAATCGGACAAGGACTGCCTCACTCGGTTCGCACCGATACTCCCTTTAAAATACTCAAGACTAAAACTTAGAAAAGCGGATCACCGATAGTGATGATCTCAAATTGAACCCCCGTATGGTTGAGCATTTTCCTCTCTAATCTCCACATGGAGATCGAATAAGTATTCGATAACAAGGAAATGATCCCGATGTTTGTAAACGCGCGCTTGCTTGGTTCAGCCGGAAGCAAGTTGGTTGAATGGATGGAGGAATAAATATGCATCTTGCTGAATTAAAGCAAAAAAGCATTGCAAATCTTTTTGATGTTGCAAAAGAGATGAAGGTAGAAGGGGCCAGTAACTTAAGGAAACAGGAATTGATCTTTGCCATTCTCCAGGCGCAAGCGGAGAAAAACGGGTCGATTTACGGGGAAGGCGTATTGGAAACCCTGCCGGACGGTTTTGGGTTCCTAAGATCGCCGGACTACAACTACACGCCGGGGCCCGACGACATCTATGTTTCCCCCTCTCAAATCAGGCGGTTCAGCCTTCGCACCGGAGATATCGTTTCCGGACAAATCCGGCCACCCAAGGAAAGTGAGCGGTACTTTGCCTTATTAAAAGTAGAAGAAGTCAATCACGAAGGCCCTGACGCCGCAAAAGATAAAATTCTGTTTGACAACCTGACGCCGCTGTACCCCGAGGAGAAAATCAAACTGGAATACAAGCGCGAAGACTACTCGACGCGGGTCATGGAATTGATCACGCCCATCGGAAAGGGGCAACGGGGGCTGATTGTCGCGTCGCCCCGGACAGGGAAAACCGTCTTGTTGCAGTCTATTGCCAAGGCCATCATGAAAAATCACCCCGAAGTCGTCCTCATCGTGCTGCTGATTGACGAGCGGCCCGAAGAGGTGACCGACATGCAGCGCCAGGTGAAGGGCGAAGTGGTCAGCTCCACCTTTGACGAGCCGGCGCAGCGGCATGTTCAGGTTGCAGAAATGGTGCTGGAAAAAGCAAAGCGTCTTGTGGAGCACAAAAAAGATGTTGTCATTTTGCTGGACTCCATTACCCGCCTGGCGCGGGCCTTCAACGCTGTCATCCCGTCCAGCGGAAAGGTCTTGTCGGGGGGCTTGGATGCCAATGCCCTTCAGCGCCCGAAGCGCTTTTTCGGCTCCGCACGGAATATCGAGGACGGCGGAAGCCTGACGATTATCGCCACAGCCCTGGTGGATACCGGCAGCCGGATGGACGATGTCATTTTCGAGGAATTTAAGGGAACAGGCAACATGGAGGTCCATTTGGATCGTAAATTGGCCGATCGTCGGATCTATCCTTCGATTGATATCACGCTCTCCGGCACACGAAAAGAAGAACTGCTTGTGGAAAAGGACGTCCTCAACAAGATGTGGATATTGAGAAAGGTATTGAGCCCGCTTTCGCCGGTGGAATCCATGGAGTTTCTCATTGATAAAATGAAGGGCACAAAACATAACAAGGAATTTTTAGAATCGATGAACCGCTAGCCTGTGAAATACCGATCAAACCGCTTGAATTTAAACAGACGGTTCGATATCATAGAGCGCTTTTTCACGAAAGAACTTGAGAAAGGATTGAACGATGAAAGAAGGGATTCACCCGAAAACCTATGATATCGAAATTACATGCGCGACTTGCGGCTCGGCCTTGCCGACTCGATCAACCGTGCCGTCCATTCGTCTCGAAGTCTGTGGTTCGTGTCATCCTTTTTATACCGGCACCCAGCGCATCGTGGACACCGAGGGGCGCGTGGAACGATTTAAGAAAAAATACCAAAATGCCGGGAAGAAATAGGCTGAAACGGCGTGCGCAAAAACCTGCCTGTTGGCAGGTTTTTTTGTTTCTGGGCCTTGAAACCACAGGAAAGCGGGCCATGCAGGCCGGCTTGGATGGGTGATGTTTACTGAACTGGAGCCCTCCCTCATCGAAAAACTGGAGGAAGGCGCTCAAAAATACGCGGCGCTGACAGCAGAACTTTCGGATCCTGAAATTCTTCGTGACGCGAAGGCGCATATCCGTATTGCGAAAGAGCGTGCGGAATACGAAGACGCCATTGCATTGTATGAAGACTACAAAGGCCTCATCCAGCAAATCGCCGAAGCGGATGAAATGCGTCGGGACGAGGACGCGGACCCGGAGTTCAAGGCCCTTGCCGAAGGGGAGTGGCACGAGCTTTCGGAGCGCGCGGAAAAGCTGACCCAAACGATTCGTTCGCTACTCAGGCCCAAAAACCCCTATGAAAACAGGGATCTTTTTTTAGAAATCCGCGCCGGGACGGGCGGCGAAGAAGCCGCCTTGTTTGTGGGCGATCTCATGCGCATGTACGCCAAGTATGCCGAGCGGCAGGGTTGGAAAGTCGAAATCATCAATTCGAGCGAGACCGGTATCGGCGGTTTTAAAGAGGTAATTTTGTCGGTCACCGGCAAGGGAGCCTACCGGCACCTTCAATATGAAAGTGGCGTGCACCGTGTGCAGCGCGTGCCCAAAACAGAGGCCAGCGGCCGGGTACACACCTCCACTGTTACTGTCGCCGTCATCATCGAGGCCGAAGAGGTGGATATTGAAATCAACACCGCCGATTTGCGCATAGACACCTATTGCGCCTCCGGCCCGGGCGGGCAGGGCGTCAACACAACCTACTCCGCCGTCCGCATTACCCACATCCCCTCGGGCGAAGTGGTGACCTGTCAGGACGAGCGTTCACAAATTAAAAACAAGGCTCGGGCCATGCGTGTGCTGCGCTCCCGGCTTTTGGAAGTTGAAATGGAGAAGCAGGAGGCGGAAATCGCCGAGGACCGTCGGTCGAAAGTCGGCACGGGCGGTCGGAGCGAAAAAATCCGAACCTATAATTTTAAGGAAAACCGTGTGACCGACCATCGCATCAATCTCTCGTTGTACCAGCTCGATCGTATGCTTGAAGGGGAAATCGACCCAATGATCGAAGGGCTGGTCGCCGAAGGGGAGATGGTATGATGCAAACGGTTTCCACAGAAACCCGGGTGCTGTGCGTCTCGGCGGCCTTGCGGGAAGGCGCGGCTTATTTAAAACAACGGGGAATTGACACGCCTCAGCGGGAGGCCGAGCATCTCCTGTCCGCCGTTTTAAGGTGTTCGAGGCTGCATCTTTTATTGGAAGGTCAGTCCGGGCTGCCCCAAGCGGCCCATGACCGGTTTTGGAGGTATCTTCGGCGGCGGGCGACCCGAGAACCGCTTCAGTATATTACCGGCCAAGTTGAATTTTGCGGCATGACCCTCTCCGTTTCAAAGGGGGTGTTCATCCCCCGGCCCGAAACGGAATTGATCGTCGAGGCCGCGAAGACGCTTCCCCCGCCGCGCCGCATTTTGGATCTCTGCACGGGGAGCGGGGCCTTGGCCGTCACCTTGGCC
>JBHHXB010000132.1:0-6662 GCA_046756825.1 Nitrospiria bacterium | reverse complement strand
GAAGGCGATCAAGTGGTCGCGGTGTTGATCGGAGAAAACCTTTCCGGTCAGGAGGCGGCCTTATCGGCGGGGGGTGCGGACAAAGTTTATGTCATCGACGATCCGCAACTGAATCACTATTCCTCGGAAGCCTTTGGCGCGATGGTGTCGGATATCGCAAAAAAAGAGGAAGCGGGCCTGATTTTAATGGGGGCCACGGCCATGGGGAAGGACTTGGGGCCGAAAATCGCCGCGAAGCTCGACGGCCCCTTCGCCGGGGATTGCATTAAACTCGAATTAAATGAAGGTGGGATGTTCGTCGCGACTCGCCCTATTTACGGCGGCAAGGCCATCGCAACTGTTTTAAGTCACCAAAATACCTTTCAAGTGGTCACGCTCCGGCCGAATGTCTTTTCCGCAAGTTCGGAAAGCGCTTCAAAGGAAGTCGTGATCGAAACCTATTCGGACAAGCCGGATTTGTCCGCATTGAAAGCCATTGTGAAGGACGTCCTGTCCACTGCGGGTTCCAAGGTGGAGTTGACCGAGGCGACTATCATTGTTTCCGGGGGACGGGGCTTGAAGTCGCCGGAACATTTTTCCTTGATTGAAGGGCTGGCCGAGGCCTTGGGCGCGGCCGTTGGGGCTTCCCGCGCCGCCGTGGACGCGGGTTGGAAGCCGCACAGCTATCAAGTCGGGCTGACAGGTAAAACCGTGACGCCGACACTCTACGTCGCCTGCGGCATTTCGGGGGCCATTCAGCATCAGGCGGGGATGTCTTCGTCGAAATACATCGTGGCGATCAACAAAGACCCGAACGCTCCCATTTTCAAAATCGCGAATTACGGCATTGTGGGGGATCTTTTTGAAATCGTACCGCTCTTGACAGATGCCGTGAAGAAAATAAAAAATGAAGGATACTAAAGCTGTCAACTTGAAAATCGGGGACGAAGACAGAAAGACGCGCCAGAGCTCTTTGTGCGCGAGGGGGTGTGCTTTTGTCCGATAAGTTTGATGCCATTATTGTAGGCGCGGGGCCTGCGGGCGCGTCCGCGGCGCTGACCTTGGCGAAGGCGGGTTTGTCCGTCGTCGTGTTCGAGCGGGGGGAATTCCCCGGCGCGAAAAACATGTTTGGTGGTGTCCTCTATACCCCGATTCTCAACCGGCTGGTTCCG
This sequence comes from Nitrospiria bacterium, assembly GCA_046756825.1. Lineage (GTDB taxonomy): Bacteria > Nitrospirota > Nitrospiria > SBBL01 > JAADHI01 > JAADHI01. Next base: position 5,511 of record JBHHXB010000132.1, on the reverse strand, counting down.
AACTTTTGGGAAGAGGCCCCTTTGGAGCGGCATATCGCGAAGCGGCGCTTCGGTCTGCTTTCCGAGGAATCGGAGGCGGCCTTTGAGTTCCGCTGCGAGGCCTTCAATAAAACACCGCCCTACAATCAAAGTTTTTCGGCGCTTCGTGCGCAATTTGACCCTTGGCTGGCCAAAAAGGCCGAGGAAGCCGGGGCCCTGATCATCCCCGAAACCGTCGTGGATGACTTGTTGTGGAAGGACGGCAAGGTTTGCGGCGTGAAAGCCCGGCGTGAAGGCGGGGAAGTCGAAGCCGATGTCGTCATTGCCGCCGACGGCGTGAACTCCTTTCTCGCCAAAAAGAGCGGCCTCAGAAAGGCTTTTACATGGAATGTGCTGGCCGTGGCCGCGAAGGAAGTTATCGCCCTTCCCCGGGAGACCATCGAAGACCGCTTTTCCCTGGAGGGAGATGAGGGCGTGGCGATGGAGTTCTTTGGGGACGCCGTGGCGGGGATGGTGGGCGCGGGCTTTATTTATACGAACAAGGAAACGCTCTCCGTCGGCGTGGCCTGTACGATCAATGCCTTTATCGACAAAAAAATCGTTCCCAACGACTTGCTGGAGCGCTTTAAGGCGCACCCGAGCATCCGGCGTTTGATCCGAAAGGGGGAGCCGCTTGAATATTCCGGCCACATGATTCCGGAAGGGGGCTATCACCAAGTGCCGGACATTGTCACGGACGGGTTGATGCTGGCGGGTGACGCCGCACATCTCGTCAACGCTTCCTTTTATCACGAGGGGACGAATCTTGCGATGGCTTCGGGTCTTTTCGCGGCGGAAACGATCATTGAGGCGAGGGAAAAGGGTGATTTTTCGCAAAGAAGCCTGCAAGCCTACCGGGACAAGCTAGAGAACAGCTTTGTCTTAAAGGATCTTAAAAAATACCGGCAGGTCGAATCCTGGGCGCATAAAAATCCGAAATTTTTCAAGGAATACCCGGATTTGTGTCTGAACCTGCTGCAAGACTACTTCAGCATCTCTGAAAAACCGAAGGGTGTGCTCCAAAAGGAGTTGACTCAAAAACTCAAGTCAAAAATGAAACCCCTTCGCACCTTCGTGGAACTCAACCAATTCAGGAAAACCTTTTTTTCGTCGTAGGTTTCGTCTTTTTCGCGGATTTTTCAAAGCATGTGTGCTGATTACGCTTCATTTCTTCCCATCTGTCGAGGTTGAAAAGGCCTGCCGCTGAGGGTAAAATGAGGCCAGGTTAAGAGGAGTGAAGCGAACAGAATGATGACGAAGTCTTTAATGCAAAACTTGTGTTTTTCGCCGGGAACCCTTGATGATTTGGAAGGAATTATGGTGATCGAACAGGCCTCGTTTTCCTACCCCTGGACGGAAGCAATGGTGCTTTCCGAGCTTTTTGACAATCCTTTCGCCGAGTCCTTTGTTGTACGGCTGGATGGTGAGGAAAAAATTGTTGCGTATGTCTTCGCAAGAAGGGTCGTGGATGAGCTTCATCTCATGGATTTAGCCGTTGATCCCGTGTGGCGTCGGCGGGGCATTGGAGAACAATTGATTCGGCGGGTCTTGTCATCCGGCGCGGAAAAAGGCTTGGAGAAAGTGATTCTAGAAGTACGTGTCTCCAATCTTCCGGCCCAGCGTCTTTATCGGAAATTAGGGTTTTATCAGGTGGGCGAACGACGAAACTACTACTACAAGCCCACTGAAAATGCCTTTTTGTTTCAACTGGATCGACACAAAAAGGAAGGCGGTTTGGATCATTTTTTAAAACCCGGGTTGGAGCAAAAAGGCCAATCAAAGCCTGTTTCATGGGTTTCATGAACGTAGTAAGGGGCTCCGGATTGAGTCCTCGGCACTTCACATTTAATCTCAAATAAGGGAGGGAAAATGGCAGAGGAAGATTTCGAAGCGATGAAAATTTTACGCGAAAAAAGCTACCGTTTTCGTACGTTGGAGGAGTCTCATCATCGGCTGGAGGCCTCACTTGCAAGTTTGAGCCGAAGAAAGATCCTATCCCCCGAAGAAGAGTTTCAAAAGAAAACCTATCAAAAAGAAAAACTGGCGGCAAAAGATACCATGATGAAGATGATGCAGCATTACAGGACAACCGGGGAGGCGGATTCGAATACCGGCTAAGCTGATGTTTGGAATTGGTATCCCGGAACTCATTATTATTCTGATTGTTGCTTTTGTGGTCGTTGGGCCGGAAAAGCTGCCCAGGATCGCGCGGTCCTTGGGCAAAGGGTTTTACGAATTGAAACGCGCGACAGAGGGTGTTCGTGAGGAGTTTGAGAAAGAGGGAGAATTTTTAGAGGAAGCCTTACAGGAAAAAGACGAGACGGCAAAGGATAAAACAGGTGGCGGAGCAGTCCGGGAGTAAAGATACGGCGGATATGCCGATGTCCGGACATTTGCAGGAAATCAGATCGCGGTTGATTCAGTCGCTTTTGATCCTGTTGATTACCTCGGGGGCGGCTTTTTATTTTTCGGAAACCCTGGTTTTTTGGATCAAGCGGCCGATTGATGCGGATTTAGTCTTTCTTTCTCCCGGTGAGGCCTTCTGGGCGGATCTCAAAATCGCCCTCTTTTTCGGATTTCTCATCGCTTTCCCTTTTATTCTTTATCAGCTTTGGCTGTTCGTGGCCCCGGGGCTTCTCCAAAATGAGCGGCGCGTGTTGTGGCCTTTTTTTGGGTTCGGGGCCTTCTTTTTTTTCTGCGGTGTGGCCTTCAGCTATTTTGTCGCCCTCCCTTTTGCCATTCGGTTTTTGGTCAACTATGGACGTGAGTCCGGGATCACGCCCATGCTTTCCGTGTCAAACTATATTGACTTCAATCTGAAAATCCTGCTGGCCTTTGGCATTGTTTTCGAGTTGCCCCTGGTCATGGTGCTGCTTTCAAAGCTGGGGCTGCTCACGCCCGGTTTCCTGATCAAAAACCGTAAATTCGCCGTGCTGGGGGCCTTTGTGGTGGCTGCGATTGCGACGCCCACCCCGGATATTTTTAACCAGCTCTTGATGGCGATCCCGTTGATTTTGTTGTATGAAATCGGCATTGTGACGATTCGTCTGTTTGGAGGAAAGGGGAAAAATGTTGAAGCGGAAGCGTCGGGAAGGATGCCGTAGATGACCGTAAAAAAAGCGCTGACGGGCCTGATCCTTGTGTCTGTTTTTGTCGGAGTCGGGGCCTTTTTCAATCAACCGCAGGAGCGCCCCTTTCCCTTTTCCCGGCCGCTGGAGTTCTTGCCGGATTACCGGCCGCCCGGAGAAGGGGTGACGCTTTATCCCACAGGCGGGCCCTTCGGTTTTGATGTGATTGAGACGATCACGACGGGAAAAGACGGCGCGATCTATGTCGGGACTTTTGGTGGCGGCCTCTTTAAATCCAGGGATCAGGGCGGCAGTTGGCGGCCAATCAATCGCGGCCTGCGTGATAAATTTATCTCGACCCTCTTTTTTCTGGACGATGGAAGGCTTTTCGCCGGGACGATTCGCGCGGGTCTCTTTATGAGCGAGGATCAGGGCGAGCATTGGGTTTCGGCCAACAAGGGTCTTGAAAGAACCGATGTCACAACCATCATCGCACTCCCTTCGGGAGATTTATTGGCCGGCACGGGCAAAGGGGTGTACCTCAGCCGGGATGGCGGAACGGTCTGGAAGGCCTTCAATACCGGGCTGGATCACACGCAAATTCAAAGCCTCGCCGCCGCCGCCGACCAGACCCTTTACGCCGGAACGCAGGGCCTGGGTATTTTTAAGCGCGATCCCAATGGCAAGGAGTGGTATTCCATCGCAAGCGGTTTTGCCTTTAAAGGACTGGAGGAACGTGTGGTCCGCGCCCTCGTCTTGGGACGAAATGAAATGCTTTTTGCCGGAACGATGGCGGCGGGGATTTTTCGCAGCGCCGATGGCGGAAGAACATGGGAAAACGCGAATGCCGGGCTGAATAATCTCTCCATTCGCACCCTCAAGATGGACGGGGCGGGGATGCTCTATGCGGGTACGGGGGAAGGCGTTTATTACAGTGATAATGACGGCGTGAACTGGATGCCGCTTTTTCAAGGCATGGAGAATATTCAAATTCATTCGATGGAGGCCCATCCCTCGGGCGATCTTTATGTCGGGTCTTCAAGCGGCCTTTATTTCGGGACGATTTCAAAACCCTGGCGCAGCCTTCACGACCAGCTCCTCATTTCTCCCATTCTCTCGCTTTCTTACGCAAAAGACCGAATCACTGCGGGTACTGAGGGAAAGGGCACCTATGTGAATCAGGACGATAACTGGATGTCCGACAATCTCGGTCTGGTCAACCTCACGATTCGGGCCTTGTCGCGCGGGAAGGTCTTTGTCTATGCCATCACCAATGACGGCGTGTATCGAAGGCAGGTGGGTCGTCATCAATGGGGATTGGTGAATGATCCCTCGAAGGGCGAGGCCATGTCTGTTGCGGTGGACGATTTGGACCATGTTTACCTGGGTATGTCGGACGGCCTGTATTTTTCGGAAGATTACGGTGAAAACTGGGCTCGCGTTTCAGCAGTTGACGCTCAGAATATCGAGGCCCTGAGCGCTTCGGGGCAGCGTCTTTTTGCCGCCTCTCAAAATCAAATTTGGACGAAAGCCCCTGAGGGCGCGTGGGAAAAAGTCATCACAAAAGAAGGAAGCCCCTTTCAGTTGATTCTATGGCGGCCGAATAAAGGTTTGCTCGCCGTTTCGGATCAAAAGATTTGGGAGCGGGATCTTCAAGGCGTGTGGCGCGAATTGAAGGGCGATCTGCCTTCGGGCGTTGAAATTCTTTCCATTGCCGTAGACCCGCATAACAGCAATATTCTTTATCTCGGCACGGCCCAAGGACTATTGTGGAGTAAGGATAACGGCAAGACATGGCAGCCGGCGAACCTGTATGACGGTGCGGCGTTCAAGGGGAAGATCCATCAGGTACTGCCCACCGATTCCAGCGCCGTTTGGCTTGCCACCGATGCCGACGGCGTTGTCCTCGGCATTTCAAAAGATGCCCGGCGAAATTTTTTGGATAAGTCTCTGGCTGCTTTGGAAGCAGTTAAACGGGCGATTGGAGCGCATTTTGAATCGTGAAAGCAACAAAGGGTAGGGGTGAAGCAAGCTTGTTGAGCCGGTAAAGATGGTCTTGCTGATTGATACACATGTGAACACGTTCTAATTCTTTTTACGAGGGTTTAGCCATTAAACATGGAAGGAAATCCTGCTTTTTATATGGCGGGAACTTCACGTCTATGACTTGAGAAACGTGATAGGGGTATTGACCTTTTTTGTGCGATATGCCATAAGGAAAGCCTTCTCGCAAATAGATGTTGATGCCGATTGAGACCTGGTTGGTGACATACCGTATGCGATCTGTATATGGTAGAGAATTATACAGAATAAATTCTTTATAACAGAATATATCGGTTTTATACAGAATGAAATTCTGTATAAAACCAAGTTGGGCGAGTTCAAAAAAGGTGTTTTTGGTTTAGTCTTTGTCGGTTTTAGGTTT
>JBHHXB010000131.1:0-6701 GCA_046756825.1 Nitrospiria bacterium | reverse complement strand
AAAACAAGGCCCTGCGCACGCTCAAGTGGAATGCGATTCAAGAAGGCTTGGAAACACTTTCGAATCGGTATGAGTTGATTGTGATGGAGGGGGCGGGCAGCCCCGCCGAAGTCAATTTAAGAGAGTTTGATTTGGCAAATATGGAGGTTGCGCTTCACGCGGGTGCGCCCGTGCTGCTCGTGGCGGATATCGACAAGGGTGGCAGTCTCGCCGCTGTGGTCGGCACCCTGGCGCTGTTAAGTGAGGCGGAGCGGGCACGTGTGCGCGGATTTATTTTCAACAAGTTCCGCGGCGACAAAAGGCTCTTTGATCCAGCGTCGGATTTTTTAAAACAACAGACGGGTCTCCCCACGCTGGGCCTCATTCCCTTCGACCCGACATTGTCCCTGATGGAAGAAGACGCCCTTCGACGGCATACCGTTTTCAATGGCGATCCCGAGATCGATATTGCCATTGTCGCGCACCGGCATCTCTCCAACTTCACCGACTTCGATCCCTTGATGCTGGAGCCGGGGGTCATGCTCCGCTTCGTCCAAACCCCGATACAGTTGGGTCGGCCCGACGCCGTCATGCTGCCCGGCAGTAAAAATACCATGCACGATCTTAGGCATCATTTCGACACCGGTCTGGCTCAGCGGGTTCGGACCCTCGCGAAAGAAGGTGTGCCCGTTGTGGGCATTTGCGGCGGCTATCAAATGATGGGCAAGGAACTGTTCGACCCATACGAGGCCGAATCCACCCAAGGGGCGCTCGAGGGCCTGAATCTGCTCGATGTGATCACGGAGTTTCAAAAAGAAAAGGTCACCCGGCGCGTGTCCTGGCGGATGTCCGGCCAGCCGCCCTTTTTCGGTGATGTCGAAGAAGCTGTTCAGGGATACGAAATTCACTGCGGGCAAACGCGTCCGGTCGATCCCATCGGAAACCCCGCCTTTTTCAGCACACTTCAGGAAGACGAAGAAGAGGGCTTTGTGGATGCAACGGGACTCATTTTCGGCACGGCCCTGCACGGGCTTTTTGAAAATGACGCGTTTCGGCGGCGTTTTGTCAATGTGCTGCGGCAACGGAAAGGCTTATTCCCACTCCAGAAACCGATCCCTTCCTTTCGGGAATTCGAGGATGAACAGATTGAACGCTGGGCCGCCTTTGTTTCCGCGCACCTCGATTTAAAAACCATCACACGCTTCATGGATCATTCGAAGTGAAGCGGTTCTTCTCCGCATTGTTTTTTTTATTTCTGTGGACGGCGGGGACCGTCGGCGCGGCGGACACGCCGCCGCAGCGGATTATCTCGCTCACGCTGGGCACCGATGAGATTCTCCTTTCCCTCGTCCCCTCAAATCGCATATTGGCGGTCACGGCCTTTGCGCTGGACCCGGGGATCTCGAATGTACCGGCATTGGCGAAGACAGTTCCGAAGACGATGCAAACGCCCAGCGCGGAAGTGATCGTCGCCCTTCGTCCCGATCTGATTCTAGCGGCAAGCTACACCACGCCGGAGGTGATGCGGCAGCTTAAAAGAATCGGCCTCCCCGTGTTGACGCTCAGCGATTTTTCGAGCATCGACGACATCAAAGCGAATATTCAAAAAGTCGGGGCAGCCGTGGGCGAGCCTCAAAAAGCCGAGGACTTGATCGTGCACATGGAAACGCGGCTCCGTGTCCTGGAGAAAAAAATCGCGCGTACGACGCACCGGCCCGGTCTTTTATCCTACGACGCGGCGGGCTGGACGGCGGGCCGGGAAACGCTGTTTGATGAAATCGTTACACGGGCGGGCGGCCGGAATCTCGCGGCGGAGGCGGGTTTGCGCGGGCACCCGAAAATCTCCCTTGAAAAAGTGGTCGAGATCAATCCTGAAATCCTTATCCTCAATCAGTGGACCCCAAACGCTCGCGCAACCGAGAAGGGCCGCCACCAGGGGCTTTTGAGTCACCCGGCGCTTCAATCGGTTTCGGCGGTTCGGGAAAGACGGGTTTTCGAGATTCCCGGGAAGCTACTGACCTCCGTGTCCCACTTTATTGTGGACGGGGTGGAGGAAATGGCGAAAAAACTCCACCCGGCCCTGTTTGCACCCCCCCTTGCCAGCCGATGAAAACCGGCGCCCTGATCGGGGTTCGACTGAAAAACGGGCGGCCCGCGTCCGAAAAATCGGTGCTGATGCTTCTCGTGCTTTTAATCGGCGTCATGCTCATGGCGACGGCGGCCGGCGCGGTGAATGTGCCGCTCTCGACCGTCGCAAAGATTGTCCTCCATCAATTGCCTTTTATCGCGCTGGACGGCTGGGAACAGGCGGATGAAATCATTATTCTGACGCTCAGGCTTCCCCGCATCCTGCTGGCCGCCTTGATCGGCGGCGGGCTGGCGGTTTCCGGCGCGGTGCTTCAGGCCCTGTTTCGCAATCCAATGGCCGACCCCGGCGTCATCGGGGTTTCCAGCGGGGGTGCTTTGGCTGCGGTCATCGCGCTTGCAACAGGTTTTGCCTCAATACATACGCTCGCCCTGCCCTTGTCCGCATTTTTGGGGAGCCTGGGCACGCTGGTGCTCGTCTACACCATCGCCGCCCGCCGGGGTCGGACCCCGGTGACGACCTTGCTTTTGTCCGGGATCGCCGTCGGTATTTTCATGGGAGCCGTACTTTCCCTGATTCTGACCCGCGTGGACTCAAACGCGGCGCTGCGTGAAATCTTTTTCTGGCTTATGGGCGGTTTGGACGGCCAGGGATGGCTTCAGCTTAAAATCGCCCTCTGGCCCATCCTCATCGGAAGCGGGGCCCTGCTCTTTTTTTCAAGGGATTTGAATCTGCTCTACCTGGAAGGCGAGGCGGGCGCGCAGGCCCTCGGCATGAGTGTGGCTGTTGTCCAGCGCTGGGTACTTGTTTTGTCCGCGCTCATCACGGGTGTCGCCGTCGCATTTTCCGGGACGATTCCCTTTGTCGGCCTCATCGTTCCCCACATCGTCCGGCGCATCACGGGGCCGAATCATTTGAACTTGCTGCCCGCAAGTTTTCTTGCCGGAGGCATTTTGCTCACCACCGCGGATCTCGCGGCACGGACGCTCGCCCAGCCGGAGGAGCTGCGTTTGGGGACGATCACCGCGCTGATCGGTGTGCCGTTTTTTTTATACTTGCTCCAAAAGGGCCGCGCGGGACAGAATGCCTAAAACAGTAAATATTCCATATTACTAAGGATGCCCGCCTTCCATTCCCCACTTTTCTAAAGTTTTATTTTCCCCCTCCGATAACACTGACAGAAGCAAATGACGAACCGGGTCCCATGAAGGTTTTAAAAGAATGGAGCGTCTGTCATGAATGCCATCTCCCAGATATCTCACAATTTTTCGCCACAAAGTGGTTTTGCGCCCAATCGTCAGGAAATGATGGGCGCCCCGTTTTCAAACACGCAATTACAGATTCAAAAAAGCTCCGCCTTTACGCTGTTTACGGCAGAGGGCGATAGGGTCAGTCTTTCCACGTTCTCAAGCATTGAAGCCTCCGTGAGTACCTATAATCACATGGGTGAAGTCCAGGGGGCGGGAGAAAGCACAGACATTTCACTGAGCAAGACATTCGCGATGTCGCTCTCGATGGAAGGAGAGTTTAATGCCGAGGAACTCAAGGATCTTAAAAAAGCCCTCAAGGCGATTGAAAAGCTGAGTAAGGACTTCTTTAAAGGAAAACCAGAAAAAGCCCTCGACCGGGCGGAGCGCGTCTCGGGACTCTCAACCATTGCGAGTTTTGAGGCCGTGCTCCATTATCAAAAAAATCTTTCCGTCGAACAGACGGTAACCGATACGGCCCCCGCACTTTCCGAGCCTGTCGCGCAGCCTCCCGCTTCTCCCGCGCCCGCGCCTTCGACAGAACCATCACCCGCTGCACTTCCCGTTCCCGCGAAACCGGAAGCGACTCCCACTCCGGGGCCAATCCTGCCTGACGCTGAAAACAGCCCGCCAGCTACCCCAGTCTCGACCCCTCCAGCGTCCACACCACAGGCTGAGCCGAATATCAGGGTGACGGCCTTTGCCGCGAAAATCACGGAGGTCATCGAAAAATCGAACGTCGAACCGAAAAAAATCATGAAACCCCTGAACAAGTTTATGGATCGGCTTTTTGAGAAGCTGGGTCATAAAGATCACCACAAGGATGGCCTGGGTTTTAAAGATTTAAAATTGGCCAGGGCCGTGCAATCCCAGGTGATGTTGAATCTCTCGAAACACCCCGAAGTCGAAGGGGAAGGCCCGGCACACAAAGAAGGCATGAACTCATCACACGCGCACGAGCCGCATCATGATTGAGGTCGGGATCGCCCTGTTTTGGGCTGTGGCCACTGCGGGTTCGATCTGGTTTCTGGTCGTCGCCTTTAAAAAAAGTGCGGGATGGGGGTTTGCCGTACTCCTCATTCCCTTTGTTTCGCTTTATTTTGCGTTCAAATTTTGGAATGATGTCAAGAAGCCGCTTTTTGTTTCTCTGTCTGCCTCAGCCGCCGCCATGTTGCTTCTCGTCAGCACGCTTTTCAATGCACCCGCGTCGGAAATAACGGCCCGGCCCGGTCGCATCCAACTTGCGCGCAAGACTCCCCCCGTCTCGGCCCCGGCAAAAAAAACACTGACGGACAAAGAAGAACACGGCCTGATCGCCTTGGAAAAAACCATCGAAATGATCGAGAAACTTCCAAAAGATGAAAAACAACAGCAGTTTTTATCGGTCATGAAAAAACAGGTGAATTTCAAAAGAAGCGTTTTTTCGGATTCCGAATTGGGTGAGTTCAAAAAAGAAGTCGAGGCGATTTTAAAGCGGACCGACCTCAACAAAAATCAGCGCGGGGATTTTGAGGCGCTGATTGAGGAGATTCAAAAAGAGGCGATGCCGGATACCGCGCCCTCAGGTAGCCCCGTGCCGAAAATACAGACGGCGGCCATCCAGCCCGATCCTCAAAACCTGCCTGTTCACGCCCCCGGTACGGCCATATTGCAGCAAGAAGAGCGTCTTATCCCAGATGCGTCCAAAATCGAAAAGAAAGCGACAGCCTGGATTGAAGAAACACCGCAAGGCTCAAAGCGGCCGCGTTACAAACGCATCTCATTTGCTCAGGCAAAAAAACACGTTGGATCCCCGATTGCTTTTAAAGGGCCGCGAGGACGTGCTCAGAAATGCGTCTTAATTCGCGTGAAGGATCAGAAAATCCACTGCAGGAAATATTTCGCCGACGGGACTTTTTCATTCTCGTATCAACAGCGTGAAATCAAGGCCCTCAAAGTCCTCCCGCAGTAAAGTCCCCGGCGAAGGCAGCCGGAGACAATCCCTTATTGCGGCGCCGGCTGTTTTTCGGAGGCCTTCAAGTGCGCGTAAAGCCGGGGGTGACGGTTTTCCATGTCGCGAAATTCGACGCCGATCGCATAGCGATGCTCTTCTTCCAAGGCCTTCACCCAAATCACCTGCCCCATGAGCGAGGCCTGAATCACGCCGGCGTCTTCTCCCGGCAAGTCGAGTTTAATTTTGGTCAACATCATGTCCCCTTTTTGGCACACATGGTTGACATAGCATCCCATTCCGTCCGTGGAAAGGTTGTTCACCATCACATCCATACTCTTTTGAAGCCCATGCGGCGTAATGTGGGCAAGCGTCGCCATCGGGATTCGCGTGGTTTTTCGTCGGTCTTCCATCACAAGGCCTCCATGTGTCAATACAATCTCCCAAGATCAGTTTTAAGCATACCACTTTATTTTCAACACACCACTGAAGCGCGGCTTGCGTGTGATTGATCCCGATTCAGGTCTGTTCTTACAAAAGAAAATCAGGGGGTTACACGGTTTTACGCGGTTTATACAACCGCACTGATTTCCTTATGAGGAGGCCGATGATGACAAGGGCGGAGGTGGGAAAGAGCGAGAGGCGCACAACATCGAAAAAAATGAGGACATAGACAGGTTTCAAGGTGACAAGCTTGTCCATTGTCGGATCATATTCAATCGTACCGTCGTTAAGGGCATCCGCGACCATTTGGTTCTGGCTGTTTTCCACCCGCGCTTCCGTTGCGTCCACACTGGTGCTCTGGCGGGCCTCATATTGCGCTGGCCGCCAGGATGCGCCGGCAAAGGAAAGCAGGAGCGAGACAAGGATGCCGATCGCCCATAAAACAGCCAGATCCTTCTGGTCAATGACTTCTTGCGGGGGCTCTTCCTGGACGGGGGATTGAACGGTTGATTGCGTTTTAGTCTCTCGCTCCTGCATTGATCACTACAGAGAATTTTCAAAGGGACACATGATAACGGCCTTGTGGACAAAAAACAAGAGGAATTGACACGACATTTTGATTCGACTATGATTCGCGCCATGTCCGAGGCCCTGGAAAAGCGGATCGACTGTCTCGAAGCAGAGGTGCTCCGTTTACAAAGTCAGATTTACGGGCTTCAGTCGGAAATCAAACACTTTCTCAAACGCTACATTTCCGCATGTCCCGCGTGTAAAAAAGAGTTCGACTTACTGGTGAATCACTACAGTATCGGACTTTTTGACAACCTGGTTTATGTGAAATGTCCGCATTGCAATAAATCCATGCCGGTTGTCGATCAGGATGACGGCACGGTGTCCGTCGTCCTGGAGTAAGGCACGCCTCAGCACGCTTCCCGCGATTCAGGTTTGTGTTAAAGATCCCTAGATGCAGGTTTTGAACAGCGCGCTTTTATGAGCGGCATCCGGGTCGCCGTAA
>JBHHXB010000130.1:0-6758 GCA_046756825.1 Nitrospiria bacterium | reverse complement strand
GTGCCGGAACCCTCAACCTTCCTCCTGCTTGCCTCGGGCTTATTCGGGCTCTTTGGCCTGAAATTCCGCTCAAAGAAAAAGTAAGATCCCCGTCTCGTTCAGTTCGGCGGTTCTCGCTCAATAAACGTTCCCCGCTTCATTTCTCCGCATCAAAATAACAAGTCGAAATGACTCACTGAGGTTACTGCCTCACTGCTGTACGGGGACTGACCAGGGGGGCTTTCTTCTCCTTTGGTATAATGAGTTAATGGTTATCCTCGCCTTGCTTCTTACCGTTTTCATCGCGTCCTCTCCTGTTTTCGGGCAGCCCGTAACCTACGATATCGAGGCCGCTTACGACGACGAAACACACGAAGTCATCGGGCGGGAAGAGATATCATTTACCCATCAAGGTGCTGAGCCCATTTCAGAACTCTACCTCTTTCTTTATCCCAATCTCTATCTACACAAACATCCACAGCTTGAGGCACACTTTTATCGAAAAGCCTATCCCGTGGCCTTTAATCCCGCCGGCATTGAAATCCATGCCATTGCGGATGCCTCCGGTGCCGCGCTCGCTTTCTCCCCGGACGTTGCCCCGAATCAGACGATCATCAAAGTCATTTTGAATCAGCCGCTTGCGCCGGGAGAAAAGCTCCAGCTTTCTGTCAAATTCACGACAAAAATCCCCGAAAAATGGGGCCCCTTTGGATATTACGAAGATCTCACCGCCCTTCAAGGCGGATGGCATCCTTATCTTGCGAATATTGTTGACGGGAAATGGGTTTTTCGCGATCCACCTCAGGAAAGCAATTACCGGATTCGGCTTAAGGCCGCAAGCGGGGTTCATGTGACGGGTTCAACACCGGCGACCCTGGAAAATGGCGCCGGGGATAGCCAGACTTATCTCTTCGAAGGCAAGAACCTCTCTTTTTTTTCCCTCGCCCTCGGTCGTGATTTTATCACGCAGACGACCCGTGTCGGAGCGGTGGACATCACCTATCATGCACTCGAAAGAGACGCATCTTATGCCGACCAAGTCATTCAGCTTGTGGAGGCCTCTCTCATTTTCTTTGTAAAACGCACGGGGCTTCCCCCGGCCATCCACCTTGAAATGGTCAGCGCCGGTCTGCATCAGGATTTGACAATTCCCGGGACCAATCTGCTTTATGTCAATCACCGTCTGTTCAAGGTTTTTCCGACCTTGAAGCGCTTTCATGAAGCCAGCCTCGCCTACGGACTCTACCGGCTCCTCTGGAGAAAGAGACGGCCCGATGAAGCCTGGTGGGTCATTGAGTGCCTCGCCCAAATGGACGCGGAGGCCTTTATGAAGGATCGTCACGGTAAAGCCTTTAACCTGGGCGAGTGGTTGAAGCCCATCGCCTTCATTCCCTTGATTGATCAAATCCTGTACTCCGACGCGCTTCCAATGCGGCAGGTTTATTTTAAGGAATCCGTGGATCGTGTCGTCAGTGAGGATATCCGTTTTTTTAACAATCCCTCGTCCGAGAGTCCGAGTATTTTTTCCAAACTGAGGAACTTGCTTGGCGATGATGTGATGGACCGCACGCTGTCGGCCTATCTTTCGCAAGATCATGAAAAGGCCCTTTCATTTCGAAAAGTCCTTTCAAAAACCTCGGGGCAGGACCTTGATTGGTTGATCGACCGATGGCTCAGCAAGCGCACGCAACTGGATTTCGAGATTGCCGGCATTCAAAAAGAATCCGTTGCTGAAACCCACCAAACCACCATCGAAGTAAAGAAACACGGCAAGGGGATTGAGCCTCTGCAAGTCCTTGTGCAAGAAAAAAACGGATCAGCAACGCCCCTGGTCTGGGACGGCATCGGGGACGCGCATCGTTTTATTTTAACGACGCGAACCCCGGTTCAAGTCGTTGAACTCGACCCGCACAAGCTTTCAAATGACCCCAACCGCTTGAACAACCGCTTTCCCCGTAAATGGAAGGTGTTACTCGACCAATTTAACTTTAACTATGATTTTCAGACCAAGTTTCTCGGTTATAAAACAGGGCTGCTTTTTCAGCGGGTATATGATACGCGAAATTGGATCCGGCTGAGGTTTTCGCACACGGAGTCCGGAGATTCCGAGCATCTCAGCTACACGCACACCGTCAAAAGAAACCATCTTGTGACGGCGGGCCTCACGCACACAAAAACCGAAGAAGACCTGGATTTAGACCAGCGCGGGGAGGAATCCAGCTTTGTCTCCATTGGCTATGATTTTGTTTTTCCCGATGTCCCGCTTTTGCCGGAGTCGGTGCAACGGCTCACGACGACCTTCCCGGCGTTTAATGTCGGTCTCACTTTTAATCAGGAATTTGCATCCTCTGCATACGAGCATTCTGTCATTCTGAAAATGGACTTGAGACGGGTTTATTCCTTTAGCAACTATCACGAGGTAGCGGGCCGCGTTTTTTGGGGATACTCCACCGGGAGGTTGTTTGAGGACAACCGCTTTTTTTTAGGCGGCTCAAACGGCATGCGGGGATACACCCCGCTTGTCTTCGAAGGTGAAAACATGTCTCTGTATTCCGTCGAATACCGCTTTCCGCTTTTTTATGAAACCGACATCAATTTTCTGGGGCTGGTTCACACGCACACCTGGCAGGGCGCCATTTTTTCAGATGCGGGCATGGTCACGGACTCCCACAATGTGTTTCAATTCGAGCAATACAAAACAGATGTCGGCCTGGGATTACGTTTTTTCGTTGATCTCTTCGGGGTCTATCCTGCCATTCTGCGTGCCGATATTGCCAGGCCGATCAGCCCTGAGAGAGAAGACGAAAACAAGATTCATTACTACCTCAACCTCGGTCACTCATTTTAAGCCAAGAGACTCGTCCCATGGTTGACCAATATCAAGCGGCTTGCTAGAATTTGCGGGCAACGCCGCGGACGCGCCATCCATACCAAGGGTTGATTTTTGATTAAAATCAATGAGATCTATCAAAGCATTCAAGGGGAATCAACTTACGCGGGACTCCCCTGTGTCTTCATTCGAACGACGGGCTGCAACCTGAGGTGCCGGTGGTGCGATACCGAACATGCCTTTGAAGACGGCGAAACATGCACGCTTGAAAGCATCTTAAATACAGTGCGGGGTTTTGGTTGTTCACTGGTCGAAGTCACAGGCGGGGAGCCGCTGCTCCAAACAGAGAGCCTTGACCTTGTTCGAGCCTTGCTGGATGAGGGCTATCACGTTTTGATCGAAACAAGCGGGGCTGTCCCGATTCAAACCGTGGATCGGCGGGCCGTCCTGATTATCGACCTCAAATGTCCCGGCAGCGGGATGACGGATGCCATCCTTTGGGACAATCTGAATCACCTCAAACCACACGATGAAGTCAAGTTCGTTATCGCGGATCAAGACGATTACGACTGGGCGAAAGACGTGCTGAGCGGACATCAAACACTGCGAGGCCAGACCGTTCATTTTTCTCCTGTTTTCGGGGAGCTGCCGCCACAACAACTGGCCGACTGGATTTTAAGGGATCGCTTGCCTGTCCGGCTTCAAATACAGCTTCATAAACATATCTGGGATCCAAGCATGAAAGGGGTATAAAAATCTGCATGGAAATACAAGTTCAAAGCGGAAATTTAACGCAAATTGAAGGGCCGGTCTGTCTGATTGGATATTACGAAGGGGAGGGCGCAAAAGGCGCGGCGGGCGTGATGGACCGCGCGCTGGGCGGGAAGGTCCGAAAAATCGCGGCGTCCGAAGGATTCACGGGGAAATTTCTTCAAACCCTCATGATCCGTTCCGACGGAGCCATCGGCTTCGAGCGCCTCATCCTTGTTGGACTTGGAAAAAGGGCTGAAATCACGGAAGACCGGCTTCGACAGTCCGCGGGCAAAGGCGCGGCCGCCGTTCAAAAAATGGGGCTTGGCACGATTTCCGTGCATTGTGATGTGAAGGCGCTGGGCAAGGGCTCCGCCAAAGGCTTGTCACAGGCGCTCGTTGAAGGGGTGATCCTCAGTCTCTACGAATGCGATCGACTCAAAACAAACAAAAAGAAGAACAAAAAGCTGAAAACCTGCACGCTTGTGGTTGATCACGAACGGGACGCATCTGCCGCCGAGTCGGGAGGCCAGCGGGGCAGGGTGATTGCCGAGGGCGTCTGCTTTGCGCGCGACCTTTGCAGCCTTCCCTCGAATGTGGTTACGCCGACCTATCTTGCGAAAGAAGCCGCGAAAATCGCGGAATCCGAGCAGATATCCCTTGAAGTGCTGGAGCAGGAAGAGATTCAATCCATGGGCATGGGTGCCTTTCACGCCGTCACCCAGGGTAGCGAAACACCACCCAGGTTCATCGTCCTGCAATATCAGGGGGCCCCTCAGGGGAAGCGGAAACGGCCGGTTGCCCTCATTGGAAAATCAGTCACCTTTGATACCGGGGGTATTTCCTTAAAACCCTCTGAAAATATGGAACAGATGAAGTATGACATGTCCGGCGGGGCCGTCGTGCTGGGTGTGATGAACATCATCGCCCGGCTCAGGCCGCCCATCAACCTCGTCGCCGTCCTGCCCGCGACGGACAACATGCCGAGCGGCAAGGCCGTGCATCCGGGGGATGTGGTGACGTCGCTTTCCGGAAAATCGGTGGAAATTGTGAACACGGACGCCGAGGGCAGGCTTTGCCTGGCCGACGCCTTAAGCTATGCCACCCGCTTTAAGCCTGCGGCCATGATTGATCTCGCCACCCTCACCGGGGCCTGCGTCGTTGCCCTGGGGCAGCACGCCATGGGGATGATGGGTAATAATTCCCGCCTGCTTTCCAAAGTACAGGCGGCGGGCGCGGCCGTCGGGGAGCGAACCTGGGAGCTTCCGCTTTGGGATGATTATTTTAACCAGATTGAAAGCGATGTCGCCGATTTGCAAAATGTCGGGGGGCGGGCCGCAGGCACTATTACCGCCGGGCTTTTTTTAAAGCAGTTTGTCAATGAGATCCCCTGGGTCCACCTCGACATTGCGGGGACTTCTTGGTATAACAATGCCAAGCATGCCTACGTGCCTAAAGGAGCCACGGGGGTCGGCGTTCGCCTTTTAGTGCAATTTTTGACCAGCGAAGCGAATGGAAGGAAGCGATGAAGCAGATATATAAAGTCGGCCAGCTCTTCATGGCGGGTTTCGAGGGGACCACGCCTTCAAAAGAGATCAAAACGCTCATCACCAAGTACCATATCGGCGGGGTTATCTTATTTTCGCGGAATATCGAAAATCCCGAGCAGGTGGCCAGACTGACGGCATCGCTTCAGGCGCTTTCTCCCGATGCCCCGCTTCTGATCGCCATTGACCAGGAAGGCGGACGTGTTTCACGGCTTCCATCGCCCTTCACTCAGTTTCCCTCGGCCAGAACCATCGGGCGCTGCGATGCCGTGCCCCTGACTTATCGCAATGCCGAGGCCATGTCCCGGGAGCTTCTTTCCGTCGGGATCAACATGAATTTTGCTCCCGTTCTGGACATCAACACCAATGCGAAAAACCCCATCATTGGCGACCGCGCCTTTGGCGCGAATCCGACCATTGTCTCGAAGCATAGCCTGGCAACCATCGCGTCTATGCTTGATCAAAGAATCATTCCCTGCGGCAAGCATTTTCCGGGTCACGGCGACACGGATCAGGATTCTCATGAAACGCTTCCCGAGGTGAATGTCGCCATCAGCCGGATGACCGACCGCGAGTTGCGGCCTTTTACGCACGCCATCGAAAACAGACTGCCTTGCATCATGACGGCCCATATCTGCTGCCGCGCCTTTGATCACGATCTGCCCGCCTCCCTTTCTGAAAATGTCATTACCACGCTGCTTAGGGAGACGATGCAGTACGACGGCGTTGTGGTAACGGACGATCTTGAAATGAAGGGCATTACCGAAAAGTACGCCGTCCCGGAGGCCGCCGTGAAAGCGTTCTCGGCGGGCTCGGACCTTTTACTGGTTTGTCATTCATCCGAATTGCAAACCGCCGCGATCGAAGCGCTGAACACGGCCTTCGATAAAGGCGATATCCCCACAGACCGACTGAATCAATCCCTCGCGCGCTTGCTGTCCTTGAAAGAACACTTCATCCTCAATCGTCCGCAACTGGACTTGCAGGCCTTGCGCCGCGTCATTGGCTCAAGGGCCCACACGAACTTGGTCGATACCATCAAACAGCGCGGTCAAGGCTAGTCCGCGCTTTCTGCTGCAAGTCCATATTTCTCATTTCCTGAATGACGTGAGCCCCCTTACGTCGCTTTGCGTTTTCCCCCAATCCCCTAAAGCTTCGCCCCCCTGATTCCGATAAGACTCTTTAAAGAAGGGTTGGGCGAAACTAAAAGCCGCCTGCCCTATCAACATATATTTAGAGAACTTGGGGAGAAGGAAATGGGCATGCAATATCTGCGCGACCTGCGCTATATTTTCTTACTGTTGCTGTTTTTGCCAATCAGCGGGTGTGGAGAACAAGCCTCCGCCGGCAAGGCGGGACTCTTTGTGGACGAGTCAACCCAGACCTATTTAAAAGCGGAATTCGAGGAAACAAAGCGTTGCGGAGACTTTGATGAGGGGGCCTTTGAAGAGGTCTCCGTCGTGATTATGCCGCCGACATTTCCTTGCAAGCATTATGCGAGCGGATGCAGTGGAGAATATGTCAACCCCAACCATTTGAAGCTTGGATCGCTCTATGTCTGGCGGCACGAGGTCATTCATTACTTGCTGGATTTAAATTACGGCGACCCGGATGCCGCTCATAAAAGCGCGCTGTTCAAAACCTGCATCTAG
>JBHHXB010000129.1:0-6794 GCA_046756825.1 Nitrospiria bacterium | reverse complement strand
TTTTTAGAATATTTTGTCAAAAAAAGCCCCAAGCTTTGCTTGGGGCTTTTTTTGTTAGTATATATCGTTCCCATTTCCTTTTAAGAACTGGTCCGTGACAAATTTTCAACAGAGTAAGTAAGAGTCTATTGGTCTCCCACCAGTTAATCTATTAAAGAGAGAGCTGTTTTAGTATTCCTGTTACCGCAAGTAGAAACAGAAATTTACAGCAGTATTAGGGACACTATTGTTATCGGTAACACGCGGATCTCTTTTCAGGATGTGGCCGGGCTTACAATGACAATTCCTTATGTGATGTGTAAGCCCGCCTACAGTGCCTTACGCCGATATTGTCTTACACTACCCGCATGGTGTTATCTAAAAACATGCAAGCTGTGACATGCGATAGGGCGATAACTTATTTCCGCAAAAGGAGGAAATGATGTTTGGTTTTGATCTGCCCGGGCTTTTTAAGAAAGCGTCCGCGAGACGCTCAAACGGGCGGGATATCGCGGTATTAAACCTGTTGGCGAACGTGATCGAAAGCAGAGATCCTTATACGGCGGGCCACACATGGCGGGTCGCCAAGTATGCCACTGTGATGGCCCGGCGTCTGGGCTGGTCCGCCGAACGCGTGGCCGCTGTCGAAATCGGGGGGATTTTACACGACCTTGGGAAGATCTCGACGGAAGATCGTATCTTAAGAAAGCCGGGAAAACTCACGACGGCGGAATATGAGCAAATCAAGGCGCATCCCGCCGAAGGAAGGCGGCTGCTACAGGGCATTGAGTTTCTAGAACCCGCCGTGCACGGCATTTATGCTCATCATGAGCATTACGACGGCGGCGGCTATCCGGAGGGCTTGAAGGGGGAGGCCATTCCCGGGGAAGGCCGCGTGATTGCCGTCGCGGATGTTTTTGACGCGCTCACCAGCAACCGACCCTACCGGACACCGCTTAGCGCTGAAAAAGGCGTGGACTATCTGCAAGAACAAAAAGGCCGACTTTTTGATCCTCAATTGGTGGATTTGTTTACGTCCGTCTGGAAGGAGGGTGAATTGGCGCGGACGGTGCTTCACAGCGAAGGTCATATCCCCCTGCTCGCATGTCCACAGGATGGTCCGACCCTGGCGGTTCAAAAAGGGGCCTCGGAAGGGGACGGCGTTTTTTGCCCCGTTTGCAAGGCTCGCTTTGTGCTGGTGAAAAAAAATGCCCGGTGGCAGGCGGAACTCATTTGAGCCTTATCGGATTAAAGCGGTATCGGGCGGAGAAAACAATCTGGCACTGCGTGTAGTTCGCTAGCCCCGGTATTCGGCAAAGGTTTTTTCGATTTCTTTCGGACTGGCCATATAATCGCTGCCCACCTCCGCCGACATGATGTCGGGAAAGACATCTTCGCTGCCTTCCCTGAAGGCCTGAATGATATTGTTCGCGACGTTTTCGGGCGTGTCTTTTTGAAAATCCACACCCCGCGCCATGTCGGTATCAATGGGGCCGGGATAGACGCCCATGACGAGGATATCCTCGGCGGCCAGCTCCGCCCGCATGCCTTGAGTGATGCTGTGGACGGCGGCCTTGGAGGCCGAATAGGTGCCGACTACCGGCATGTTCCCCAGACCCGCGATGGATGAAATATTGACGATGGAGGCGGGGCGGTTCGTTTTTAAAATATTAATGAAGGCATGGGATAGTTTCACCAAGCCCCAGACGTTTACCTCAAGATGCTTCTTGAAGGCCGTGAGGGTATTTTCGGCGAAAAAACCGCCCTGCTCCAGCACCCCGGCATTGTTGACAAGGATATTGACATCGCGGGCGATTTCCGCCGCCTTGGTGATGGCACCGTCGTGGCACACATCCAATTCAAGGGGGATCAGCCGGTCCATGTAGCGGGACAAGAGGTTATTCAGCGTAGCGACATCCCGCGCTCCGGCATACACTTTTCTCGCGCCATTTTCCAAGAGCGCAATGGTGATGGCCTTTCCGATGCCGCGGTTAGCTCCGCTGACCAGGGCCACTTTTCCTTCAGGTGAAATACTTGTTTTAGACATGATGGCGCTCCTCTGTTTTCAATACGCCGCCTCCGGGTGTTTCAGCCGAGTGTTTCCCGGCCGTGAGGCGTGTTCAAGTCCATCGCCGGTCCGACCGGCACGATTTTATTCGGATTGATCTCGGTGTGCGTCATGTAGTAATGACGCTTGATATGGTCGAAATTTACCGTTTCCCCCACATGTTCCTGTTGGTAAAGGTCTTTCATGTAACCGTAAAGATTGGGGTAGTCGATGATACGGCGGAGATTGCATTTAAAGTGACCGTGATACACGGCGTCAAAGCGAATGAGTGTCGGAAAAAGCCGCCAGTCGGCTTCCGTGAGTTGGCTCCCGGTGAGATAGCGCTGTGTTGAAAGCCGGGCTTCGAGTTGATCCAGGGCCTTAAAGAGGGCCGTGACTTCCTGTTCATACACCTTCTGTGTCCCGGCGAAACCGGCCTTGTAGACGCCGTTATTGATTTTCGGATAAATGAGCTCAATCAGCGTTTCGATTTCGGGGCGAAGTGCTTCGGGGTAGAAGTCGAGCGTGTTCCCGGTCAACGCGTTGAAGGCGTAGTTGAACATGCGCGTGATGTCGTCTTCGGAATTATTTACGATGCGGCGTGTTTTGGTGTCCCAGAGCACGGGGACGGTGACACGGCCGTTAAAATGAGGATCGCTGGCGAGGTAGGCCTCGCTTAAATATTTAAAGCCGTTGACGGCGTCCATCGTGTGTCCGGGGCCTTCACGAAAGGCCCAGCCCAGGTCATCCCGAATCGGATCGACAACAGTCATGCCGACGATCTCTTCCAGTTGTTTCAGCTTTCGAATGATGACCGTACGGTGGGCCCAGGGGCAGGCCAGTGAGACATAGAGATGATAGCGGTGGGCTTCGGCGGGGTATTCCGCGGACGCGTCCGGGGTAACCCACTTTCGAAAGGCGTCTTCCTGCCGGACAAAGGCCCCTTCCTCATTTTGTTCGTGTGCGATATCCATTTTCCGGGATGCTCCTTATTTTCAAAGATGCGTGAAAACAGTGTTGAACGCGCTACGCTATGGCCCTGTATTCTAAGCCGATTCACAATAAAAATCCAAGCGATGGGCTTGAATCTTGAAAAAAACGAGAAGATCTAACGGTCTTAAGATTCCCGGCACATCATACAATATCGGGCTAATCGGCCGAAGGCGTCCTTCTTTCCCAGATCAGGGGCGGCGCGCTCTGATGACCGGGGGCAGCCAAAAGTGAGGCAGGACGGTTGGCGAGATCCACAATTACTTCTTTGACGACACGGCCCACTGCGACCATCCCCGGCACATTGATTTTTTCAAGGGTGTCTGTGGGGCGGTCTGTCTCCGGCGTGATGCCGGTAAAAAATTGAATGGCCGGAATGCCCGCGTTGATAAAACTCGTGTGGTCACTCGCGTCCAGAATTTCAGGAAAGGCGGCAATCTCCACCCCTGTTTCAAATCCGGCACGCCGAAGCAGGGGCGGCCAGGCCCGTGAAGATCCCGTTCCCAGGGCAAATAAGCGGTTGCCCTCTAAACGGCCGATGCTGTCGAGATTGATCATGCCGATGATGCGGCTGGCGGGCAGGGTGTGTTGAGTTGAAATCAAATGTTTTGATCCGCGAAGTCCCACTTCCTTTGCCGTAAAGGCGACGAAGAGAATGGAGCGTTTCAGGGGTTGCTCCTTTTTTAGGATGCGCGCCAACTCCAATAGAAGGGCGACCCCGCTTGCATTGCCGTTCGCGCCGGGGTGCAGCATGCCTTCATCCCCTTCACGCACCCGGGGCCAGCCGAACCCAAGATGGTCGTAGTGCGCGCCAATCACAATGTATTCATGATCCAGTCCAGGCGCACTGCCGGGCAGCATGGCGACCACGTTTTTTAAGGCGACTCCGCTTCCGACGCCCCCGTTTTCTCCCTTCCATTGCTGGAGATAACTTCTGCCCGCATCGTCCGCCGGACTCAAACCCGCCTGCCGGAAGGAAGAGGCAAGATACTCCGCCGCCCGATCCAGCTCAGGGGACCCGAACCCGCGGCCTTTCAATCGGTGACTGGAAAGAAAGGCGATGTCACGCCACATCTGATCCTCGGAAAAAAGCGGCGGCAGCGAAGTGAGGGCCTGCCTTGTGGCCCGCGTCGCGGGTACTTCCTTGATCCATTTTCCGTCGGCCTGTTTGATTCGAATCGACATGGGTGAGCCCACAGGCGGCCAGCGTCCTTTTTCAATATTTTTGAGAGTATCGCTTCGAAACGCGAGATAGCCGTAGGGGCCGTACTCAGTCAGTTTTTCCCCCAGCATGGGGATGGTGGCCGGACGATCGGCGGCGATCCAGGTTAAGGCGTGTTTGGCCCGTTTCGGATGCCGCGCGGCCATAATCAGACTGTGCCCCCGGCGCGGAATCTGAACATCATCAATCCGCGTCATGGCGCTGTTGGTGGAAACGCTGTAACGGCGTAACTGCTTCAAAGCGATCCGCTGAAAACGGTTTTCCCAGCCCAAAAGCCAGATCGCACGGTCATCGGGCAGGGTTTGATATTCATTATCCCAGCCGATTGAAATATTGTCAGGCCGATCCTGTTTCATCGACCGCGCCAGTTTTTGATAGGCGCGCTTCAGGGTCGTGGATGCTGTTGATGGCAGCAAAATAAGGCTAGATTCGGCGTTTAAGGCGCGTTCAATCGAGGGCGGAATTTCAGTCGGATGCAGCGTGCGAAACAGGTCATACTCCGGGTCGATTTGAAGACGGACAGGGCGTGCGGGCAAGTCGATGGACAGATCACGCGTTTTCTCTGTCATGACGACCGTTGTTTGAAACGGTGTTTTTCGGTCCTGAAGCGTAATCGAAACCGGAACGGTCATCGGATAGGCGGGCCCGCGTTGCCGTTGTTCGAGCAGGGCGGTCAGGAGATACCCGCGCTCTGTCTTTTCAGACAGAGCCATCCTCGCCCGAAGCACGGGCGCGCCCGCTCGCGTGACCCACTGCATAAAGTCGCCGGAGAGGTCTTTTCGCGCCGCCCGGCTAAAGGCCTGCGCCAAATCCTCAAACGAGGCGCGCTTGAAATGATTTTCCCGAAAAAAAGTCCGTAACCCTTCGATAAAGGCCTCGGTACCCACAGACTGACGGAGCATGTGAAAGAGAAAGAAGGATTTTCCATAGCCGACGGCCCGTGACGCGGAGTCGTCGTTCCAGGATTGAAAGAGCGCCAGGGGAAAGTCATTTTCGGAGGACACATAACGTGCATATTGTTGCAGGGCGGTCAAGCGCAGGGCCTGGGCCGCGCCGCCTTGTTCTTGAATAAGATAATCGGAAAGATAGGCGGTTAGTCCTTCGCTCCAATCCCCCCGTTCTTGATCGACAAATACGCCGTGGCCCCACCAGTTCCGAAGCAGCTCGTGCGCATAGGCGGCGCCGGGCATCGTGGAAAGCCGCAGTGTTCTGGGGCCCAGCACGGTCAGTGATGGCAGTCCGATCCCCGTTTCCCAAAAGTTTTCCACCACGGCGAACTTTTGATAGGGATAGGGGCCGAGCAGTTTTTGATACATCGCAAGATACTGTTCCGTGGTCTTGAGGTAGCGGTTGGCCAAGTCGGGATCGGGGTTTTTTAGAAAGGCCAGCGTTTGCACCCTGCCCGCCTGACGTTGATACTCCGTCCATTCCCCGCCGACGAGGAAGATCTCCTCCTGAGGTTCGGGCGATTCCCAACGGATTTTTCGCGTTTCCCCCTGAACCCGGTTTTGTGTGCGCTCACCTTGACTGACCGCGCTCCAGGCGTTCGGTAGAGAGATGTCGAGTGTGAAGGCTAGTAAGTGGTTGTCGAAATCGGGATACCACCGGCTTTGTCCTGTGAGGAAAATCCCCTCGTCCGAAATCAGGCCGGGTGTTTTTGTATCCGCAGTGGTGTCCAGTCTGTTTTCCTCAGGCAGCGGATGATAGATGACGCCCTCATAACTGATCACAACCTCTCTCAGCCCAATCGGGAGGGTCATCACATAGCGGACGACCGGCACGGACCCCGGCCCCGGGTGGATTTTGAGATCGAGAGGGACATCGGGATCAGCAGGGTCAGGGGTCAGTGGTATTTCGGAGCCGGGGCCTGATTCCCGCTCAATCACGACACCGGCGGTGAAGGCCACCGGGAAAAGTCCCTCGTGCAAGGTGAAGTGGAATTTTCCTTCTTCGTCCGCTTTAAGTGAAGGTGGCAGGGAAATCCGGTCAACGACATGAATCAGGTTGGCATCCGGGGCGAGCGCGATTTTCATCTCATGATGAATCAGCCCCTCGGCCTGCGCGAAGCTCGCGGACGCAAAAAAAAGAAGCGCCATCAAAACGGGCTTCATTCGCAGACGGAATCCGTGTTGTTTGATGTCGCTCCGATTCACCGGTTTCCTGTACTCACTCATCCATCGTGCTATCAGAGATTTAAACATAAGAAATGATATTTTAAAGTGGGGATCGAGTCAATGTGCGGCCGTGGCGACCGACGGCAGACAGAATATGCCGGAGGGAACACGGTTCTTCACTTTAAAATATAATGCAGGGCGAAATCGGCGGCGATGGCAATGAGGGCGATGATGTTGAGCCACGCGATGTCTTTTCTTTTTGTCTTAAAAAAATAATAGACATTGTAGAGCATGAACAGCTCCGCGATGTTTGAAACCGGCATGTGCAGCCAGCGCCAGCGCCCCAGCGCAAAGGTCAGAAAATAAAAAAGAAGGGCCATGCCCAAGATCAGCCATTCTTTCCGTGTCGGGTTTCCTGTTTTTTTCAGGCGGATCAGTGCCG
>JBHHXB010000128.1:0-6804 GCA_046756825.1 Nitrospiria bacterium | reverse complement strand
GACCTCTTCCGTGTGAAGGAAGCGCTCTACCACTGAGCTAATCGCCCGTCCTGAAATATACAGAAAAAGATGCGGGGAGACTTGTAACAAATCGGCCCGCGTCTGTCAATTGATTCAACAGGCCTCAAGGTCCGTCGATGATCTCCACACCTTCGGGAACCTTAAAATCAAACAAGTCGTCGTCGAGGCCTTTATTAATTTTGACTTTTTCAAAAATTGACGTGGAAACGTTACCGTTTTGCTCGTAGAGAACGACTTGGTCGATGACTAGGCCTTCGATTTGGCTTGAGGGAATGACGGTGATGACGATATTGGTCAGGCCCATGTTCTTCTTGGGAACGAGATTCAAATGCACGGCCTCTCCCGGCTTCGGCGGCTCGATTTCGAAGGACACCTCGAAATCCTGATCGAGTTGCCCCAGGCCTGAAAGGAGCTGGAGCGGGAGATGGGTATCCGATTGCCCGCCGACCTTACTACGGATCACCTGCTTGTGGTCCGGTACGTAAAATTGAAAGCCCCCCCCGTTGACATAAATCATTTGCTTGCCGGGCTCGACGTAGTCCCAGAGCATCTTGCCTTTTTTGATAAAGAGTTTCCCCGTCGAAACGTAGGTCGTGTTAAACCCTTGTATTTCAACCGTTTGTACGAATTCGGCCTGCAGATCGTTGATTTTTTCGTAGGTTTGGCGGATTTCCTCGATCACGCTTTTCACTGTCGCGGTTTCGACGTTTGCATGCCCGGGCAGCGTCATTAAAACGAGGAAGGCCGCAAGGCAAAGGCCTTGAAAAGCTTTTTTTTGAACATTCATGAAGCGCTGTTCCCTTCTTCCTTTCGGATCAGTATTTCCCTGGGTTTACTACCGATGGCCGGGCCGACGAGACCGTCTTCCTCCATCATTTCAATCATGCGGGCCGCGCGGGGATAGCCCACCCGCATCCGCCGTTGCAGAAAGGAGGCCGAGGCCTGCCCGGTTGAAATGACCAGTTCACGGGCGTCTTCGTAGCGTTCATCCCGCTCGTCGTCATCGTCCGAATAGGTTTTCTCAGTGGACTCGCCCGCTGAAAACACTTCATCGTAGTGCGCCTGCGACTGGCCCTTAATAAAGGAGACAACTTTCTTGACCTCTTCCTCGGCGATATAGGCCCCGTGCACACGCGTGAGTTTTCCAGTCCCCGCCGAAAGATAAAGCATGTCGCCCTTGCCGAGCAACTTCTCCGCGCCATTGGCGTCCAGAATCGTTCGGGAGTCGGTTTTGGAGGAGACGTTGAAGGCGATGCGGGCTGGAAAATTCGCCTTGATCAAACCCGTGAGGACATCCACGGAGGGCCGCTGTGTGGCAAGCACGAGGTGAATGCCGGCGGCGCGCGCCATCTGCGCCAACCGCGCGATGGAGTCTTCGACTTGACGCGCGGCGACCATCATTAAATCTGCCAGCTCATCAATGAAGACGACGATATAGGGGAGCAGGCTCAAATCATCCGACTGCGCGGCGAGTTTGTTGTATGCCTCGATGTTGCGCACGCCTTTTTCCGAAAGCAGTTCATAGCGGCGCTGCATCTCGGCCACCATTTTCTTGAGCGCTTCGGCCGCCGCCTTGGGCCGCACGATGACGGGGGTGATAAGGTGCGGAATACCGTCGTAAAGCGAAAACTCCAGCATTTTCGGGTCGATCATCAGCATCTTGACTTCGGCGGGGGTGGACGAAAAAAGCAGAGAAAGCACCATGCCGTTTAAGCCCACGCTCTTTCCGGAGCCTGTGGCTCCCGCGATGAGCAGGTGTGGCATTTTTGCCAAGTCGGTGGAGATGGGCGTGCCGAAGATATCCTTGCCCAAGGCCAGGCGCAGGCTGGAATTCAGTCGATTATAAGAAGGCGAAGAGAGGATTTCCTTGAGAAAAACGGCCTCCCGTTTGTGGTTTGGTACCTCGATGCCCACCGTCGCCTTTCCCGGCAGTGGAGCGACGATGCGGACGGACAGGGCCCTCATCCCGAGGGCCAAGTCGTCCGAGAGGTTCGTGATCCGGCTCAATTTAATCCCGGGGGCCGGCTCGAACTCAAACATCGTAATCACGGGGCCGGGATGAACCTGTGTGACCCGGCCTTCCACGCCGAAGTCCTGTAATTTCTTTTGAAGGATGCTGGATTGGGTGATTAACTCTTTTTGCGTCATGCCGCCCGTGATCAGCGGGGGATCGGAAAGCAGTGAAAGCGGCGGCAATTTATAATCGCCGATGTCGTCTTCCCGCGTGAAGTCAAAGACTTCCTGCTCCGGTTTCGCCGCGATGCGGGGCGGAGGCGAGGCAATTTTCGGGACGGCGTCGGTCGGCTCGCCCGGGATCTCTGCCCCTGTCCTCTCAACATCCTTTTCAAGGTTAAGGCGGTCTTGTCGGAAGGGGCGTTTTTTACCGCTGTTGCGCCATTTTGCCGCGCACCAGCCACTGAAAGCTTTTAGTCCCGAAGCCGATTGTTTTAAGGTGCTGCTGGGCGAAAAGGGAAAGGCCAGCATGACACCGATTAAAAAGAGAGAGGAAAAGATAATATAGGCCCCGGTTTTCGCAAAATAGTGGAGAAAAAAGGTGGCGATAAATTCTCCGATAACGCCGCCTTTATTGTAGGGGATTGTCGCTTGCAAAGGATCCGTGCTGGTTTCCGCCGAGGTAAAGACGCGAAGCGCCGCCAGTGAAACCGTCATGAGCGTAAATCCGATGATGAAGGCCCTGGTATCGCGCGCGGGCGGTTTGACGCGAATCTGTTTGATGCCGATGATGACAATAAAAAAGGGCAGCAAATACGAAGAAATGCCAAAAATCTGTACGATAATGTCCGAAAAGCCCGCGCCGATTTTACCGATCGCGTTTTGGACGTCGTTGTTTGAAGTGATCGTCGAAAAAGAAGGGTCGGTTGCCTGATAGGTGATTAAACTGACGGCGATGAGCAGACCGAAGAGAATGAGACCCGTGCCGACGACCTCATCCAGATAGTGCTTTTCAGCACCTTTCGAGACCTTATTTTTTGACCTCGTATCCATATTTGAACTCCACTCAATTTATCACAGACCCTTTTGATTATCAATGAAGTCGGATTCACTCTGGCGGGATGCTTGCCGTGTTTCAAGGAAGGCGTTGGCAAGGGCGGCGAAGGCTGCCATCGACAATGTTTCTCCGCGTCGTTCGCCGTCGCAGTGCGACCTTTTGAGCGCTTTTTTGATCCAGGGTTCAGAAAATCCCGCGAAGCGAAGGGCGTTGTCGAGCTTTTTTCTACGGTATAAAAAAGCCCCTTTCACGATTTTTAAGAAGAGCGTCTCATCCCGAACCGGGACACGGGGCGTTTCAAGCGGCGTGATGGAAACCACGGCGGAGGCGACCTTTGGTCTCGGCTGAAAGCAATTCGGCGAGACCGTGAAGGCCATATTCACGTCGGTGTAAAATTGAAGCACGATTGAAAGCGCCCCGTAGGCCGGATGCCCCACCGGGGCGGCCATTCGTTCGGCCACCTCTTTTTGAAGCATGAGTACCATCCGGGTGGTATGCGCCCTCTCTTCAAGCAGCTTGAAAAGAAGCGGGGTCGAAATATAATAAGGCAGGTTGGCGACCACTTTATAAGGGGTGGAAAGCTTTTTGTAATCGTATCGAAGTGCGTCCGCGTGAATCAGGTTCAGTTTTTTTACATTGTGTTGATCTGTGTCGAGCGGGGTTTTCATCTCAGACTGTATTATCTTGATCAAGTCCGGGTCGATTTCGATGGCCGTGACGCTTGCGCCGCGTTCAAGCAGCGCGCGGGTCAAAAAGCCTTTTCCCGGACCGATTTCAACGACACGCTCGTCCGTCTGAATCTCCGCGCAATCGAGGATCTTTCTTCGGATATTGGCGTCGATGAGAAAATTCTGTCCCCACTTTTTTTTCGCTCGGACGTTTTTCGGGTTGATAGTGCGGGGTTGGGCGTCTGACATTGCAGGCTACCTGAACCGGGGATAGCGATGCCGGGCCATTTCTGCGGCGCGATTCACCGCCGCCCGCAGACTCCCCGGATCGGCGATGCCCTTGCCCGCGATATCAAAGGCCGTGCCGTGATCGACCGAGGTACGAATAAAAGGCAGCCCGGCCGTGATATTCACGGCGCAGCCAAAAGCCGCGAATTTGATCGGAATCAGGGCCTGATCGTGATAGAGCGCGACTGCTGCGTCAAAACGCCCCTGCTCCAGTTTGTAAAACAGGGTGTCGGCCGGATACGGCCCGCTTACACGAAGACCTTCCCGCTGTGCCGCTTCGACCGCCGGGACGATGCATTCCTTTTCTTCGTGTCCGAGAATGCCCCGCTCCCCCGCGTGCGGATTCAAACCCGCGACGGCGATGTGCGGACGGGTCAGTCCGAAATCCAGTTTTAAGGCGGCGTCACACAGCCGAATGGTTTTTAAAAGTCCCTCCGCATTGAGTTGGGCGATGGCGTTTTTCAGGGGGACATGAATGGAATCCAGCATGATTTTCAGGTTGCCGCCGACCATCAACATGCCGAAGTGGTCCTCGTTCGAGGCTTCGGCGAAAAATTCAGTGTGTCCGGGAAAGGCGAAGCCGATGGCCTTCATGCCTTCCTTGTGGATCGGGGCGGTAGCGACGGCGTCGATTTCGCGGGAGAGCGCCAGCTTCGCCGCCGTCTCAATTGATTTAAAAGCGGCGGTGGCGGCCTTGGGATGACATGTGCCGGGTTGACATGAAGTGGCGTCCTGTGTTGGCGGATCTCCGGAAATATCCAGTACCTCTAAAATCCCCGGCTGAAACGCGGCCTCGGAAACTTTTCGGATCGGCCGCACGGCAAGCGGCGGGGCGAAGCGTGATGCGGCGTCTCGCATGACTTTGAGATCGCCAATGACGAAAGGATTGCAAGTTTGATACAGGTTTTCTTTTAAGAGTCCTTTGACGATGACTTCCGGGCCGATGCCGGCGGGGTCGCCCATCGTGACTGCGACGATGGGTTTTGCGGATTTTGTGGTGATTCGGTCTTCAGTCATTTTTTAAGCCCGGAATATGGGGTTCGAGATGGACGATGACCTCGGCGACCTGGGGAAAGGTCTCCATGATTTGACATTCGACGAGATGCGTGACCTCGTGCCCCCGTTCAATCGACATCTCCGGGACGACATGGATGTGGAGATCCACATGCACATGGTTCATACTGCCCCGCGTGCGTACGGCGTGGCAGGCCTCGACTTGCGGGAGTTTCATGACGATCTCGACGATTGCCTTCGCGTCAATTCGGGACACGTCGGTCAGGGCCTTTGAACTTTCGAGTAAAATCTCCCAGCCGACTTTCCCGATGATACCCGCGATGACGACGGCGATGAGGGGGTCGAGGACGGCATAGCCCATTTTCCCCGCGACGAGGCTCCCGATGACCGAAAGTGAAACATAGATGTCGCTTTGCGTGTGTGCGGCGTCCGCGATCAAAACC
Organism: Nitrospiria bacterium; assembly: GCA_046756825.1. Taxonomy (GTDB): domain Bacteria; phylum Nitrospirota; class Nitrospiria; order SBBL01; family JAADHI01; genus JAADHI01. The sequence goes on along the minus strand of JBHHXB010000128.1, from coordinate 1,360 downwards.
TCGCTTCGAAGCCGTTTGCCCTCGCGCCGCTCCCAGCGCGTAATAAAAAGGTTCACAGCGAGCGTGACGAACATAATGACGAAACTGGTTGTAGTGACTTCGACTGCCCCGCTGTCCTGGAATCTCGTGTAACTTGATTCCAGCACTTTGTAGCAGCCTACAAAAATAAAAACGGAAATACAGAAGGCGGCGAAGGTTTCGAACTTTTGATGGCCGTAGGGATGTTCCTTGTCGGGCGGATGGGAGGCCAACCACACGCCGATAAGCCCGGTGACGTTCGAGGTGGCGTCCAGAAACGAATGAACGCCGTCCGCCTGCATGCTGATCGAATGGCTGAAGGCCCCCCACACTGATTTCGCCAAGGCCGTTGCCACATTCAAAAACAGAATAATAAGGAGTATTTTTTTGACCTGGGAGAGATTTGAATCCGCTCCGGCCCGTCTCGCAGAAATGATACCGCTCCTTGACTTATGTTGCGTCGCCAGCCGTCCTGAAATGGTATCACGCTTTGAGGAGACAGCGAAAGATTCAAGTCGAGCGTAAATTGGCAAATCATGTTACCTGGTTTTTCTTCTTTATTGTAATCTGTAAATTTTATTTATATTTTAGTATGTTTTATGGTAAAAATTTAATTTAGCGCGATTGCGTGATGAGATATCTGGAAAACACGGTTTGATTTTAATTTTGCATGAATACGAAAAAATAATGAAGGAGTTCAATATGAAACAATTTCTGGTGCTATTGGGTGTGCTGTTCCTGCTTGGGTTTACCTCAGGCGTCGCGAAAGCTGTTCCTGTGCTGACCAACGGTGATTTTTAGACGGGTGATTTTGCAGGCTGGAGTTTTTTTACGACGGCCAACGGACGCATTGATCCCTTGTTCCCTTCTTCTTCCGCAGCTCCCTTTCCCCGTGTGGACTTGTTTAACACGAATGGAAACGGGACGGAGTCGAAGGCCGGCCTATTTATGGTCGGGGTTGATCAGCTTCCCCCTGTCGGGTTATGAAGGCGGCGGGATTTATCAAGCATTCAACGTTTCCTCCGCGGACGCTGGCGATTTGACCTTTTCGCTGAATATCGCCGTCAGCGGCATGGCGAATAGCAGCGGGGGATGGTTCCAGCTTTTTGTCGATGACGTTGCTATTGCAGATCACAACTTCGGTCCGATTCTGGTCGGGACGCCGATTGAGCGGTCCAGTTTGACCGGGACGCGCAACCTGCTGGCGGGATCGCATACCCTGAGCATCCAGATGCGGCGTAATTTCCGGAATGTCGGCGGACACACGCCGATTCAGTATCTGGACAATATCACGATTTCATCAGCGGGTTTCACGCTTCCTCCGGGTGGCTTGCAAGGCGGT
>JBHHXB010000127.1:0-6834 GCA_046756825.1 Nitrospiria bacterium | reverse complement strand
ACCCAATGCAGCACGCCTCGAACTTGAACTGACGGAAAGCGTCATCATGCAGAATGCCGAGGGAACGGTCAATCTCCTGCACCGCATCAAAAAAATGGGGATCCGGCTTTCCGTGGATGATTTCGGCACGGGATATTCCTCGCTCAGTTATTTAAAGCGCTTTCCCATCGACACTCTGAAAATCGACCGGTCGTTTGTCCGCGACATCGCCACCGACCCGGACGATGCCGCCATTGTCCAGGCCATCATCGCCATGGCCAAAAGCCTGAAACTGAAAGTCATCGCCGAAGGTGTGGAAACCGCGCGGCAACTGGCCTTTCTGGGGAAGCACGGCTGTCATGAAATGCAGGGCTTTTATTTCAGCAAAGCGCTGTCCGCCGAAGACTTCACACAGCTTTTAAAACAGGAACGCGCGCTGTCCTCTTCGGAAAGTCACGACGGGGAAAATGCCGCCGCTCATCCGCCCGGCACAATTTTCCCCAAAATCGCCGAGTGACGCGCACCCGTCACGGAGGGAATGTTCGCCGGTCTTCGAAAGCAGGTTTGGTAAGCCAGGACCGCGAAGGTCATGGCCTCGATCGCCCTTGAATCCAGACCAAATTTTTCATACGCGCACACCGGCGTCGGGGCCATCCGCGCCGCCAAACCCTTCATCAGCGCGGGATTTTTAACCCCGCCGCCGCCGACGATGATCTCATCAATCCTCCCTTTTTTCAGGATGAAACGTTGCAGATTTAGCTCAACCGCACCCACGGTGAATGCAGTAACCGTTGCAATGAGATCGTGATTTGAAAGACGCAAGTCCCGTTTTCGCCCTAAAATCGTTTCAACCATTTTCGGCCCGAACATTTCACGACCCGTGCTTTTTGGGGGACGCTTTTTCAAAAAGGGATGCCGCATGAATTCCTCATACAACTCAGGGTGGACCGTCCCCCGCGACGCCATGTTTCCGTCTTCATCAAACCCTTTTTTTGAACGGGTCAAACGGCTGACCAGGGCGTCGATCAACATATTTGCCGGGCCGGTGTCGAAGGCCAGGGTTTCATCCAGCCCCGCGCCTGCCTTCAAGTAAGTGACATTGCCGATGCCGCCCAGGTTAATGACAACACGGGATTTTTTTCGGTGATTGAAGAGGTGATAGTGGAGATAGGGTGTGAGCGGCGCGCCCTCGCCGCCCGCCGCCATATCACGTGGTCTGAAATCGGCGACGGTCGTCACGCCCGTCCGTTCCGCGATGACGCAAGGCTCTCCGATTTGAAGTGTCGCGCGCAGTGCTTTATCTCCCCGCCGCCTGGGGTCAGGCAAATGCTGAATCGTCTGCCCGTGCGAGCCGATTAAATCCACATCGCAAAGGTCAATGCGGGCTTTATCGGCCAAATGAAGCACTGCTTCCGAGAAATATTCCCCGATCAACACATTCAGATGACAGATACGCGCGATGGGAACAGGTACGCCGGAGGCGATTTGAATCAGTTCTTTTTGCAGGGACCGAGGGTAGGGATAGACCTGAAAGGCCTCGAGCCGAACCTGAAGCCTTCGCGCGCCGCCGCGAATATCCACTAAGGCGGTATCCACACCATCCGCAGAGGTGCCCGACATCAGACCCATGACTTTCACGAAAATGAGGCTACCGAAAACACCAAAGAAGGTCAAGCCGGATTCAAAATTCTTGACAATTCAGAGGGAACGCGCATAATGACTCCCCGGACGCGATGCTTGAAACCGCACGGATGCCCTGAAAAATCAGGGTTTGGAAAGGGATCAAAAACGTCATGATTGAACTGGATGAAAAGCGCGGCTGGATCAAGCGCTTTTTTAGGGAAACCGGCGCAAGCTACGACGAAGTCGTCCACCGCTTTACCTTCGGCATCGACCGGCGCTGGAAAAAAAAAATCCTTTCAAAAATGTCCGCGCCGCAAAAGGTACTGGACCTGGCCTGCGGCACCGGTATCCTGACGTTCGGTATTAAGGACAAATACCCGCGCTGCCACGTGACGGGCGTGGACATCACCGAAGGCTATCTCAACGTTGCCCGGGAAAAGGCCGCCGCCTCCGGTGTTCGGGATGTCACCTTCATTCTCTCCGCCGCCGAAGATTTTGTGCCGGGTACGCAGTACGATGTCATCACCTCCTCCTACCTCCCGAAATACGCGGACATCCCCCGGCTGATGCAACACCTCAATCAAATGCTTGCGCCGGGGGGAATCATTATTCTTCACGACTTCACCTATCCCTCGTCGAAGGCGCTTCAAATGACCTTTGAGCTCTACTTCAAATGTGCGCAGCCCATTGGCGCTCTGGCCTATCCCGAATGGAAGGAGGTTTTACTGGAGCTGCCGGAGGTCATTCGCAAAAGCGACTGGGTGGATGAGCTGGTACAGGCCATGCGGCATGAGGGCCTTTCAGAGATTCAGGTCGAATCCCTGACCTTGCAGGGTGCCGCCCTCGTCACGGCGAAAAAAGATACACAGACGAAAGGACTTTAATCGGATTCGCCGGGCTGCGTATTCGATTCCTCGACGGATCGAATATCCTCGGCGATTTGAGCCATGCGATCCGAGGTACAGGTCGTACTCTGGCTCATTTCATCGGTCGTGACTGACTGTTCTTCCACCGCACCCGCAATGCTGGTAATGATGCCGTTGATTTCCTGAATGGTCGCGCGCAATTCGCTGATTGCGTCCACGGCGGCCCGCGTTTCCCGCTGAACCTCCAAAATCATGCCCGTGATTTCCTCGGTCGCCGTGGCTGTGGCTTTTGAAAGCTCCTTGACTTCCTTCGCCACCACGGCGAAGCCTCGACCCGCCTCCCCCGCCCGGGCCGACTCGATCGTCGCATTCAGCGCAAGCAAATTCGTCTGTTCCGCGATGCTTTGAATCCCCTTGGTCATCTTGCCGATATTTTCGGTGGAGGTTTTTAAATGATCGATATTTTTCGTCACCCTCGCGGTTTTCTCGACGGCTTCGGCGGTGATCTGTGTGGAGGACTGAATGTTTTTCGAGATTTCCCGCGTGGCGGCACTCATTTCTTCAATGGAGGCCGCCATCATCTGCACGCGTTCGGCGTTCTCGTTGACGGAAGCGACGATGCGTCCGGTCAAATCGTGAAGTCCCTGCGCCTCTTCCATCGCGTCCCGCTTTTTCGCGTTTAATTCCGCCATGAGGGGACCGATGTAGGATTTGATCGTGAGCGTCATATCAAAAAAGAAGATCTTGACCAATGTTTGAATGGATGCCAGCATCTCCTGATCCGAAGACGCGTCCCCTTCCCGCGCTTCAAACAAACTGGCGATGACAGAGCACAGGTATTTGGAGTACGTGCCCATATACCATTCGGGCTCCAAATTCACACGAACGTGCGCCAGGCCGACACGGACAACGCCTTTGACGTATTCCAGATCGTATTGTCCGGACATGAGCTGATTGAAATAGCCCCGCTGCGCGTCTTTTAAACGCTTGATCTCCGCCGCGTTGGGGAGCAGTTTTGCCGTATCGGGGAATTGCTGAAGGTGATCGTAAATGTCATCCAAAATGCGAACGACGTATGGATCGAGAACCGCCTTGACTTCCTTGATTTTTCCACAGGTGTCCTCGTCGACCTCCAGAAATGCCTCCAGCTCCCGCATCCGCTGCGGATCATCAAAACCCAGCGAGCGCAGCGAGGCCGCCGTCATTTCATCAAGTGACTGTTTCCTGTTTCCCAATTTCTCATGTCCCATCGACCTCATTGCTCCTTTTATTTTTATGGGCTTGAAGACCCGCAGCCCTTATAAATTGCGCGAGTGCTTTATCCATTATATCACTATGCCGATGGATCCACTCGTATACGACATAATGAAGCCGCAATACAAAGCGATTCGTCGGACCTTCGGCAAGAAGTTGTGTCTTTAAATCGGATAATATCGTCTTGAATTTCTCGTGCTCCGCCTTGTGAGACGCATAATCCGGATAGTCATGCGCCCTTTGAAAGGCCTCTTCCGCAACGAAATGCGTCGAAACATAGCGCTCCAGGAAAACCACAACACGATTGACCGCCGCCGGCTCACAATCTTTGATACAGGCGGAGAACAGCTCCGTCAATTCGGTGCACAAGAGGCGGTGCTGCCGGTCAATGTCCTCGTCACCCACGGATAAGGCTTCATCCCAGATTGCGCGACACTCATCCGGCTTTTGCTCGGCAACGAAACAGGGGTCTTCACGTAAGAGCGCCGTGAAGGCTTCCTCCGACAGCGGCCGGCTAAACAAGTAGCCCTGAGCCTCATCACACTGTCGTGTTCGCAAAAAATCCCACTGATTTTCATCTTCGACCCCTTCGGCGACCACCTTCAAGTTGAGATGATGCGCCAAGGTGATCACGGCATCAATAATGGCTTCTGTACTTTGATCTTCCTCATCCTGTGGCTTTAAAATATTATCGAGAAAGGTTTTGTCGATTTTCAGGATATCGACAGGGAAGCGTCTGAGATAGGCCAGCGAAGAATACCCCGTGCCAAAATCATCAATCGCAAGATGAAAGCCGATGTCCTTGACGGCCTTCAGCGTTTGAAGCACCTCTTCCGTCTCTTTCATCAGCATGCTTTCCGTCAGCTCCAGGCCCATGCCATCGGCATCCGCCCCGGTTTCCGAAATCACGCGGGCCAGGATTTCGGTAAATTGCTCTTGACGAAACTGGACAGCCGAGAGATTCACCCAGACCCGTCCGAGCGAAAATCCGGCCTCCCGCCAGATTTTTTGCTGCGCGCAGGCCGTGCGAAGCGCCCATTCCCCGATGGGGACAATCAGACCGGTCTCTTCCGCGATCGGGATGAATGCCGCCGGAGAAATCATGCCGACGCCCGGCCGCGCCCAACGAATCAGGGCCTCCACCCCGACGATCTTTCCTTCATGTAAATCAACTTGCGGCTGGTAATAAAGCAGGAGTTCTTCTTTCTCCAGCGCGCGGCGCAAGTGCGTCTCCATCTCCAGACGTTGATAGGTATTGGGATGCAGATGGGGAATGTAGAGGCTGAGACTGCTCGTAGTGCCTTTCGCGTGGTACATGGCCGTATCGGCGTGCTTGAGCAAGGCGTCGGCGTCCTCGCCGTCATCGGGATAAATACTGATGCCGATGCTGCCCGAGATGAAAATTTCATCCTTGTCAAAAATGAAGGGTTCTTTCAGCGTGGCGAGCAGCTTTTCGGCCACGCGGACCACGTCGTCCACCTTCGCGACTTCGGGCAGAAGGATTGTAAATTCGTCCCCGCCCAGGCGCGCCACAGTATCCCCTTCCTGCAAAGACCCGGTCAGGCGTTCCGCCACGCCTTTCAATAAACGGTCTCCGCTCGCGTGTCCGAGGGCATCGTTAATGACCTTGAAACGGTCCAGGTCGAGAAAAAGCACGGCGACCGTCCGCTTGTCCCAGCGCGCCTGCGCGATGGCCTGATTCAAGCGGTCGTTGAACAAGGTGCGGTTGGGCAGACCCGTCAACGCGTCGTGATGCGCAAGCTGCACCAGTCGTTCCTCTCCGAGTTTTTTGCTGGTAATATCCGTGCGTATGGATAAATATTGATAGGGCTTTCCCCGCTCGTTCAAAAAGGGAACAATTGTCGTATCGACCCAGTAATAACTGCCATCCTTCGCCTTGTTTTTAAACTCACCGCGCCAGACCTTGCCGCTAGCAATGGTTCGCCATTGATTTTGAATAAATTCCCTGGAATGATAACCCGAATTGATGATGCGGTGGTCCTGCCCCAGCAATTCCTCCCGTGTGTATTTTGAAATCTCGCAGAACTGGTCATTCACATACAAAATAATACCCCGCTGGTCGGTGATCGCGATAATCGAGGCCTGATCCAGCGCATACTTGATGTCCGACAATTCCTTGAGAGAAATCCTCAGCGAAGCCTCCAACTGCTCTTTTTCAGCGGCGCTTCCAAGACGGGTTTCTGTCAGTAAATCCACCAAGTCATTAAAACGCCGGGCGACTTCCTCAAATTCGTCATCCGTTTTCAGCGCGACACGCTCGACGAGTTCACCTCTTTTAATTTCCTCCATGCCGGTGCGAAGACCACTTTGAAGCGCGCGAATCGGTTTCGTCATCGACCGGGACGCCCAAAGGGAAAGAGAGGATGCGGCGATGGAAAGCACAACAATAAGCAACAACAGACCGTTTTTCATCTCCCGTACCGGGGCGAGAATTTCAGCCCGATCCACCGACACGAACAGGGCCGTGCCGAGCGCCGCATCGTATCGATGGGCAATGAGAACGTCCTCATTTTCAAAAACCGTTTTTCCTGTTTGCGTCGCCTGCTCGAGAGCCAGGGAAGGCAGGGCGCGGCTGTGATTATCTTGCGGAGGAATATGAACAATGACCCGGCCTTGCCGGCCCGAAAAATCGATCAGAGAGGTCTCTTTTGACTTCCGCGCCCCGCCTGGGGAAAGCAGCCGCCGCTCCGTCTCGTCAATGGGCGCGGTGAGTACAAGCACGCCAATCGGGTTATCTCGCACAAGGGCGTGTGGAAAGACCGGACCGGCCACCAGCAAATAGGGTCGGTTTTGTGTATCAAAGCGGTACGCAGAAAAGGTCCGCTTTAAACCCTTTTGAAAAAGGTCGTCATTGGAAATGTCTTGGGAAACATCTTTAATTTTCTGTGGCGCATGGGTATCGAGAAAGATCCGCCCATCCGCGCCGATCAGCCGCAGACCGCTAAACTGCGTCGCCTGAAAAAACTCCCCGGCCTCCACGCTTTGAAATAAATCCACCCGTTCCCGGAGCGCGCCGGAGACAGACTCCCCTTCCCGCTGGGCCCTGTTCAAATCATCCAACAGGTTTTGAAGCGCCTCATTCCCGCTAAAG
>JBHHXB010000126.1:0-6853 GCA_046756825.1 Nitrospiria bacterium | reverse complement strand
GGCGTCGTCCATCGCAAAGCCCTTGATTTTTTGATCAAAAACAGGGAGGGCTTCACGAATGGCCTCAACCGCGAAATCCGGCAGACTTTGACTTAAATCAGCGGGATAAACTCCGGGCGTATAGGAGGGTCGTACCGCACCAAAAGCCTTCGTGGGTTGATTCTTAAGAAAATCGCCGACCCGCTGTCCGGGCGCGTCATAGGTTTTTCCGCCCAATTCAAAGGCCCGCCGCTCCCACCGCCGTTGAAAATCAATCCCGGCCAGCGGGCCCTCGGGATAATCCGCCGGTGTGACACCGACGACAATGCCGCTGTTGGCGTTTCGTTCGTGACGCGAATACTGGCTCATGCCGTTGGTGACAACCCCGCCCGTCTCCGAGGCCGCCGCCACGACCGTTCCCCCCGGGCACATGCAGAAACTGTAAACAGACCGGCCGTTTTTACAGTGATGGACGAGTTTGTAATCGGCCGCGCCGAGGAGGGGGTGTCCCGCGTATTCGCCGAAGCGGCAGCGGTCAATGAGCGACTGCGGATGCTCGATGCGCAGGCCGATGGAAAAGGGCTTCGACTCGATAAAAACCCCGCGTTTCAAAAGCATTTGAAAGGTGTCGCGGGCGCTGTGTCCGATGGCGAGAATGACGTGACGGCTTTGAATCTTCTCCCCGCCTTCAAGGGTTACACCCTGAACAGCACCGCCATCAATGTCGAGGGTTTCAACCCGGCTCTGAAAACGAATCTCACCCCCAAGCGCGGTGATGTTCGCCCGCAGCTTTTCCACAATCCCCACTAATTTCAAGGTGCCGATGTGCGGCTTGCTCACATACAGAATTTCCGGCGGCGCGCCCGCTTTCACCAATGCCATCAGTACCTTTCGCGCGCGATATGCGGGGTCTTTGATTTGGCTGTAGAGTTTGCCGTCGGAGAATGTTCCGGCCCCGCCCTCGCCGAATTGCACATTCGATTCGGGATTCAGGTTTCGTTTTCGCCAAAACCCGAAGGTGTCCACCGTGCGTGCGCGCACTGACTTTCCGCGCTCCAGCACAATCGGCCGGAAGCCCGTCTCCGCCAATACCAGTGCGGCAAAAAGCCCGCAGGGACCCGCGCCAATCACAATGGGCCGCGAGGACAACGTGGCAGGTGCCTTCGTGACAAAGTGATACGTCATGTCGGGCGTACGTTGAATATGGGGGTCTCTTTTAAAAGATCCGAGAATCGCTTCTTCCGCATGAGCTTTTACATCGAGGGTATAAATCAGGGTGATGCGATTTTTCTTCCGCGCATCAACACTGCGTTTAAACACGGTGTATTCAATCAGCCCGTCCGCCGCAATTTTGAGTTTTTTGAGAATGGCCGCTTTGAGATCTTCTTCCAAGTGGTCCAGCGGGAGCTTTATTTCGGTCAGACGGATCATCGCTGTTTCTCCAGTGCACCGGTATTTTAGGATAATTGCTTGTGCTTGAAAACCCTTGTATTCAATGGGAATATAGCAAGACACGTCGGACTTATCGTATGATGTCCCGCACAACCGCAGGCTGAAAATGAGAAAAACACCCCGTCAAAAAAACAGCGGTCTCGTTTATTCCACAGCACTTGGAAAGATGTGTCCCGCGTGCGGGAAACCGGAAGCGGGATGCTCGTGCCGGAAACAGCAAATACCCCCGGCTTCTGACGGCATCGTGCGTATCCGGCGGGAAACCAAGAGACGAAAGGGCAAAGGCGTGACCGTCATCACGGATCTTCCGCTTAATCCGGATGCATTAAAACAATTTGGAAAAACCCTGAAATCACAGTGCGGGACCGGGGGCACAGTGAAAAACGGCATGATTGAAATTCAGGGCGATCATCAAGACAAGCTGGCCGAAATATTGAGAAAGGAAGGTTGGACAGTGAAGCGTTCAGGAGGGTGATTGAATAAAAAAATACCACTGAATCCTCAAAAAAAACACCTCGGAAGATCCAGTGGTATCGGGGGTTTCTTCAGTTAAATCGACAAAAAGACAAGGTCAGTCAAGTTATCCATCGCGGCGCAGCTCAAGATGCAATAGACCTCGTAATGCATTCCTGCTTTTCCCGAGTAAAATTCGATTTCGGTCCGCCGGTTCTTTTTCGAAAGCGATTCGCTGTAGATTTCTTCATCCGAAGGAAGCAGCATGCCGAATTCGTGATAATCACCACTTTGATCCGCATATTCAAAGACGACCTTTACATTGGATTCTTTCGGAACCTTGATCACCTGATGACTCAAGTCCTGGCCTTTCGAGCCGGAAAATCCATTTTCATTCACAACCAGAACAACAGTTCTCCCCGTTTCTTCCGCATTCGCTGGAGCGGCCAAATTTGTCGAGAGCACGAAGGGCAGGATGAAGAATAATCCAAGCATCGCCGCGACGGTCATTTGTTTCGTTTTCATTTGATTTCCCTCACAACCTTGAGACCTTCAAAGGCCTCTTCCATCTTGAATAAAGTGTACCGCGTTTCCAGGTACTGTCAACGTCTTCTGTCTTTACACTAAAGCAAGTTACAGGCCAAAAACCTCCTTGAAAACAGGGCATAAAACAGTCCTTCAAGCCTTCAAAGACACCCTGCTTCGGAAATGATTCCTGTTATCGGAAAAGGTTTGAAAAATACAGTTCTATCAAGGTTTCACAGAACCACGCATCTCATCTTTCATGCCGTCGGATCGAGGCCAATAATCCAAAGTCGCATATATTATTCGCACCCGCTTGTCTTGGATCCCGGCCGCTGATATAATCACCTCAATTCATCCTGCTTCGGGCGCTTCGGTTTTTCGAGGTACCCGAAGCAGGATGAATTTTTTTTGGAAAATTAGAAAATGACCCAACAATTTGGAGCGTGCGCCTCTTGCACGTATGAAATATGATGACCACTGACACAAGCAAGCAAGTAAGCAACATTCGAAACATCGCCATTATCGCGCACGTTGATCACGGCAAAACGACCCTGGTCGATAAAATGCTGCAACAGGGCGGCGTGTTTCACGAGCGGGAAGATATCGTCGAGCGCGTGATGGACTCCAACGACCTTGAGCGGGAGCGCGGCATCACCATCCTCGCGAAAAACACCTCGATCCGCTACGGGGAATATAAGATCAACATCGTGGACACCCCCGGACACGCCGACTTTTCAGGCGAAGTGGAACGCACGCTTAAAATGGTCGATGGCGTCCTCCTCCTGATTGACGCCTTTGAAGGACCGATGCCGCAAACAAAATTCGTTTTAAAAAAAGCTTTGGATCTTAAACTCAACCCGATCGTCGTCATCAACAAAATCGACCGGCCGGATGCGCGGGCGGAGGAAGTGGCCGATCTCGTCACCGATCTTTTTCTGGAATTGGATGAGGAAGGCGATCAGCTGGATTTTCCGATCCTCTATGCCTCCGCGAAGGCGGGGATCTCCAAACTGCAACTCGAAGACCCTGATTCGGATCTCACCCCGCTTTTTGAAATGATTCTGTCGAGAGTGGTACCCCCGGCCGGGAAGGCCAACGCCCCGTTTCAAATGCTTGTATCATCGCTGGAATATGATAATTTCGTCGGTCAGATCGCCTTGGGCCGCGTCAATCACGGCAGGATTCAAACCGGTGCGCCTCTCGCCTTGGTGCAAAGAAACGGGTCGATCACCAAAGGAAAAGTCACACGCCTTATTGGGTATGAAGGGTTGAAAAAAGTCGAAATTAAAGCCGCCGGTGTGGGTGAAATTATCGGCATCGCGGGCATGGAATCCGCCCAAATCGGCGAAACCCTCGCCGACCCCGAAACACCCCTCGCCCTGCCGACGCTTGAAATCGGCGAGCCGACCATTTCCATTAATTTCATGGTGAACACCTCTCCCTTCGCGGGTCTGGACGGCGACTATGTGACCAGCCGTCAATTGAGAGACCGTCTGTATAAAGAACTGCTCTCCAATGTGGCGCTCAAGGTGGAGGAAACCGGCTCGACGGACATTTTCAAGGTTTCGGGCCGGGGCGAGCTGCATTTGTCCATCCTGATTGAAACCATGCGGCGGGAAGGCTACGAATTCGCCATCGCCCGGCCCGAGGTGATCTACAAGGACATCGCGGGCAAAAAACATGAGCCGATCGAGGATCTGACCCTGGATGTCGAAGATGCCTATATTGGCGCGGTCATGGAGTCTTTGGGCCGCCGTAAGGGGGAGATTCAAAACATGGGAAATTCGCATGGCGGCAACACGCGGCTTGAATTTTTGATTCCCTCGCGGGGTCTTATCGGCTACCGATCCGAGTTTTTGACGACGACACGCGGCACCGGCGTCATGAACTACACCTTTTCGTCCTATCAGCCGTTCAAGGGAGAAATGCAGGCGAGAACAAAAGGGGCTCTGATTTCTTTATGCGCGGGAGAAACCGTGACCTTCTCCCTGCACAATATTCAGGAAAGAGGGACGCTTTTTTTAGGACCGGGGGAAAAAGTCTACGAAGGCATGATCATCGGGGCGCATGCCCGCGCCAATGACTTAGTGGTTAATGCCTGCAAGAAAAAACAGCTCACCAATATGCGCGCTTCGGGGGCCGACGAAGCCCTCACGCTGACCCCGGCCAAAAAGATGACCCTGGAAGAGGCCATCGCCTTTTTGGCCGACGACGAACTTTTGGAAGTCACGCCGAAGTCCATCCGTTTTCGAAAGAAACATCTCAACGAAAATGACCGAAAACGGGCTGCCAAGAAAAAATGACCCTACGCATGTCGTCTCTTCGCCCTGTCATGCGCCGTTTAAAAAAGGGCGCATGACAGGGCGCTATGCGTGCTTACGCAGGCCAGGTGCGCTCTGTTACCGCTTTTTCGACGGCCTCAAGCAAAACGTCTTTTTCGACCGGTTTGACCAAGTATTCCTTGACCCCTTTTTTCAATAAGTCGATGGCCATATCCGTTTCCGGGTAACCCGTCATAATAATCACGGGAAGATGAGGGAATTCCTCCTGAAAATAGGAAACCGCCTCGATCCCGTTGATTTTAGGCATACGCACATCGCATATTGCCGCATCGACCTCCACGGGATTACTGCCTTCCTTGATTTTCTGGATCGCCTCTTCGCCGTTCTCCGCCTCGACCACCTCATAGTTGGCATTGGTCAAATGGTGTTTGACGACCTCACGGACTTCTTCTTCGTCTTCAATCAGTAAAATTCTTGGCATGACTTTTCTCCTCTCTTGATTTCGGGTTGTGTTGATTTACAGATACACGCTTTTATGTGCATCGCTTCGAGGCCTGGATTTCCAGGACTCAATCCTTTCCTTGAGCGACTTTCCATTCTTCCCTCGCCCGTTTCCTCCTTGCGCGACCGCGTCGTCCGCGGAAGGAAGCTCCACAATAAAGGTCGTCCCCTGACCTTCCTCGCTTTCCACGTGAATACTCCCACCGTGGTTTGTGATAATTTTATGAACAATATTCAAGCCGAGCCCCGTCCCTTTTCCCGGATCCTTTGTCGTAAAAAAGGGTGTGAATAGCTGTTTGAGGTGTTCCTCTTTCATACCGGTGCCGGTATCCTGTATGGTCACGACCACAGCCCCTCCTTCAGAGCGGGATTTCACGAACAGGCGGCCCCGGCCATCCATGGCCTGAACCGCGTTATTGATCAGATTCACAAAAACCTGCTCGATCTCCACCGTATTACCTCTCACCGGAGGAAGGAGCCTGAAATCCTTCACCAGTTCGATGTGAGTGAAGGGATTGGTGTACCCCGAAAGCTTGATGGCCTTCTCAATTTGGTCATTGATGGATATTTTATTCAGAGTCCGAGGCGTGGCGGGCGGGCGGGAATACAGAGTGATTTCCTTGACGATCTTGGAGGCTTTTTTGGCAAACTTGATGATGTCCCTGGCATATTTATCAATACGTGCGGGGTCTTTTTCCTCGATGATCATCTCGGCCTTGCCCAGCATTGCGGCCAAGGGATTATTCACCTCATGGGCAATACCGGCGGCCATCACGCCGATCCCCACCAGTTTTTCCGATTGGATTTGGTCTTTCTGTTGCTGAAGAATCGTCCTGGACGCCCGTTCGATAATCCAGAAAAGCACGGCGTAAAGGAAGAAGCTCCCAATCACACTGCTCACCCAAACCAGGCGCGTGCCCTCCTCAATCGCATTCAGCAAGGTCAGCGGCACCTTGTAGACCTCGACTGCCCCCACCACCTTTTCCTTTTCCGGCCCCCAAATCGGGATGTATATTTCCGCAAAATAGGGGACATCCTGATCCAGAACATGCTCCGCCTTATTCGGCTTACTTTTCCGGCCGCTCGAAACCGAGAGCGTCCCGGAAATGGCCAGTTCCAGCTCGGGGTTCGGCATAAATTTATGGCCAATCAGACTTGGATCATCGGACCAGATCACCGTCCCGTCTCCGCTATAAACATTGGCCCGCGAAACTTCCGGCATCGTGGCGATCTTTTCAAAAAAATCCTCGAACACCTTTGAGGTCTTGCCGATATGCTTTGTTTCAAAATAGCTCGTCGTATTTTCAGAGTGCGCAATGCTCTGAACAAATTCCATAGTCACAATGGCATCACGAAGCAGCATGTTGCGGCTTAAAAACCGGGAAAGAAGGATTGCCGTGATGATCGTAATGGTCACGATGGAAAGACTGCTTAACACTGAAAACCAACGCACCAAGTTAAAGGGCTTATCTTTAAGATTCAGTTTCGCTGCCATTCCATTCTCTCCACCACGTTCATCGTTTAAAGATAGATCAATATCGTCCATCCAAACTGACCAAATACTTTATATTTCAAACTCTAACGCTATGGAATTTGAATAAAAAGGCTTACCGTGGCCCACGACAATAATATGTGGACAAACAGCACCTCGTGCCGTTCAA
>JBHHXB010000125.1:0-6896 GCA_046756825.1 Nitrospiria bacterium | reverse complement strand
TTGATATTGATGTAATCCGCTTGCTCCTTGAGCCAGATTTCCACGATATATCTCCCGTACTTGCCTTTGTCGTCCTTTTCGGTTTGAAGGATGATTTCCTTGTTGTCGATTCTCTCCCTCAAATAATCCCGTGATTTGAGACCCAATTCCCGTTCCCGGCCCCGGACTTCGGGCGCGTTAATCCGGTTAAGCCGCACCGGTTCGTTTTTGATGCCGACGCTGAGCCCCAAATCAATATCCACCCGAATGGTATCCCCGTCATACACAGAGCGGACAAAGCCTTTGTAATAATATAAATTCTGATCCATCATACCCTCCCTCAAAGTAATTTTATATTCAATTCATGGATAATACAAAACTTGGGGTTCGATTACAATCGAATCTGGCATCAAAGACGGTATTGCCGGTTTGGTCCGATTTTGTGATATAAAGGCAGCGACACCAAGCGCGTTGATTTCGGGAATTTTTATGACCGCTTCTTTTTGGCATCAACTTCAAAAACCCATCATCGGGCTTTCGCCGATGGACGGCGTGACCGATCCCTGCTTTCGGCGGATGATGGCCATGCACGGCCGCCCCGATATTATTATGACCGAGTTTTTAAGTGCCGAGGGGATTTGTCACGGCGCGAGAAACGCCTTGATGGGGCTTGCCTTTCACGAGGTTGAGCGCCCCGTTATTGCCCAGATTTACGGGCCGAATCCCGAAACCTTTTTCCATGTCGCGCAACTGGTCTGCGAACTGGGTTTTGACGGGCTCGACATCAACATGGGCTGCCCCAGCAAAAAGGTGTCCGCCTTGGGCTCGGGCGCGGCGCTGATTTTAGACCCGCCGCGCGCGAAAGCGATTATTCAAGCGGCGAAGGAAGGCATTGCCCGATGGGTGAGTGGCGCGCCGCTTTCCATTTGCGAGACCTATCCCGTCGTGGGTGAATGGCTTTTGTCGGTACATGCCGGTCTCCCTGAAAAGCCGGTTGCGGATCGCGAGCCGATTCCTGTTTCGGTCAAAACCCGGATTGGATATGACGACGTCGTCATCGAAACATGGATGCGGCATCTGCTTGAAGCGCGGCCCGCCGCGATTTCGATTCACGGCCGCACGCTTCGGCAGAAATACCGGGGGGAGGCGAACTGGGAGATGATTGCCAGGGCCGTCGAAATCGCCCAGGATTCCGAAACCCTGATTTTAGGCAATGGCGATTTGCAATCCATGAAGGACGTCATCGACCGCGTGCGTCAAACGGGTGTGGACGGTGTGTTGATCGGCCGCGCCGCCGTCGGTAATCCCTGGGTTTTTCATCGAAAGGAAATCGCCCGCGCCATTTTGAAATCGACCCGGGCTCCGGGCGCAGGGGAGGACCTCGAAAGGCTTGCGCCGAAGCCCATTCCTTATCACGAACGATTCTATGTGGCGCTTCAACACGCGAAGCTATATCAGGCCATGTACGGCGAGCGTTTTTTTAATGGCATGCGAAAACATCTCGGCTCGTATTGCCGCGGTTTTGCCGGGGCGCGGGCAATCCGCGCGAAAATAGTGCGCACGAACAATGTGGCAGAGGTCGAAGACCTGATCAAAACCCATCTGGCGGAACGCTTCGCCGCGACATCTTTGGAAGATGACATTGTTGCAACCTCAGAAATTTCGCTCGCACGCTAAGCTGGTTTTGGCCTCCACCTCGCCCCGGCGAAAGGAAATTCTTGCCCGGCTGGGCCTGCCCTTTGAAATCATCGCCCCGGACTTTGAAGAGGTGTCGAACGACGCCCTGAGCGCCAAAGAGGAAGCGCTCCAATTCGCCAGGGGAAAGGCCCGCTCTGTTGCCACAAAATTTCAAAATGCCGTCGTCATTGGCAGCGACACCCTGATTGCCTGTGAGGGAGAAAAAATCGGCAAGCCGAAAGACGCCTGCGATGCCGAAGGTATTTTACAAAAACTGCAGGGCCGCGCTCACCTGATTTGGACGGCCGTGGTCATCGTGGAGACGCCGGATCAAATGACGCATGAATTTGTGGAAAAAGTCGAAGTCAGGCTGAACCCGATGACGGAGGTCGAAATAGACGACTATATTCAAACCGGGGAGCCCTTGGACAAGGCCGGTTGCTACGCTGTGCAGGGCATCGGGGCCAGGTTTATTCAAAGCCTGGAAGGAGACCGGCTTGCGGCCATCGGTCTCCCGCTTGCGCCGATTTCGGCCTTTTTAAAGTCTCGCCGAATGTTGTGAATTACAGGGGCGCGTGGATGCCTTGTGATTTTTCGCAAGAGGCGCATATAATTCTCTATCTCATAGAGAAGAGAGGTGATCCGTGACTTTTGAACTCCATCAAAATAGCCTTCAATCCTATCTCTCATCGCTTTTTGGCGCGCCCGTGCGGGTGATCGCCTTCGGGCCTCTGGGCGCGCCGGTCGAGACAGGGGAGGTCAAGGGCTACGGCTACGGTGCGCCGATTCAAATCGACTACGAGGTCTTCGGAAAACAGCATCGCGCCGTTTTGGAAACCATGAAGCCGGGCTCCTTCGGGCACGAGCACATGGCGGACCGAGCGCAGGTGCAGCTTTGGAATCATCATGCCTTCAAGCAGCTCCCGCGCCACGCGCGTTCTCTTGATGTCGGTGCGTTCCAGAAAGAGGGGACACTACTTTCTTTAGGCGAGGCCAAGGAGCTTTTTACGCTTATGGCATTTTATGAAGGCCGGGGGTATTTTGAGGATCTTGAGCGTCTGAGGGATTATCCTGAACTCAGTGAGCTGGACCTGAACCGCGCGGACGTACTCTGTGACTATCTCGTCGAAATCCACAAATCTCCCGGCCCGGCCCCCGGGTTGTATATCCGGCATCTCCGGGAACTGGTGGGCCACGGCGAGTGCATCATGGGACTGATAGACAGCTATCCGGCGCGGCACGGCTTCATCACCTCGGTGTTGTTGGAAGAGATCGAGCAAAAGTGTGTCGCCTGGCGCTGGCGCTTGAAAGGGAAGACCGCGCGGCTGCGGCAAAGTCACGGCGATTTTCATCCCTGGAACATCCTTTTTCGGAACGGTGCCGACTTTACCGTGCTCGACCGCTCGCGCGGGGAGTGGGGTGATCCGGCGGATGATGTGTGCTGTTTGACAATGAACTATCTCTTCTTTTCCTTGCAGCGCGGCGAGCGGCTGGACGGGAATCTTGAAACACTCTTTCTGCGTTTTTGGGCACGTTATTTGGAGAAAAGTGGAGACGCCGGTATTTTGGAGGTCGCCGCTCCGTATTTCGCCTTTCGCGGACTGGTCATGGCTAGCCCTATCTGGTACCCGCATTTGTCCGAAGGGGTGCGCCTGAAGCTTTTCAATTTTATTCAGTCTGTTTTGGATCAGCCGCGTTTCGATCCTGAAAAAGTCAATCAATACTGCGATGGATAAAATGAAGCCCGGGTTTGCGGTTTGGATTACGGGATTGCCCGCCTCCGGGAAATCGACTGTGACAAAGGCCCTGGTGGCCTTGCTTGTAAAACGAGGTATCAATGCAGCCGTGCTGGAGTCTGACGTCTTGAGAAAGATCTTCACGCCGAAACCGCGCTACGATGAGGAAGAACGGCGGATCTTTTATGCATCGATGGCCTATGTGGGATCGTTGCTCACGGACCACGGCGTGCCCGTGATTTTCGACGCCACTGCCAACCGCCGTTCCTACCGCGCCGCGGCGCGTGAGCGGATCGCCCGGTTTCTGGAAGTCTACGTCGATTCGCCTCTGGCCCTTTGCATGACTCGCGACCCCAAAGGGATTTACCAGCAAGGGAAGGAAGGGGCGTCCGCGAGCGTCCCGGGCCTGCAAGCGGACTACGAACCGCCTGAGTATCCCGATGTCGTTATTCACGGAGACCGCGAAACGCCCGAAGACGCCGCACGGCGAATTATTGATCAGCTGTTTTAATGTGGATTATTAAGGGCAGGGGAACTTTGGAGAGCGAGCAAGGATCTAAAGTGAGCCCGTCGCTTAATCGGGTTGTTCCACATCGATTTCGGCTCTCCGGGGCAGAGACGACGCTTGGGATTAGTCTATTATTCTCTATTACTCACGATGAGTCTTAAGCCTGTGAATTCTTCAAAGCTTCTTTTTATAATGCTTTTTATCGTCAGTGGCTGCGCCACATATCGTCCTGTTTCCGTCAACAATGTCTGTAACATTTTTTGGGGGGAGACGGATTGGTACCTTGCCGCGCGGGACGCGAACGAGGCATGGGGAACGCCGATCTGGGTGATGATGGCGATTATGCACCAGGAATCGCGCTTTGTGGATGATGCAAAACCGCCGCGTCCGTGGTTTCTTTTTATCCCTCTCCCTCGAAGGTCTTCAGCCTACGGCTATGCGCAGGCGCAGGATCCGGCGTGGGAGGATTATATCCGCGCATCAGGCAACGGCGGCGCGGATCGAGATGATTTTGATGACGCGATTGATTTCGTGGGCTGGTATACGCATGCCACGCAGCGTAAACTGGGGATTTCAAAATGGGATGCCTACAATCAATATCTCGCCTATCATGAGGGACGCGGAGGGTATCGACGGGGTTCCTGGAAAAACAAGGCCTGGCTTAAAGCGGTGGCAAGAAAAGTGAAGCGCAAGGCCGCGATTTACAATAAACAACTCAAGGGCTGTCAAGCGGAACTGGATGACGCCGTGGACGGCTGGTGGGTTTTTTAGGGGTGAATTGATCCGCTCCGGCGGACACGCTTTAGCTGTCTCGCCGGAGTCAAATAGCAGGGGCGCTAAAGTAAGGATCAGTGATCGACGGGACATCCGCCTGCAACGGGCGCGGCGGGTTCATCGCCGTAGACTTCGTGCTTTGGCCGACTGGCGAGAATGTGCTCCTTTCCCCAATCGGTGACCTTTGCAAAGGCGTCCGAGCTGACAAAGCTGTCGAAGGCCTCGCGGGAATGCCACTCTGAAACAATCAGGTAAGAGCGATTTTGAAAAACATCCTTGTACAAATTTGTTTTCTTGTGTCCTGGTGTCTTGCCCATCGCATCCAAAACCAGGGCGAACTTCTTCTCGAAAGGCTGGTCCTTGCCTTCCAAAACCTCATAATTCATGCCAACTGTAATCATTATTGTCCTCTTTGTTTTCCGGGATCTTCGAGATAAATTTAAATATGATAAGACGAAGCATGATTTGAATCAAGTGTAAATTACGGCACATGTCAGTTTATACGGGACGGTCAATGTTTGAAGACAGGTTGAAGCTGGACGTCATGCTTTTTAAACTTCGCCGTGTTTGAAATCATGGAAATGACAAAACCCGGAGACCCACGCAGTGAGTGATGTTTTTTGGCATAAAATGAAGATTGCTGTTCCAGTGGTACTGGAGGAACGGGGATCGGCGCTTTTGGTGGCGCTCGGCGCGCAGGGAGTGTGGGTCGAAGCGGCCGATCATGATGATGTGTACTTGAATGTTTTTTTCCCTGAAACTGTCCCGGTCGGCGCGGCGAAAGCCCTGATTGAAAATGCGTTTGCGGGCCTTTACTCTGGAAAAACTTCGATTTCCTCTGAAAGACTGCCGGAGGAGCCTTGGCAGACAGCGTGGCAGTCTCGCTCCATTCCTGTTCAATGCATCGGCCGTCGGCTGATGATCGTGCCGCCTTGGGAAAAAGGCGTCTTGAACACAGAAGGCCGCGCCATCATCACCCTTTCACCCGGCATGGCTTTTGGCACCGGTACTCACGCGACGACCAGTACCTGCTTGGAGATGTTGGAAGAATTTGTGCCGAAGATCGAGGAGGAGAGGCTCCTGGATGTGGGGACGGGCAGCGGCGTTTTGGCTATTGCTGCGGCGAAACTGGGCGTGCGGCGCATTACGGCCACGGAGACCGACCTCATCGCCCTGTCCGTCGCCGCGAAAAATGCCCGAAAAAACAGGGTGATTTCGAAAATCACCTTTCGAAAAACCATCCCGTCACGCGCTCAATATGCCTGTGTACTCGCAAATCTAACCACAGCGATTTTGCTGGAATTGCGTGAAGAAATAACAAACACCGTTTTGCCGGGCGGATCACTGATTTTATCCGGCATGTTGAAAGATGCGCATGAAGACGTTATTGCGGGCTACACGTCCTCTTGCGTGCTCGTGCGATTTGTCGAACGGGAAAACTGGGTGACCCTTTTTATGAAGAAAAAGTGAGTCCGTCTCTCTGCGGGTATTCTCGCAAAGGGGGCAATCCCCTATGTCACGCGGTTTTGGATTGCCTGTATTTTTTGGTCGATGATGTCACGGGCATATTGCAGCGTGTCGGTTTGAATTTGCGCCAGAAGCGGGTTTTTTTGTTTGGGCAGGGCCACCTTCATCTCAATGTAATTGGACGCCATTTCAAAATCCCGATGATCCGCGATCAGTATTTCGACTTCGGAGGCATCGTTCATCTCTGAAACCTCGGTGTATTGGATTTCCATAAAATCTCCTCTGTTGATCGTCGTTGTTTTGTTTGGAATCAGCTGTCCTGATCTTCCTTTGTTTCTCCCGTTTTGGCTTCGGTGGCTTCAGTGTCCTCGGGTGTTTCTTCCTCTTTGAGTTCCTGATGCAGACGCGCGTCAATATCCACGATGCGCGCCTCACGGACGGCGATTTCCTGAATCATGTCTTCAACGCCGAGTTCTTCGGCCATTTTGTCGAGCTGCTCCTGAGAAATTTTTTCATACACCGCATTCCCCAATTCCGCGAGCAATTTGGTGACTTGCGTTTCAATCCGTACTTTTTCCCGCCGAAGCAGGGTAATTTCCACCCCTTCACCGGCCTTTTCCGTCAGGGTGTGCACTGCCGCCAAGGCCGAATCAAAACCCAGTTCCATGCCTCTGTAAATCCTGTCCCACAGCTTCATCCCGTTGCGCTCCTTTTTAAACGTCATTGATTTCCTCTATTTTTATCGGGTCACTTTT
>JBHHXB010000124.1:0-6929 GCA_046756825.1 Nitrospiria bacterium | reverse complement strand
GCGTGCAGGGCCAAGGTGAGTTCAACGGTGCCCAGACTGGCCCCGAGATGTCCCCCTTTGTCGGACACCGTTTTGAGGATTAAGGCGCGGATTTCCTCCGCTAGGGTCGGCAGCACTTTTCGCGGCATGGCCCTCAAATCACGGGGGGAATTTATTTTTTCTAATAAAGACATGGGATTGTGCTAAGTTTGACGATCAATTACTTCTCCCTGTTGACAATGAAGGCCGCGATTTGGCGAATCGGGTCTGCTTCCGGCCCCAGGGCTTTAATTTCCGACAGGGCTTCTTCGACCAGGACCCCGGCCTCTTTTTTTGCCCGTGAAAGCCCCATAAGCGCGGGGTAGGTGCATCTTCCCTTGTTTTGGTCTTGTCCCACGGGTTTGCCAAGTTTTTTGGCTTCCCCTTCGACATCAAGCACGTCATCCGCAATTTGAAAGGCCAGGCCGATTTTTTCTCCAAATGCGGTGAGGCGGGATAATTTTTTAGGACCCGCGCCACCGAGGATGCCGCCAATTCTTACCGCCGCACGGATCAACACACCGGTTTTATGGGTGTGGATGCGTTTTAATTTCTCAAAAGAAAGGTCATTTTTCCCCTGTGCTTCGATGTCGTTGAGTTGTCCGCCGACCATGCCCGTGCTGCCGGAGGCCGAACCGAGTTCCAAAATCACTCGAAGTATTTTTTTTGGGGAAATGGCACCGGCCAGGCCTTTTTCGGCGATGAGAGTGAAGGCCGCCGTTAAAAGGGCGTCTCCGACGAGAATCGCCGTGCTCTCACCAAACATTTTATGGTTCGTGAGTTTGCCTCTGCGGTAGGTATCGTCGTCCATCGCGGGCAGGTCGTCGTGAACCAATGAATAGGTATGAATGAGTTCGATGGCGGCTGCAAAAGGCAGGGCGGTTTCCGTTCTGCCTCCCGCCGCCTCACAGGAGGCCACGCAGAGAATGGGGCGAATGCGCTTTCCTCCGGCAAACAGAGAATAACGCATGGCTTCATGAAGCAGCGGCGGGTCACACTTCGGGCCGGGAAGATAGGATTGAAGCACCCGGTCCACCGCTGCCCCTTGCTCCGATAAATAAGCTTTCAAGGCGTCATTATTCATGAACAGCCTCCCCATCATGGGGAGAGGGGGCTTGAGCAAAGGTCTGGGTTTTCCTTTTCCCGTTTTCTCCCTCAATCAATAGTTCCACCTTCTTTTCGGCTTCGGACAAGGTTTTCATGCAGCTCTTTGAAAGACGAACACCTTCTTCAAAAACCTTGAGGGCCTCTTCCAGGGGAAGGTCGCCTTTTTCCAGGGACTGAACTGTTTCTTCAAGACGGGCAAGCGCTTTTTCAAATTTAAGCTGCGGCACAGGTACCTCTGGGGAGAGTCCTCTTTAATAAAGACCATTCATTATACAAAAGACTTATCGGAGGTCAAGGGCTTTCTCTTTGCGGCTAAAATAGAAACTTCGAAAAAATGTTTAAAGATCAAATGATCCTGAAAGAGGTGATTTTCGAAATGCCGGGTTTCTATGGGCTCTCAGGGAGTGCGGTCCCGTTTTAGCGCGCGCTCCGTGAAATCTTGATCTTGAAGCCCCATGTTGACTGTAAGATCACTGACTTTGAAAATCGTCCGGTGCCCGTTTTGCACATTTGTCACCTGCGTTTGCTCCCACACGCTGAATTGATCGACTTCCTGCCACTCAATAGTTTGACGTTTGAGCAATTTTTCCGCCCGGTCATAGTAATCAATTTTTAAAATCGTCCAGTCCGTTTTGGAAATCCACGAGACTTTCTTGCTATAGATACTCTGTGCCTCTTTTGGTGTACTCACGACGACATAGGCGGGTGCGCCGAGGTGGTGTTCCTCTTTTAGTAGCGCGTGTTCATCTTCTTCTATCCGGCGCTGCCCCATGTCTCCAAAGGTGAGATCCGATCCAAGAAAGGCGTCATTGAGATCCTGCCCCGAAATACGCCGAATCATTCTGAGGGCGGGGAGATATAACCAGAGGTCGTCTGATTTGTCCTTTTCCGCGTAATCCCAGACCAGGAAGGCGACACCCCGTGAATCTTCGGGAAACCGGGTGATGAGCAGCATCTTGCTGTCGATGCCGCCTTCTCCGCGATAGTTTTTCCATGAACGTGTTGCTACAATTTTCTTGGTCGTCCCGTCCCGCTCGACGAGCATGAGGGTGACGGTATTTTTTTGATCCTCAATTTGATAAAGGAGGGCGTTTGATTTCCGGATGATTTCGGCCCCGCTTAAAGGCGTGTCCTGGGAGAAGGCGGGATTTCCAAAAGACAGGACAGCGTAGAACAGGGCAATAAAAAAGAGCGGTTTTGTCCGGATTGCCAAGATGGAGGCCTCCGGGAGACGTGTCAAAAAACGGAAATACACGCCGCGCCCTCCGTGCGCGTGTCCGGCAAGTGATCCAAGTACACGGACATCTTAGAACGACTTCCTGGGCTTCTCCCCCAAGAGTACGACAAACGGGCTTGGCTCGGAAAGCCGAACGGTGCGCACCTTTTTAAAACCTGTCGCACGCATCCACTCCGAGACCTCTTTTTCGGAATAGGCCGCGCCTCCGGGGGTGTGGATGAGCTGGTTCACGCCGATGAGGGCCGAAAGAGCCGGGCCGGTTTTCTGGCGGTTCAGCATTTGATCCTGAACCAGAATCAAGCCGCCGGGATCAAGGGCGTTAAACGATTTTTTCAGGATTTTACCGATGACTTTGGGCGATTCCTGATTGAACATGGATGAGAGGAGCACGGCGTCGTAGCCTTTTCCAAAAGACGCGTCGGTCAAGTAATTGCCCGGCCGCCGGTTGATCCGCTTCTCCAAGCCGAAAGAAGTCACGATTTCTGTCGTAATCTCAAGCGTTTGGGGCAGATCCAGCACGGTTGCGGAGAGTCCCTTGTTTTTTTTGCAGAACATCACATCAAAGGTCCCGGGCCCGCCGGCGACATCCAGAAGGTGCTTTCTATCTGAAAAATCAATGTCTTTCGCAAGCAGATTCCCTTGTCCCAGGGCGCGGTGATGCATGCCGTAGATGTAATTTCTCAGTGCTTCCGGCCCCTGGTCATGGGGTTTGTCAACCACGGGCTTGCCCTGTACCACCGCATCGTAAAGATCGCCCCATGCGCCGTACCAGCTGTCGAACATCCCGACGATGCCGCCTTGAAACTTCTTGGCCCCTTTCACCAGGAAGGTGTTTGAGAGGCGGCTGTTCCGGTATTTTCCCCCGCTTTGTTTTAATAGCCCTAGTGACACGACGGCGATCAGCAAGATTTCAAGGCCGCGTTTGTCCGCCTTGCATTTTTTCGCCAGTTGATTCGCCGTCAAGGGCCCGTCTTTCAAAAGCGTGAATACATCCAGGCGAACCGCCGTATGCAATACCTTGGATTGCCAGTAGGAAGAGGCGATTTGCATGACGGCCATGGGATCCAGCGCCCCGCCGGAGCTTGACGGCCCGGTCTTGTTTTTCGATTTCGCCGTTGTTTGAGGGGTCTTGTTCTCAGGGGTCTCTGTTTTTTTCATCGCGTCTCCTCATGAGAAGTTGTTGGATAAAAAGAAAAAGTATGTAGATTGGGCCAACGATCCGTGTATTCGATTCGGGTGATCGAGCCATGTCCGACGACCAAACGCTTGAAGTGGGTCAAAGGCATCCCAAGGGCTGCGGCGACGATCATGCGAATGACGCCGGCGTGGGTCACGACGAGCATGGCTTCACCGGCGTGTTTTGAAACGAGAGCGGCGGCGGCTTCATTGACCCGTTTTGAAAAAAGGCTCAAGGATTCCCCTCCCGAAGGCGTGAAATGGAGGATGTCCTTTCGCCATGCACGCCATTCTTCCGGGTGTTTTGATCGGATTTCATCCGCCGTCAATCCGCCCCAATGGCCGAAGCGCCACTCCTGCAGTCCGGCCATCGTCGTGCAATCCACCGAGAGCCTGTCCGCAGCCAAATCCGCCGTTTCCTGTGTCCTGCGGGAAGGGCTCGCGTACACGCCTACGATGGGCTGAGGATAGGTTGCTAAATAGTCCGGCCACAGCCGGGCCTGTTTACGTCCGGCCGCGTTCAGCGGCGGATCTTTAATCGCGTCGTCGTAATACCGGTCTTTCGGATAGTCGGTCTGGCCGTGACGCAGAAAAAGCACGGTGGCCGATTTTCTTTCGGAATCGCTGTGCATCCAACTATTCCACCCTTTGAAAGGTCGTCATGGCGGCGATGACGGAAACCAGCGCAAATGCCAGCAGGATGACGAGGCCCATCCAAAAGGATTGTGTGAATTGACCGTGGTAGCAGGCCCGCACGGTTTCGACGCCGTAGGTCACCGGATTGGCCCGGCTGACGATTCGCATCCAGGGCGGCATAAAATCGGCGGGCACAAGCGCGGAGGAGAAAAAGAGCAGCGGCAAGGTCAGCATATTGCCCATGACGACGAGCGGTTCTTCCTGCTTTAAAAACATGGCCAGGGCGTTCGAAATGGCCGAAAATCCCAGCGCCAGGAGCAGCACGGTTACCCATACCCAAAAGACGCCCTGTCCCTTTGGAAGGCCCGCGCCAATGAGCGCGGCGACGATAATCAGTAAAAAAACCTGGATGACGACGGTGAATCCGTTGTGCAGCAGACGGCTTAAAACGATGGAGGAGCGGACAATGGGGGCGACGAGCATTTTCTCCATCACCCCGTGCCGCAGATCACGTAGCAGGCTGACGCCCGACCACGACGCGCCGAAGAGAACGGTCATGACAATCACGCCGGGCGCGAGAAACTGAACATAGCCGCCGTCCGGGAATTGAGGCAGTTGAGACAGCCCTTTGAAAAGCTGCCCGAAAATCACGAGCCAGAGTAGCGGCTGAATCAGACCGAAGAGCGTCCACATCGGCATCCGCCAGGTGAGTTTCAGATATTTCAGAAAAAGATAGCCTGTGTCGGAGACAAAATGCAGCATCAGTCGTTTTGCCCTTGTTGGGTTTTCTCAGAGGATTCTTGATGCGCGCCAGCATTTTGATTGCGGGACCGCTCTGATTTCGGCTGTTCGCCTGTTTCGGGCCATTGTTGTCCACCATCAGCGGCTTCATTTGCCGACCCATTGGATTGAGACGCGTTTTCCCATTTCTTCCAGTGCGGTTCTGTGTTTGCCTCAGAATTCGAAGGGGAGTGGTTTCCGGTAGCCGTACTTTCTTCTATTCTATCTTGATTCGGTTCAGCATTGTTTTGGTCGGACCACGACGTGTTGGCTTGTTCTCCCCACTTTTGCCAGTCTTGCTGATTGCTTTCTCCGGCGTTGTCACTCCATTCCGAGTCAGACGCGCCGTCCTGGTTTTGCCACTTTTTTGCCCACTTGTTGTTTTTTGAGCCGCCCCAGCCGCCCCAGTCATCGCCGGCGGACTCATCGGCGAGCAGCCAGTTTTTCCCGGTATATTTCAAGTAAACGTCGTCGAAGGTCGGACGGGCGAGCAGAACAGACCTGGCCTGCAAATTTAAGGTTTCCAGCCATTGAATGACTTTGGGGAGAAGCTGTTGTCCGTTTTCCAGGTAGAGCCGTACGGCCTCTCCCTGTTGAAGAACTTCCTTAAACCACGCGTTATCCCGGAAAGCGGAAAGCGTTTTATCCGGGATCACCTCATCAAAGGTGAGATGTATGGCGTCGTGCCCCAAACTGTCCTTCAGTTCGTCCGGCGTACCGATGATGCGGATTTGTCCGCCGTCCAGGATGCCGGCCCGGTCGGCCAGTTGATCTGCTTCATCAAGGTAGTGCGTGGTTAAAAACAACGTCATGCCTTCGTCTTTGTTGAGCCGCCGCAGGTAGGCCCACAAATCCGCGCGGCTTTTAGGGTCCAAGCCGATGGTGGGCTCGTCCAGAAAAAGCAGTTTCGGCTCGTGAATCAGGGCTGTCGCGATATCGAGCCGCCGCTTCAGTCCGCCGGAGAGCGAGCCGACCCATTGGCCTTCGCGTCCCGCCAAGCCGAACAACTCAAGCAGGGCCGCCATTCGCTCCGCTATCTTTTTCTTGGGGAGATGGTACAGACGGCCTTGGAGCAACATGTTTTCCGAAATCGTCAGCGCCGGATCCACACCGCTTTGCTGGCCGACATAGCCGAAAGACATGCGCACGGCGAGCGGGTCCTTCATGACATCGTGACCGGCGACGCTGACGGTGCCGGAAGTCGGCCGGAGCAGGGTGGTTAAAATCTTGATGGTCGTTGTTTTTCCCGCGCCGTTTGGGCCGAGGAAGCCGAAGACTTCACCGGCTTCGACATGAAAAGAGATATCGTTGACCGCGCGGACACCGCCGTCAAATTCTTTTATGAGATGATCAATCCGGATCATGGAAGGGGTTCGGGACGAGTGTATGTCCCTGACTTACCGCCACTTTTTTTAAGCAGCCCGATTTTGCCGAAGCTGATGCCCTTGTCGATGGCCTTGCACATATCGTAAATGGTCAGCGCGGCCACGCTGACGGCGGTGACGGCCTCCATTTCGACACCGGTCTGCCCCGATGTTTTGACGGTACCGGCGATTTCGATAGCGGCGATACCGTCACTGTTTGGCGGGATGATCTCGAATTGGATATCGACACTCGTAATGAGCAAGGGATGACACATGGGGATTAAATCGGGTGTTTTTTTCGCGCCCATCACCCCGGCGACCTGGGCGACGGCCAGCACATCCCCTTTTGCAATTTGGCCTTCCTGAATACGCGTCAGCGTCGCCGGTTTCATATAAACGGTTCCCGTCGCCGTCGCTTCCCGCAGGGTCTCTTTTTTACTGGAAACATCGACCATTCTGGCCCGGCCTTCCCGATTGAAATGTGTCAGTTTATCCGTCATTTTCCCCTCCAAAATTCGAAAGAAAGCTTAGCACAGGGTTTCAGAAAGTGTCAATGAACCGACGGTCATGAAAGACCGTTCCGCAATGCCGGATTTTCCGCGCAGCGGTAT
>JBHHXB010000123.1:0-7048 GCA_046756825.1 Nitrospiria bacterium | reverse complement strand
GGCTGGTGCCGTTAAAAAATCTGGCGACACCGGTGCTTTTTGAAGGCGTCAACAGCATCAACCGAAAAGATCACCGACGGACCATTACGGTTTTTGCCGAAGTGGACACGGAGGTCACGACGTCCCGCGAGGTCACGGAGCAGATTTCAGCGCAGTTTCACGATTTCAGCCAACGTCATCCGGGTTACGATTTTGAGTTCGGGGGCGAGACGGAAGAGCAGCGAAAATCCGTCTCCTCGCTTTTAAAGGCCTACGCAATTACGGCGCTCATCATTTACACAATTTTGGGCGGTCTCTTTAAATCCTTTCTCCAGCCCTTCGTCGTCATGTTCGCCGTCCCCTTCGGTATCATCGGCGTCATTGCCGGTCACTTTGTGATGAATCAAGCCCTGAGTCTCCTGTCCCTCATCGGTGTTGTCGCGCTTTCCGGCATTGTTGTGAATGACTCTTTGATCCTGGTCGATTTTATGAATAAGGCGCGGGAACGCGGGGTGCGGCGCTGGCGCTCTATCGTGGTCTCCGGCATTGTCCGCTTGCGGCCGATTCTGCTGACGACGCTCACGACGACCCTGGGGCTTGTGACACTTTCCTTTCAAACCCGCGGACAGGCGGGCTATCTTGCCCCGATGGCGATTTCCATTGTCTGGGGACTTTTATTCGCCACAGGTCTCACGCTCCTTCTTGTTCCCGCTCTTGTCGCCATCGGCGATGATTGTGTTGATTTTTTTAAAAAACGGCTTGGAAAACCCGCTTGACGCTTGACCTTCCGGTCTCGGATTTCGGGTCGCGATGATGTGCCTGTCCACTTCAAAATACCCCTTTTGGGGCATTGCGTCTTAGAGTCACACCGCCGCATAATAAAGCTTCGGTGAGCCGTTTCCGTGGCAGCCGATGCGCGTGGCCAGCACGCGGTCCGCACTGATAAAACAGGCCGCCCGAAAGAGGAACTTGAGGTTCGGTTCATAAAGAAGGAGGTCCAAATCATGAAATGTCCCAGATGTTACGGCATGACGGTGAACGAGCAGGTCTACACAGACCAGGGGGAAATCGAGGTCTCGCGATGCATCCATTGCGGGGATGTCCAGGACAAGGTCGTGATCTTCAACCGGCGTCATCCCAGTTTTAGAATCAAAAAAGTCTTCCGGGGCTGCGCCGCCGTTGCCAGTATTCCGGTCTAGGGTTTGTGTTAACAGTCCTTGGTTCCGCTGAATTATTCCCGGACTGCCGTTGTGAGAATCTTGGAAACAAGGGTGGCCCGGTTATGGATGTCCATCTTTTCGTAGATCTTTTTTAGGTGTACTTTGACGGTGAGTTCACTGATAAAAAGTTTTTCCGCGATTTCCTTGTTGCTGTTTCCCTGGCAGAGGCATTTCACGACATCGAGCTCCCGCGTTGAAAGACGGTATCCCTTCTCAACCTTTGACATGTCGATCACGCGGGGCCCTTCATCTCCTTGAAAGGTCCAATGGTTCTGCAGGGAAAGCGCTCTTTTTTGAATGGCCGAATGAATGGTCTCCATCAAGTGAGGGAGGTCATCCTTCGATTTTTCGAGATAATCAAAAGCGCCTTCCCGCCGGAGCGACTGCACGGCGGTTTCCATCGTCGCCCGGTGCGTCAGCATAATGACGACCATTTCAGCATCGACCGCCTTGGCGACCTTCAGGACCTCCATGCCGTTCACTTTCGGCAGATGAATGTCGAGAATCAAAACACCGATGGGATCGCTGCGCGCGCGCAGACGGTCAACCGCCTCCTGGCCGTCCATTACCACATGGACTGGATTCGGGATACCTTCCTTGCTAAGGGCTCTTTGGATAATGGAGACATCTTGGGGCGAATCCTCCACAAGGAGAATCGGAATTTCAGTGTGTTCCATCTCAGCCCCCCGGTAATTTGTGTTTATTTGGGATGAGCCGCTGAATTATAATGAGGTACTCAAATCCTGTCAACGCACAGGCGAACCGAGGGCTTGCATTCGATGGACTCATCCCCGTCACGGCAGTCTCATTTGAGCCCGCCGCACCAGAGCACCCCGCCCGATTTAATGAAGGAAATCGGGATCGACATGGACGAAATTCAGCAGCGCATGGATTTCGTCGGTCTCACTCCGGACGATATCAAACGCCTATCGGAAATGGAGGATTTCGGGAAAAAACACGCGGAACAGGCGGTTTCCGCCTTTTATCAGCACCTGCTTTCCTTTCGGGAAACCCGCGTTCTCCTTAAAAATCAAGGCGCGATCGACCGCTTGATTGCCTCTCAAAAAGCCTACCTGATGGAAATTTTCAAGGGGCCCTTTGACAAGGCCTATTTCGAGCGGCGGCTTCGCACGGGGGCCGTTCATCACCGAATCGGGCTCAAACCAAAATGGTATATGGAGATTTACGTCGTTTACGAAAACGTGCTTTCGTCGATGATTGCCAGGTTCTACCGGCACGAGCCGGACCAGGGCCTGGCGCGGGATCAGGCCTTAAGAAAAATATTTCGTATCGACATGGTCCTGGCCCTGGAATACTACTTTCACAGCAGCTCGCTGGAAATGACAAAAAGGCTTGAATCCAACATTCAGGACATGGATGACTTCACGCGGATGCTGGCGCATGATCTCAAAGAGCCGCTTCGCGGGATTGAGGCCTTTTCAAGTTTTCTCCTTGAAGATTACACCAATTTGCTCGACGGCGAAGGAAAGCGCTACCTCAATTTTCTCAAGGAGTCGGCCACCCGCATGAAGGCCCTGATTTATGATTTAATGACCCTTGTTTCGATTACGCGAAAAGGCCAAAACATGGATCAGGTGGATTTAAATCCGCTTTTGAAGCAGGTCGAGCAGGATCTGGAGTTCGCCATTCAACAAAAAAAGGTCGTTTTTGTCATCCATGCCCCGCTGCCTGTTGTGCGCTGTGACCCGATCCAGGTCGCCGAAGTCTTTAAAAATCTCATTTCCAACGCCATTAAGTTTAATACGGCCGACCCGCCTCGTGTCGAAATCGCCGCGAAGAAAGCGGGGGACTTCTATATGATTTCAGTGAAAGATAACGGCATCGGTATTGACCCCGCCTATCAAGAACAGGTGCTGCTCCCTTTTGAGCGGCTCCATCACCGCGGGGAGTACGAGGGGACGGGCATCGGCCTGGCCATCTGTAAAAAGGTGGTTGAAACGTCCGGCGGAAGGATTTGGCTCGAATCGGAAGCGGGGCTGGGGAGTACGTTTTATTTCACGCTTCCCGGGGACAGAAGGTTTTAAGCGAATATTCTCAGCGTATGAAAAATGAATCAGGAAAGGATGCGAGGGCATGACGAAAAAAAAGCAGATGCGGGTGCTGCTCGTCGAAGACAATCTTCATGACATTGAAATCACAAAACGCGCATTCTCCAAGGCCCCGGTCAAGGTTGACCTGGTCGTGGTTCGCTACGGGCAGGACGCGCTGGATTACCTGAATCACTGCGCGCGCTTTCATCCGCCCGATATCTCTCCCCGGCCCGAAATGATTTTACTGGACTTGAATCTGCCCCGCATGAACGGTCTGGAGGTGCTTCGAAAAATCAAGCAGGACGCGCACTTAAGATCCATCCCCGTCATCATCCTCACAGTTTCCGAGCGCAGTCAGGATATTCTCCCCAGCTATGACCTGGGCGCGAACACCTACATCCAGAAACCGGTGGCTTTCAGTGATTTTCTTCGGGTCGTGAAGGGCATTCAGGAATACTGGATGGGTATCGCGTCGCTCCCGACGGAGGGAAATTAGGTTTTGTTTGAGGGGACTTTTCGTCTGTTGAGGGGGCCCGCCGGCAGCCTGAGATAAAAGACCGTCCCCTGTCCGACCGCGCTCTCGACCTCAATTTCTCCGCCGTGTTCCCGGATAATGCCGTGCACGACCGCCAAGCCCAGACCCGTGCCTTTTCCGACCGGCTTCGTGGTGAAAAAAGGATCGAAAATTTTAGGCTGGTGCGCGGCGTCAATGCCGCTTCCCGCGTCTTTGATGACAATTTCTACTTTTCTGTTTTTCAAAGGCCGTGACCTCGTCTTCGAGCGGCTTTTTCGAGGCGGAAGAGAGACAAGGGTGTTAATCCGAATTTCACCCCCCTCATACATCGCATCCACCGCGTTCATCAATAGATTCACAACAACCTGGAGCATTTGTTCGGCGTCCCCCCAAATCACGGGCAGGGCGGGCGTCAGCTTTGTGACGAAATCAATCCCGCGTTCCGCAGCCCGCTGCTCCACAATTTCAATCCCTTTTTGGATGAGGCCGTTGATTTGGATTTGCTCACGCACAATGGGTTTTCGTCTCGCAAAGGCCAGAAGCCGTTCGATCAGATGGGTCATCCGGTCGATCTGTTCGATGATGATCGTCAGTCCCTTTGAGGTTTTTTCCTCCTGAGTCCGCCTTAAAAGGGTCTCCGCCCGGCCCAGAATGACATTCATGGGTGTCCCCACTTCGTGAGCCAATCCCGTGGCGAGCGTGCCTAAGGACGCCATTTTTTCAGTTTGAACCAGGGCCTGCTCAAGCGCCTTTTTTTGTGTCACGTCCAGAAGCAGGGCCGCGCCGAAACACGGTTTTTGCGCGGCGTTCAGGATTGGAAAAGTAGAGAGAGAAAAATGGCGAAACTTCCCTTGCCGCCGGCGTGTCTTCCATGTCACCCCCTTCATACCCTCGCCGTCAAACACGGCGGACAAGACCTTTTTTAAACGCGGGCTGACCGCTTCGCGACTGACGATCTCAAAGAAATCCCGTCCTTCGATTTTGTCGTGCGGCAGCCCGAAAAGCTGTTCAAAATGATGATTGCACTGAACGATTTTTCCCGTTTGATCGTAGCGGCAAAGCGGACTCGGCATCTCTTCAAAGAATGAGCGGAAGGGCTCTTCCTGAAAAGGATCTGTTTTTCTTGAAGCCATTGTCTCATCATTTTATACTTGCAGAAAAGACAAGGTCAATTGAACCTAACGGCGGACAATCACGCTTTACAATCCATAAGGAATTGACATGACAAAACAACGCGGGACGGTGCTCGTTGTGGACGACGACCCCGAAATGTGCGAGCTCCTGGTCGAGCTGCTGACCGAAGAGTCCTACAACACAGAATCCGTTCAAAGCGGTGAGGCGGCGATTCAAATCCTTGAGGAAAAGACCGTCGATTTGGTCATCAGCGATTTAAAAATGCACGGACTTTCCGGGCTTGACCTGTTAAAGCGCGCCAGGAGCATCCGGCCCGATCAGGCCGTCATCATTATCACGGCCTTCGGTACCGTTGAAACCGCCATCGAAGCGATGAAGCGCGGCGCGGTCGATTACATCATCAAACCCTTTAAACGCGAGCACCTGCTGTTGGTCGCGGAAAAGGCCTTTGAGCGGGTTCGGCTGCAACAGGAAGTCCGACGGCTGAGACAGGAGATTTCGGACACCTATCAATATGCCAACATCATCGGAAAAAGCAAGGCGATGCAGAACATCTTCCGCCTTATCCAGCGTGTGTCCGAAAGCACCATCAATATCGCCATTACGGGGGAGAGCGGGACGGGGAAGGAAGTTGTCGCCAAGGCCCTCCACTACAACAGCCCCAGAAAAGACCGGCCCTTTATCGCGGTGGACTGCGCCTCCATCCCGGAGATGCTCTTGGAAAGCGAACTCTTCGGGCATGTGCGGGGGGCCTTTACCGACGCGAAGGTTGATAAAAAAGGGATGTTTGAAGTCGCACAGGGCGGGACGCTTTTCCTGGATGAAATCGGTGAAATGCCGATCAGTCTTCAGCCCAAGCTGCTTCGTGTGATTCAGGAAAAGATGGTGCGCCGTGTCGGGTCAACACAGACGCTGTCCGTCGATATTCGCATCATCTCCGCCACCAACCGAAACCTGCTCGAATTGGTCAATAAAAAAGCCTTCCGCGACGATTTGTACTACCGTCTCAACGTGCTTCAAATTGACCTGCCGCCTTTGAGAAAGCGCCGGGAAGATATTCCGCTGCTCGCCGGGCATTTTTTGAAAAAATACGCGGCGGCGCAGAAAAAAGACGTGACGGCCTTCTCCGAGGCGGCGATGAAGCTTTTGATCGAATACGCATGGCCCGGAAACGTGCGTGAACTGGAAAATGTCATTGAACGCGGGGTCACGCTTGCGCAGACGGAAACCCTCAGCGCCACGGACCTCCCGCCGATCATGACCCGGCAACGGGGGGATCAGTGGGTGCTTGACCAAACCCTGGCCAAAATGGCCCCTCTCGAAAGCCTCGAAGAGGCCTATGTGTGGGAGGTGCTGCAGCGCCTGGAGGGCAATAAATCGCAGGCTGCGCAAGTCCTGAAAATCGACCGGAAAACCCTCTATAAGAAAATCAGGCATTATCAAAAAAAGGACTCCGCCTAAGCCAAAAAATCCTTCCGGCCGTCTCCTGTAAGTTTCCAACGAAATTCCGCAAAAAACAACGCCTCTACGCATATCCCTAAATTTATTAGCCATGAGTCACACAAAACAAGGGGGTGAACAACACTTTATCCCGCTCATACTGATTTTCAATGTCATTGATCTGTTTCAACTATGTTTCCCAAGGAACCGCATCTTATGGTCAAAGCGTGAGGAAAAAGGCCAAAGGCATGTATTCAAGGGAACTCATATTTTCTTCATTATTGGGGCGCGGGGAGGGATATCAGTGTCACAGGATATTTTTCGTGGGGACTTGTTCAAAAAAGCGACCACCGGTCAAACCAGGACACTCATTCGGCATAAAAGTGAAGCCAGTCTGACCGCAGTCATCTGGCTGTTTTCGATTACCTTGATTGTTGTGACGGGCCAGCGGATGATTTTGGATTTTGGGTCCGTCGCGGTCTTCAAGGAGTCGATTTCATTTTATGGCTTAGGCTTGCTTCTCATTTCAGTGCTGACCACTGCGTGGAGTTTTTTTCGCCTTTTTCGCTACAAGCACCACCTCAAAAAAAATATCGAAAACCCCGATAAAACCGGTGTGGATGAGCGTGAGGAATTGGCGAAATTTTTCAAGCTCGCACCGGGGCAGGTTGAAGAAATGAGGAAATTGGATTGCGTTAAGGTCCAGTTTC
>JBHHXB010000122.1:0-7078 GCA_046756825.1 Nitrospiria bacterium | reverse complement strand
TGCGATATGTCTAACCAATTGAATTTATTCGATAATTTAACGGGACAGTAGTGACAGAAGTTATAAACAATAAATCACCCCGCAGGAATAAATAGATGCGTGTTGTTTCCTGGAATGTGAACGGCATTCGCGCCGCGATGAAATTGTGAACACCTTGACTAAAAGTATCAATAATGATATTAAAATCTTGTGAGCAGAATAGCAAAAATTCTTAAGGAAATGGAAGCAAATCCCAAGGAGGTACGATTTACCGACATTCAGAAAGTTTGCGAACATTATTTTGGGAAACCCCGCCAAAGCGGCACCAGCCATTGTATTTACAAGACGCCTTGGCCCGGAAATCCTCGTGTGAATATACAAAACCATAAAGGCAAAGCGAAACCTTATCAGGTGAAGCAAGTATTACTTGCCATTGAAAAACTTGAGGTAAGCCGTGATTGATGAAGTGAACAAATATACCTATCGAGTCATGTGGTCCGGAGAAGACGGAGAACTTGTCGGATTGTGTGCCGAATTTCCCAGCCTCAGTTGGCTTGCGCCCACTCCCGAAGAAGCGCTAAACGGGATTCGCGCCGTGGTTGCAGAATGTATCAGGGATATGCTTCAAAACAACGAAGAAATCCCGACACCCATATCTGCTAGAAAATATAGTGGAAAGTTCATGGTGAGAGTCCCTCCGGAAGTACACCGGCACCTCGCAATTGAGGCTGCGGAATCCGGAATGAGCCTAAATCGTATCGCGAGTGCAAAACTTGCCCACTAGCCATATCCAACCAAGTGCCCGACCCGGCCGAAAGATGACCTCGGAAAAACAGCCACCATAAACAATAAAACCACCCCGAAGGAGTTCATGAATGCGTGTCGTTTCCTGGAATGTGAACGGCATTCGCGCCGCGATGAAATTGTGAACACCTTGACTAAAAGTATCAATAATGATATTAAAATCTTGTGAGCAGAATAGCAAAAATTCTTAAGGAAATGGAAGCAAATCCCAAGGAGGTACGATTTACCGACATTCAGAAAGTTTGCGAACATTATTTTGGGAAACCCCGCCAAAGCGGCACCAGCCATTGTATTTACAAGACGCCTTGGCCCGGAAATCCTCGTGTGAATATACAAAACCATAAAGGCAAAGCGAAACCTTATCAGGTGAAGCAAGTATTACTTGCCATTGAAAAACTTGAGGTAAGCCGTGATTGATGAAGTGAACAAATATACCTATCGAGTCATGTGGTCCGGAGAAGACGGAGAACTTGTCGGATTGTGTGCCGAATTTCCCAGCCTCAGTTGGCTTGCGCCCACTCCCGAAGAAGCGCTAAACGGGATTCGCGCCGTGGTTGCAGAATGTATCAGGGATATGCTTCAAAACAACGAAGAAATCCCGACACCCATATCTGCTAGAAAATATAGTGGAAAGTTCA
This sequence comes from Nitrospiria bacterium, assembly GCA_046756825.1. GTDB lineage: Bacteria > Nitrospirota > Nitrospiria > SBBL01 > JAADHI01 > JAADHI01. The sequence goes on along the minus strand of JBHHXB010000122.1, from coordinate 5,657 downwards.
TGGTGAGAGTCCCTCCGGAAGTACACCGGCACCTCGCAATTGAGGCTGCGGAATCCGGAATGAGCCTAAATCGTATCGCGAGTGCAAAACTTGCCCACTAGCCATATCCAACCAAGTGCCCGACCCGGCCGAAAGATGACCTCGGAAAAACAGCCACCATAAACAATAAAACCACCCCGAAGGAGTTCATGAATGCGTGTCGTTTCCTGGAATGTGAACGGCATTCGCGCCGCGATAAAAAAAGATTTTTCCGCCTCCGTCGAGGCCATGAAGCCGGACGTGCTTTGTCTTCAGGAAACGAAGGCGCAGGTCGATCAAGTTGAAGAAGCCCTGTGCGGGATGAACGGCTACCGCGTTTACGCCAACTCGGCGGTTAAAAAGGGCTATTCGGGCACAGCGATCCTCACGAAGGAGAAACCCTTGTCCGTGCGGCCCGATATGGGCATGGATCATCACGACCGGGAAGGCCGCGTCATCGCGCTGGAGTTTGAGCGTTTTTTTCTCGTCACCGTGTACACGCCGAACTCCGGCAGCGAACTCAAGCGGCTCGGATACCGTCAGGAATGGGACGCCGATTTTCTGGCGTATTTAAAAACCCTGGAAAAGGAAAAACCCGTCATCGCCTGCGGCGATTTTAATGTCGCCCACCGTCCTATGGATTTGGCCCGGCCCAAGGCGAACTACAATAAAAACCCCGGCTACATGCAGGAAGAGATCGACGGCATGGACAACCTCATCGCCGCCGATTTTATCGACACCTTCCGCCGCGTCCACCCGGACAAAGTCAAGTACAGCTGGTGGAGCTTTCGGGCCGGGGCACGCGCGCGGAACGTAGGCTGGAGAATTGATTACGTGCTGGCCTCTCCCTCTCTTGCCGGGAACATCAAGGAGGCCGATATTTTAAATCAGGTCATGGGCTCCGACCACTGCCCCGTTTTACTCGATTTGGATGGCCTTTCCTGAGACGGCCGCCATTTATTCAAGTTCATTCTGTTTTTTCAGAATCGCAGACAGTGCCGGAGATGGAACAGATTTTTTCGCCCTGTTCGCTTTTCAGTTCGGCAATCTGTTGCCGCCAGGCCTCGAAATGATCTGCGATAAAACGATGTGAATCGCCGTCCTCCACAGGGAGGGCGTGGCCGCCCGTTTGGGTTTGGATCAACTGAACACGGGTCTTTAAAAATGCGCTGGTTTGTGCAGCAAGATCGGCGAGACCGGGGTAAACAGCACTCCCTTTTCCTTCAAGTTTAAAACCGGCTAATTTCAAAAACGACTCGATTGGGTTTTCATCCCCCGGCGCGTTCGATGTCCTCGATTGAAACAAGGTCAATATTTTTTTTAGCGCGGCGGGGTGCCCCATTTGCCCAGGTCTTGCCAGAAAAAGTCGTCCCAAATGGACCGCCTCTTTTTCCAAGTGATAAGCCGTTTTAAATTTCGTGGAGACTTGGGGCTGTGTTGATCCTAAAAAATCATAGGCATTTGCCGATGCATAAGAAACGCAGCAATCGAATTGACGCATGTCGGCGGACGCAATAAAGGTTGATATTTCGGCAGTGGTGACAAAGGGGATGTTGCCGGGCAGATAGAGCGCGGGATCTGAAATCATCGACAGGCCGTCCTGCCCGCTCTCGCCAACACCCGACCCTGGGACGGTCGCCTCCAGGCTTTCAAGCAGGGTCTCCCTGGGTTCTAAAACAACGATCTGTTTTTGAAAGGGCATCACAAACATCACGCTTTCCACAGCCCGCATGACTTCTTTCGGGGGCCCGATGACGGTGATTTTTTGAATAGCCTCCACGCGATCCAGGGCCATGAGTACATACAGCAACAGAGGACGATTTTCCAAGGGGAGGAAGGCGGGATGCTTTCCACGAACCCGGTTCTGAGGGCGTTGATCCGTGGCGAACACAAAAGCATTCATAAGGAAACCATCTTTGTGACGGCGGTTTTTCGCTCATCCGACAACTTGCTCAGCGGGTTTTTATAGCCGCCGTGCCGCATGATTTCTCTAAAAAAAGGGACAAACGCAATCGCGTTTCCGTTTTTTTGCTTCCAGCCCGAAGGACACTGGGCCACGGCTTCCTTTAAAACCGCGATAAGCGGCCCTTCGACGGTCCATCCGTGGTCGTCTTGAAACCCGCACCGAAAATACACGGAACGCTCCAAATCCGTTTCCTGATAGAGAATGGTCTTGAGGGCGTCGACTGATATTTCCGGAGGCATGTCCATCACGATGCGTGGTGTTTTTCCTTCGGAGTAGTCTTTTAAAAGAAACGCGGGGAGACGGCCGCTGTCTTTCAGCGCGCGTATCTGCCGCAAAATGGCGTTGATTAAAATCCCGTGCGGGAGGGATTGGATTTCAATACGCGTCCGGCCACCGTCGATAATCGTTTCGATTTTGCCGCGCAGTGTGAGCACGCCTTCTCCTTTTTCGTACAGGGCGCGGATGGCCTCGAAACCGCCGACAACGCCGCCCGCGCCGAAATCCGGGCCGGGGAGAATTTCCATCAAGTCATCAAGGGCGACATCGGGATCCTGCCGGACCTGCTCCATCGCCATCCAAAGCTCTTCGACATGGTGCGGCGGGACTTCAGCGCCATCACTCAAGGTCACCCCGTTTAAAAGCGCCACCGGAAGCAAGGGCTTTTTCTGAAGGGGAAACAGGATGTGCGTGTTTTGAGTCAGGCGAGTCTCAACGGATTCCGGCCCAAAGGGCACCTCATCATGAAAATCACCCATCATCCCGCTCAAGTCAAAATACGGGTACCGATTCCGCCAAGGCAGTCCCATGTTGAGCAAGGTGCGGTAGGCATAGCCCACGGTTTCTTCATCATAGGCGTCGATGGGGCGCACCTCGCTGCCGAGTTCCTCGCATTCCTCCTCAAAACCTTCTTCGTCCATCCCCCAGTCATGCACGGCGATAACACGAAGGATATCCGCGACACTGACAAAAACCCGATCATCCGCCGCTAGCGACCGGCAAACTTCAATGAGACGCATTTGAAAACGGGTGAGACCAGTTAAAAAAGCAGGACGTTCCATCATTCCTCCAAAAATTGTATATTTTATAATGACGCAAAACCGCTTGTCACCCCCTTATCCCCGGAATCATATATTTGTGATTGACGGACTCTGGAATGTTCGTTATCCTTTGGGGCGGCTCAGGATGACCCCAGTTGCAAGGACATTTTCATTGACCTCTCACGGTTTCTCCTCGAAAAAAAACATCCACCCAATCTGTCGGACCGCGTTGTTTTTCATCCTTCAACTCGCCATGATCGGTGTCAGTCACTCGGAGCCGCTTTCAGTCCGGACCAATCCCGATCTTGAAAAAAGCGCGCCTTATTCACTGCGCCCCCACCTGGATCCCAGGAAACTTTTTCTGCGTTCGGAAATGGCGCTCGTCGTCGATCTCGGCGAAGGTGAAGTATTGTTTGAAAAAAACAAAGACACGCAGCAGCCCATTGCTTCCATTACGAAATTGATGACGGCAATGGTGGTGCTCGACGCCGGGCTTCCGGGGGAAGAGGTGATTCAAATCACCCGTGCCGACCGGGACCGGCTGCGCGGATCCCGGTCAAGGCTCAGTTACGGGACAAAAATGACACGGGACGACCTGCTTAAAATCACCCTGGCCGGATCGGATAATCGCGCCGCCGCGGCCTTAGGCCGAACCTTTCCCGGCGGCCACAAAGCCATCGTCGCCGCCATGAATCAAAAAGCAAAAAAAATGGGCCTGAAAGACACGATGTTTAAGGGCGTTTCAGGCTTAAGAAGCGGGAATGTATCCACGGCCTCCGATTTGGCGGTGCTGGTCAAAACGGCCTATCATTATCCCTTCATTCGAAGAGTCTCCACCCTGAAACGGGATTTTGTCACTGACCTGCGGAAGGGCTGGAAAGTCGAGTTTATGAACACCAACCGCCTGGTTCAAAATAAGAAATGGGATATCGAATTGAGTAAAACAGGGTATATCGCCGCATCCGGGTATTGCCTCGTCATGCAAACCGAAATCGCCGGCCGCCGCCTCATCGTCGTCCTGCTCAACTCATGGGGGAAACTCAGCAAGTACGGCGATTCCAACCGCATCCGGAAATGGCTCACGCGGGCCGATCAAAAAGCAAAAAAATCGGCTCAGCTCACTCATGACAAAAACCATTCCTGATCTTCACGCTCCTTAAAACTGATGTTTAAAAACCTGAGGCGCCGCAATCTAATAAAAAGCGCATCTCATGCGAATATTGATTTTTTCTCTTTAATGGTATAGACATACACCCATCTTCCAATCAAAAAATTGAATACTGAAAATCGCTTTATTGAACCACGAACGTTCTTTCAGAGACCAGCTCCAAAAGGAGGGGAAACATGGAACCGAGACACAGACCATTGAGCCGTTTGGTTACCAGGACATTCATCACAATCATCCTGGGCCTCACACTGTCTTGCACCCTGAAAACAACGCGGAGACCCGTCGGCTCGTCCGATCCGATTAAAATTCAGGATATCCGTATCGCGAAAGGCATTGATAAAACGATTATTGAGCTGGAATCCGAGGAACCGATTTTATACACCTCTTTTCGTCTCTCCGATCCAGACCGGCTTGTCATTGAAATGGCGGACGTCACCTTTGGACAATACGAAGACAAAATTAACATGGAGGAAGGCCCCGTACGCACGATTACGCTTGCCTCCAGCGATGCCCTCGACGTCTCACGTCTTGAGTTTGAATTAAATGGTCTGGTCAAAACGGATGTTCGCCCCGAAGGCTTGAATATCGTAATTGAAGTCACACGGGTGGAAAAGGCCACCGGCCCCGGGCAAGCCCGGCAGGTTGAACCCCGGCATAAAAAAAGTTTTATTTTCTTTGAAGACGAGATACCCGCACCGCCAACGAAAGAGGCCGTAACACCGCTTGATTCGGGTGAATCCGAGATGAAGGCGGATTCCAGCTCTCCGCCCCTGGTTACGGTAACACCGGAGAAAGTCATGCCGGACACCCCGAAAACGGCGAACACACCGCCTGTGATGGTTGAAAAAAAAGCAGAACAGGGAAAAGCAAGTCCGGCGCGCTTTGTCTCGGACGTCAAGCTGATTCAGGGAGACGCATTGCAGTTGGTCGTCACGTCCGACGGGAAGCTCTCCCCGGATATTTTCTTCGTCGGAAAAAAGAAAGACCGGCTCGTGATTGACTTGCCCGGCGTGAAACGCAAATCCATGAAGCGGGACAGGATTCCGGGAGATGATCTTTATATAAAGCGGGTGCGGATCGGCCAGCATCCCAATAAACTCCGCCTCGTACTGGACTTAAACCAGGCCGTCACCTTCACCTGGGAACAACAGGGAAATAAACTTCGGGTGACTTTGAAGGAATAAATCCTGCCGTCCCAAGGGGTCGCAGATTATCCACTCGGAACACTTGGGATTGCGCGAGGGAAAGTGCAACTACTTTTTAAAAGTAACGAAGGATTTTCCTCTCAAACCGCTTTAACTTTTTTGTTGCTGCTCAAGTAAAATCTGGGCGATGTGCTTGACCTTGGCCGCACCTTTGAGTCCATTGTTGAGCTGGATCATGCAGGCGGGACAGGAGGTTGCCACGGTTTGCGCGCCGCTTTTTTTGATGCCGCGCCGCTTCCGCGCGAAAATTTCGGCGGACTGCT
>JBHHXB010000121.1:0-7407 GCA_046756825.1 Nitrospiria bacterium | reverse complement strand
GGGGGAATGCCCACCAAGTCAAACTGTCCCAAGAGCTTGTTGTCGTTGGCCATTTCCCGCTCACCCTGGTGGACCCGGATGGTCACGGCGTTCTGATTGTCGCCTGCGGTTGAAAAAATCTGACTCTTCTTCGTGGGAATGGTGGTGTTCCGGTCGATAATTCGGCTGAACACGCCGCCCAGGGTTTCAATGCCGAGGGAAAGCGGGGTGACATCCAGGAGCAGGACGTCCTTCACATCACCCGTTAAAACCGCGCCCTGAATGGCCGCGCCGATAGACACCACCTCGTCCGGGTTCACACCCTTGTGAGGCTCTTTATTGAAAAAGCCTTTGACCACCTCCTGCACCTTCGGCATACGGGTCATGCCCCCCACGAGCACGACTTCATTGATGTCTCCGGCCTGAAGCTCGGCATCGGCCAAGGCCTTCCGGCAGGGTTCAATGGTTCTCTGAATCAACGAATCGACCAACTGCTCCAGTTTAGCGCGGGTCAGCTTAATGGCAAGGTGCTTCGGCCCGGAGGCGTCTGCGGTGATAAACGGCAGGTTGATTTCCGTCTCCTGAGAGGAGGACAGTTCAATTTTCGCTTTTTCCGCGGCCTCCTTGAGACGCTGAAGCGCCATTTTGTCATTTTTGAGATCAATACCGCTTTCTTTTTTAAATTCCGAGGTGAGCCACTCCAAAATGGTGAGATCAAAATCATCTCCGCCCAGGTAAGTATCGCCATTGGTGGATTTCACCTCAAAAACACCGTCGCCGATTTCAAGAATGGACACATCAAAAGTCCCGCCACCGAGGTCATAAACCGCGATTTTCTCATCTGTTTTTTTGTCGAGCCCGTAGGCCAGCGCGGCGGCGGTCGGCTCGTTGATGATTCGAAGCACTTTCAGGCCCGCAATCGCCCCGGCATCCTTCGTCGCCTGCCGTTCGCTGTCATCAAAATAGGCGGGGACGGTAATAACGGCCTCGGTGACTTTTTCACCCAGATAATGCTCCGCGTCCTGTTTGAGTTTTTGGAGCACCATGGCGGAAACTTCCGGGGGACTGTATTGCTTACCCTGGATTTCAACATGGGCGTCATTATTATCAGAGGCGACGATCTTGTAAGGGAGACGGCCCTTGGCTTCGACGACTTCCGCAGAGTCCATTTTTCGTCCCATCAAGCGCTTGATGGAAAAGACCGTATTCTCCGGATTGGTGACGGCCTGACGACGCGCCACCAATCCCACGAGCCGTTCATTTTTTTCCGTGATGGCCGCGACGGAAGGGGTCGTGCGGTTACCTTCCACATTTGAAATGACTTCCGGGTCACCCCCGGTGACAACCGACATACACGAGAACGTGGTGCCAAGATCAATGCCAATTACCTTACCCATTTGTTCTTCTCCTTATCCATAAATGTCAAAAAATACCGGTTCAACATCAATTGCCTCTTTTAAGTTTCAATGTCCTGATCACAACGCTCCCTAGTTCGATGACGCGGGCTCCGCCTCATTTTCACCGGTCGGCGCCTGCTTCTTTTTCGCCACCATGACGAGCGAGGGACGAAGCACTTTCTCATTAAAAAAATAGCCTTTTTGAACTTCATTCACGACGTGGTTTTCCTGTGTTTTCGAATCCGCCTCAATCTCGACTTGTCCGACAGACTGGTGATGAAAGGGATCGAAGGGTTGATTGAGACAATCCACCGGCTTCACCCCGAATTTGTCCAGCACGGTGAGAAGCTGTTTATGAATCATGGTGACGCCTTCCACTATTTTTTCAAAATCTTGTGTCTCGCCGGAATGCGCAATCGCCCGTTCCAGGTTGTCGATGACGGGCAAAATTTCCTTGACCAAACGCTCATTCGCAAATTTAATCTGATCCAACTGGTCTTTTTGCGTCCGCTTTTTGTAGTTTTCATGATCCGCGAGCACACGCAGGTAGCGCGCCTGCGCTTCTTCCGCCGCCTTTTTCTGGGCTTCAAACGCGGACTGAAGCTGTTCCCCCTCGGAAAGCGGCGGGGTTTCTTCGCTGCTTTCTTCCTCCGGGGCAACTTCCTCCGTGATCGGGTCTTTCATATCGTCCTTTTCTGTCAAGCTTCCCTCCCTCACTTCACGTGTTATGACAAATCTTCCAATAGCCGGCTGACTTGTTTTGCGGCGGAATCCACCAGGGGAATGACCCTGGAGTACTCCATACGGGTCGGGCCGATCACGCCGAGGGCACCTAAAACGCGATCCCCGCGCTTGTATTGAGAAACAACCAGGCTAAAACCATGATTGCCTAAAAAACGGTTTTCAGATCCAATAAAAACCTGCACCCCCTGACTTCCGATATATTTGTCCAAGAGCTGGATCACCGCCTGTTTTTCCTTGACGGCCTCCAGCAGATTTTTCATGATTTTGACATCGGAAAAATCCGGCAGATCAAAAATATGGGTCGCGCCATCGGTGTACAATTCCCCGGCATCCTTTCCATGACGTTCCCCCATGGCATATCCCGTCAATTCAAAGGCCTCGGTTTCCAGGTGATCATACAGGCTTTCCATTTTTTCCGTCTGAACCCTGAGCTTTTCCCGAATCCCCTGCAACGTCATCCCCTGGTAAAAACGGTTCAGATAATCTGAAATATCATTGAGCGACTTTTGAGAAATATCCTTGGCCAGGTCAAAAAACTTATTCTGAACAAAACCCGCTTCCGAGACCGTAATGGCCATGACGCAATTGGCTCGGAGTCGAATAAATTCAATATGCCGGATGCGTGCCGATGTGATTTTGGGCGCGGATACGATGGACATGTAATGCGTCAGATCCGACAGAAGTTTCGAGGTATCCTGCAACAGTGCATTCGCGTCCTCTCTTTTGACCAGTTTTTCGGCCTCCACCCGGATCTGCTCCTGATGACTCAAAAAGGTGTCTTCCTCAAAAAGCGTGTCCACATAAAAGCGGTATCCTTTTTCCGTCGGAACACGACCGGCGGAGGTATGGGGGTGGGTCAAAAACCCGCCTTCCTCCAAGTCCGCCATGATATTACGAATCGTGGCCGGACCGACCCCGAAATCGAATCGCTCCTTAAGGCTCATTGAGCCGACCGGCAGAGCGGTTTTGATATACGACGAAATTACCGCCTTTAAAACGTGCTTGCTTCGTTTGTCCAATTCCATCTGTTTTAGCACTCACCCGGGAAGAGTGCCAGCACCCTATCAAATCGCCTCTTTGAGTGTCAAGAATAACAGCGGTGCGCCGCATCCCCTCGGCATCCTCAACCAGAGGTGTTCATTTTGTAAATAATCATGAGCCCTTCCAAAGTCAAGGTCGGGTGAATTTTTGAAATCACAGGGCATTCCGGCGCGATCAGAGAAGAAAGCCCTCCGGTCGCGATGACGGGTGTTGTCCCGCCCAAAACCGCATGCATTCGGTGGACGATTTCATGAATAAGTCCGACATAACCGAAGAACAGCCCCGACTGCATGCTCGATACGGTGTCCGTGCCGATAACCTTGCCGGGATTGCTTAATTCGATACGCGGCAGTTTCGCGGCCCGGCTGACCAAGGCTTCGGCGGAGAGGGCCATGCCCGGCGCGATGGCCCCCCCCAAATAATCCCCCGATTCCGAAACCACGCAAAAGGTCGTGGCCGTCCCCAAATCCACAATCACAAGCGGCCCGCCGTAAAGGTGATAGGCCGCGGCGGCATTCACAATCCGGTCCGCCCCGATTTCTTTGGGGTTGTCGATGCAAAGCCTCAGACCCGTTTTTAATTTTTCCGTGACCACCAGCGGCTCCACGGGAAAATAGCGGGAGATCATCTCTTGAAAAAGCGAGGTCAGCGGCGGGACGACACTCGACAAGATCACGCCGTCGATCTGCGCCACAGACCACGCCTCCTCCAGAAGTAATTGACGCAGCAACAGACCGTATTCATCCGGGGTTTGATGCAGACGTGTCGCAATTCGCCATTGCCCGGCCAGTTTTTCATCCTGAAACAGGCCCATGACGATGTCCGTGTTTCCGATATCGATGACGAGCAGCATGGCGGAATCTCTATTTCGAGAAGGAATTCGGGGGGGGAGGGGGTGTTCGAGTCGCCCCCTCAGATGTTCTTAGATGAGAGATATCGCCAATCAGGATCCTTCTCCGGCTTTGATCTCCCAGCCGGATCAGCAAGGCCCCGTCGTCGTCAATGCTTTCGGCGCGGCCCTCGAAAACCTGACGGGGGGTGGTTACGCGAACCTTTTGACCCAGAGTCGCGCATTTTTCCCGAACGGCGCGAAACATCGCGTTCGCCCCTCCTTTTTGTAACGAATGAATTTGCGTGCTCAGCCCTTCGATGAGGGCAATGATCAGGCCCGTGCGGTCGATGTGCGCGCCTGCGGCGATTTTAAGTGACGTAGCGCTATCTTGCAACGTCTCGGGAAAATCATGCTGATTGATGTTGACATTGATCCCCGCTCCAATCACAAGCGCTGCGGACTGTGCGCCCGATGCGCCAGTCTCTAATAGAATGCCGCCCACTTTTTTATCCGAAATCATCAGGTCATTCGGCCACTTGATTTGACACGCAAGCCCGGTGAAGGCTTCAATCCCATTGACCAGTCCAAGGGCTGCCGCGGGTGAAAAAAGCGGGTATTCCCTCACCTGAAGCGCGGGTCTCAGGAAAAACGACGCATAAATATTTTTTCCCGGGGGCGAATACCAGTCGCGATCAAGCCGCCCCTTCCCGCGCGTTTGAGATTCGGCCAGAATCACCAGGCCTTCCGGCATGCCGTCCGAGGCCATTTCCAGGGCGATTTTGTTGGTGGACGTGATCTCGTCAAATAACAGGGCTTCATGAATGATGTCCCGCACCTCGGCCTGCGCCCGGCAATATGCGGTGATTTGATCCACATTGATGCTCATACGCGGCCCCTCACCGCGTTAGGACATTTCAAGACTGATGTCCATCGCACGGGCGGAGTGCGTAAGCGCGCCGACGGAAATCAAATCCGCCCCGCAGCGGGCCATCGCGCCAACGGTTTCAAGCCGCACACCCCCGGAGACCTCAATCAAAATATTCGGATCCTTTTCGCGGATCACGGTAACGGCCGTCTGAATTTCATCCACGGTCATATTGTCCAGCATGATAATCTCGACCTGGGATGCAAGGGCTTCATGCAGTTCCGAAATATGGCCGACTTCCACCTCGATTTTCAGGGGATGGCCCACGGCCGATCGGACTTTTTCGACGGCTTTTTTGATCCCCCCCGACAGCGCGATATGGTTGTCCTTGATCAGCACCATGTCGCCAAGGTGGAAGCGGTGATTGCCGCCGCCGCCCAGTCGGACGGCCTTTTTTTCAAGCGCACGCCAGCCGGGCGTGGTTTTCCGGGTGTCCACCACCTGCGCCCTGGTGCCTTCGACGGCAGAGACAAAGGCCCGGGTCAGCGTGGCGATACCGGAGAGCCGCTGGAGGAAATTAAGCGCGGTGCGCTCTCCTTTTAAAATACTCCGACCGTCTCCGCTCACGCGGGCAATCAAATCTCCGGACTTCAATCGTTGGCCGGGAGAAGACGCCGCCTCAAATTGAAGCGCGGGGTCCAATGCCTTGAACACCGTTTCAAAAAGGTCGAGACCGGCGACGACCATGTCCTCTTTGGCCACGGCATCGCCGATGGCGTCAAACGATTCCTGGAACAGTGCATCTGTCGTTTGGTCCCCGTAGAGCAAGTCCTCGTTCAGGGCCTGATGCACGAGATCCCGGGCGAGAAAGGGTTCAATCATTAAACGTCTCCGCCGGCAAGCAGGCTTTGAAGATGACGACACTCGCCCGAGAGACGGTCCTGGTCCTGAAGGAGGGCTTCGCGTTCCTTTCTGGCTTTCTCCACAACCTGCTTCGGTGCATTGGCCGTAAATTGCGCGTTGCCCAATTTTTTCTCCAGGATACCGAGTGATTTTTCAGTTTTATCCAGCCGTTTGCCGATCCGCGCGAGTTCATCACGGAGCCGTTCCTCATCCAGCGGCAGATAAAGCTCGGCACAGGATGTTTTAGCCGTCGCGGACCGGGCGGGTTTTTCGAGATGGATCCCAAGTCTTACATCGCTGAGACGCGCCAATCGTTTGATGTAGGACATCTGTGCCTCAAACCGGCCCTGTTTTTCCGCGTTTTCCACAGAGATGATCAGGGGCAGCGCCTCCGACGGGGGGATATTCATTTCGCCCCGCATGTTTCGGACCGCCAAAACAGTGTCGATGACAATCGACTGCACACGCTCTTCGCTTGCCATGTCTTTTTTGTCCGCATCGTATTGCGGGTATTCAGGGATGGCACAGCCGGCCATCCCGTCCTGAAAATGCGCCAGCAGTTCTTCCGTCAGAAAAGGCATGAAGGGGTGGAGCAGACTCAAAGTTGCCTTGAATGTGGCGGAGAGGGTTCGATAGGTTTCGTCGCGTGTTTCTTCGTTTTGGAAATCCACTTTCGCAAGTTCCACGCCCCAATCGCAGAAAGTGTGCCACGTGAATTGATAAATCGCCTGCGCCGCTTCGTCAAAGCGGTACTGTTCAAGCGCACTGTTGACCGATGCGATTGTGGTGTGCAAGCGGCTTTGAAGCCAGTGGTTTAAATCTGTTGAATTGCTGGTCTTCCGGGCCGAAGGCGGTTTTGTTTCCGGCGCCGGACGATGCATCAAGATAAAGCGGGCGGCGTTCCAGAGTTTGTTGCAAAAATTCCGGTAGCCCTCAATTCGGTCTTCCGAGAGCTTGATGTCCCGCCCCGGCGAGGCCATCGCCGCCAGAGTAAAGCGCAGGGCGTCCGTGCCGTAGCGGTCCATTAAATCGAGCGGGTCGATGACGTTTCCCTTCGACTTGCTCATCTTTTGACCCTCGGCGTCCCGCACGAGGGCGTGGATGTAGACATCCCTAAAAGGCACGTCTTTCATGAAGTGCAGCCCCATCATGATCATCCGTGCGACCCAGAAAAAGAGGATGTCGAAGCCGCTGACCAGAGCGGCGGTTGGATAAAATCGCGTTAACAGGGCGCAGGCTTCCTTTTGTGCGGCATCATCCGGCTGTTGTTCCGCAGGCCATCCGAGCGTGGAAAAGGGCCACAGCGCCGACGAAAACCAGGTATCCAGCACATCGGGATCCTGAACAAGATTTGACCCGCCGCACTTCGGGCAGGACGTTTCTCCGACAATCGGTCTTGCGTTGATGCCGGTGTAAACCGTCTCGTCCGTCGGTTCGGGTAAATTCCCACCTTCACCCACAGCTCCGACGCCGACACGGGAAATCAACACCTTCGGATCGCAGTCCCGGCAGTACCAGACCGGGATTTGATGCCCCCACCAGATTTGGCGGGAGATGCACCAATCCTCGATATTTTCCATCCAGCCGAAATAATTGGCCTCCCAGCTTTCGGGGATGAGCCGTATTTTTTTCTGGCGGACGGCATC
>JBHHXB010000120.1:0-7459 GCA_046756825.1 Nitrospiria bacterium | reverse complement strand
ATCCCTCACCGGCAATATAGGGAATGCTTCGTCCAATGTCAAGGGCCTGGCTTGGGCGAATTGTCCTCATGATCCTGTTTGCGGTATGATGATTTCCGACCTGTTTCGTGCTGCTATTTTTTCGAATCAAGGGGTGTCTTTTGAATGAAGAAACAGAAAAACCCGTCAAAAAAATCCTGGTTGCGGGGGCCGGGGCCGTCGGCGGATATTTCGGCGGCCTACTTTACCGCGCGGGGACGGACGTCACCTTTCTGGTTCGAAGCGGTACTTTCGAAAGCCTGTCCTCAGCGGGCTTGAAAATTGTGAGCCCGGCGGGTGATTTTTCAATCCATCCGCCCGTCGTGCAGGCGCAAGATCTCGCCCGTATTGGCCCGGTGGATTTGATTATTCTGGCGGTCAAATGCACCGATGTCGCCGCCGCGCTAAAAGACATTGCCCCCCTCGTCGAACAAGAGACGGTGATTTTGACCCTGCAAAACGGCGTCGGGACGGAAGACGAGATCCTGAAAACCTACGACACCCAAGACTGCGTTTTAGCGGGCGTGGCCTTTATTACAGCGCGGCTGGCGCGGCCGGGCGTGGTCGAGCACGCCCGGAGAGGCACGATTTCGCTCGGCGAGCTTTCCGGCAAAAAAAGCGCGCGGGCAAGGGCCGTCCATCAGGTATTCGACCGGGCGGGTATTGACTGCCGTCTGACAGGCAACATCCGGCGGGCGAAGTGGGAAAAGCTCTGCTGGAACGCCACCTTCAACCCGCTGTCCGTCATTCTCGACCACCCCATTTCCTTGATTTTGGAGAACGCCGAACTGCTCGGAATTGTCCGGGAGGGCATCCGAGAGGTGATTGCCGTGGCCGCCGCCGAGGGCATCGACATCAATTCCAAAATCATCGAAAGCACCATTGCCGTCTCCCACGACTTGAAGGATTATTACACCTCCATGTACGAAGATTACCGGAACGGGAAAGCGACCGAAATCGAGTACCTCAACGGCGATTTGGTTCGGAGGGGAGAACGACACGGCATCCCGACGCCCGTAAACCAAGTGCTCCACGCCCTGGTGAAGGGGCTGGAGGCGAAGCACCGTCTAAAGCCGACCTCGTCTTCATGACAATACGGGCAGCGGTGAAGGGCGTCTTTTTCGATGCGGGGGATACGCTTTTTGAAGCGGCCGAGCCCATCGGTGTTTACTACAGCCGTGTGGCGGGAAAATATGGGGTGCAGGTCGATGCGGACACCCTGGATCAAAGATTCAAAACCGCCTTCAAGGCCGCACCGCCTCTTTCCTTCCCCGGCGTTGCCCAAAAAGAACTTGAGCGTTTGGAATACGCCTGGTGGCGCAACATCGTCCAAACAGTTTTTGACGGCATTCATTTCCCACAATTCGAGGCCTATTTTGAGGCGCTTTACCGGCTCTTTGAGGAAAAAGACACATGGCGGTGCTTTCCCGAAGTTGAAAGCGTTTTAAGAGACCTGCGTCGCGCCGGGTATATCTTGGGCATTATTTCAAATTTCGATTCGCGCCTGCTTTCGATTTCTGCAAAGCTCGGACTACGAACGTATTTCGACACCATCGTTTTTTCAAGCGGGGCCGGAGCCGCGAAACCCCGACCGGAAATTTTTGAAGCGGCGCTCAAAAAAACCGGCTTCAAACCTGAAGAAACGCTCTATGTCGGCGACCATCCCAAGCACGACGTCAAGGGCGCGCGGGCGGCCGGGATGAGAGCGATCCTGCTGGACCGGGCCGGGCTTTACAACGGGCGCGGCGGCATCCCCGTTATCTCAGACCTCCGTGCTCTTGGGCAATATCTCGAACTTAAATAAAAAAAGCGCGGCGCTTTTGGATTAAAGATCAGAAGTTGCTTATTCTTTCGCCGTCATGGAGATAGCGTGTCCCCTGTCGGTCGATTCTACCTCGACTTTCGTGCCGGACTTGATTTTGCCCTTGAGGTGGGTTGACTTGTCCACATGGAACTTGTGGCTTTTCCCATGTTCATCCTTAACGGTGACGAAAGACCCTTGGGCCTTGACCACTTCACCGACCGTTTTTTTGCCATGACCTCCCGGGTGGTCACCCCCCGCGAAACCGACTGCCGAAAAAGTAAGAACCATCAAACTCATAATCAACAACAAAGCAAACTTTTTCATGAAACGCGCTCCTTATACATGGCGGTTATCGTGGCGCTTTATTTTCTGACAAAAGCGTAAGATGACTATATCGGAAGCGTGACAACGAAATCAAACCCGCGCGCAATACCATGCAAAGGCCCGGTTTATTCCCGTCTCGCCGCTTTTTTGGAAAGAAAGGCCGTCATCTCTTCGATTTCCTTTGAATTGGGAATCATCAGTTCGGGCCTTGTTTTTTTCGCCGCTTTCAACTTTTCAATCTCCCGGGTCACAATCTCCGGCCATGCCTCGGGCGGATGGGCTTTCGGGTCCGGTGTGATGTGGCACTGTGTGCAGATATCCAAAAAATACTTCGCCCCCGGTGATTTCGCATCCTTTAAAAGGTCTTCGGTAAAATCGGAGGATGTGATTTTTTCCGTGAAATGAACAGCGGTTTGCTTATTATCGAAAAGCCGATCAACCACAAAAAAAAGGCCGACACCCAGCAGCGAAAGACCGACGGCGAGGGCAATATTTTTCATCATGGGTGCTGATGCACGCGAAGCTCAAAACATTCAGGGATTTTCCCGCATCTTTTTAAGATCGGTTTTTTCAAGTTTTTTGGTGATTCTCATCCGAAGCGCCATCGTCCATTCTCTGAACACTCCCCTGGACTCCTGGGCGATTTCCGGCAGTTTCGTTGTAAATTTTTTTCCCGCTTCTGTTTTGTAAAAAGCGATAATTTTCTTCATTTCATCCATGCTGAAATGTTTCGCGTAAATCCCGGTCATTTTCTTGTTCAACTCCTCGGGATCCACCTCTTGGAGGAACTCCTTCCAGAAGGCCTCCGGAATGTCCGGCATCATTTTTCGCTGCTGCTGAATCAATTGCTCCGTGACCGCAGGGGCCATCTTTGTCGCGCCCGAAACTTCGAGCAGCTCACGCGCGACTTTCTCGGTTAAGGCTGTATCCGCCGCAAATGAAAATCCCTGAAAGACAACAACACCAACCAACGCTAAAAAAAATTGTACCGTACTTATTTTCATGTAATGCTCCTCGTTTAAAAAAATTCCGGGCATCATCATACGAAAAAACGGGAATCATGGCAAGAACACCTCTGTTTCAAAATAAAAAAAACGGCCTGAAATTCAGGCCGTTTTTTTTCATCTTGAGAATGCTCGTAATTTAATGGGAATGACTGTGCCCGTGATGATGGCTGTGGTCTTGATCGTGATCATGGGAATGAGAATGAGAGTGATCGTGCGAATGCCCCTCGTGGGAATGGCCGTGAATTTCAGGGATGTCATGAAAAGGATCGTAGGTCGTGTCCCTCCCCTTTCCCGACGTCACTTCGATACGAATGACCGATTTCACGTTGGAGCACTCGTCATCTCCCTGGGGAATGGCCAGCCGGAGTGGACCGCCCTTGGATTCCGGCAAGGGTGCGCCATCGCGCTGATAAATGAGAATGGCGCGATCCATCGAATCACTTAATGCGACGCTCGCCGCGAATTTCCCGTCTTGAGAATGGAAGGTCACATGGTCTGAATGAGGAAGCGGCATCGCGGCATTTAAAAGAGCCTTGACACGAACCCCCGCGCCGACCATGCCCGCGACATGCTGGCTCACATCGGGAACCTGATACTCTTCAGGAATATTAAGAAGGGACTCGTAATCCCACTGAACCGTTTTTTCCACCACGCCATCGACTTCCAAAGTGAAAGGTGCATCGCTTCCCATTACTCATCCTCCGTATTCATTTTATTAGGTAAAAAATCGCCCCATAGTCTAACAGAGGGTAAAAAAGAGGTCAAGAAATGCGGCCATATTCGAGGCAAGATACACCCCATATTCTCCAGCGGAAAAAGTCTATTTTTCGCTGTGCGGCATTTCATTGTGTTACACTGCCCCCTTTCATTAGAGAAGGAAATCGTGTCGTGCCAAAGCGAAAACTGGGCATCCTTCTTTCGACGCCCCCGGAGGATTCGAATCTCGCAACCGCTGTCGCCCTCATTGAGGAGGCCTTGAAACAGGATGTCCAGCCCTATCTTTATCTCTTGGATGAAGGCGTTAAGAACGCTTCGGAAAACAAAATCGAAGCCCTCTATCAAAAAGGACTCAAGCTCTTTCTCTGCGCCTACGGCGCGCAACGCTATCATATTCCAATCAGTGATAAAGGTGTTTTCGGGGGCTTGGCCGTCCTTTCGGACCTGGTCAAGGGCTGCGACCGCTTTATCACGCTGAATTAACGCAAAGAGATGAAGCCCCGGTTAAAAAATATCGCGGTTTTTATTCAAAGCGATCCCCGCGCAAGTCACCGCGCCTGCGAAGGCATTCGGATCGCGCTCGGTCTGGCTTCAAGCGGGCACACCGTTTCCGTGCTCTTGTCCGGACAAGGCGCGCTTGTGCTTAGCCGGGACACGGACGATTTTGTGGACGAAGACCACTTGAACAAATTTCTTGCCGTGTTAAACGGCTTTATCCCGGCTTTTTATCTGGATGAAACCCGCGTAACGAAAAACACGGACCTCAGAATAGATTACAGGACGGTGTGGATTTCCAAAAAAGTCCTGGCCTCAAAAATCACTGAAGCCGAGGTCTTTTTCAGCTTTTAAAGCACATGGCAGAAAAACGAACAATGCTGCATATTTTAAAGCATGAGCGGGATGCCGCCCTGTGCGATCTGATTCAAGAGACAGCCGCCTCTTGTGACATTTCAATCCTGTTGATCCAGAATGCCGTGCGAATTGCACTTTCGGAGTTCAAAGCCCCCGTCGCTGTTTTAGCGGACGATCTTTTACCCGGAGAAGCCACGCCTTACCGAAAAATCGGATACGAGGAAATGCTGGACATGATTTTTGAACACGACGCCGTCGTGACGTGGTAATTGCACCGTTTGTCAGGAATGATACATCAGTAAAATGACGATATAGAAGCAATAGATCGCCACCAGCAAAACACCTTCCCGGCGTTTCAAAACCAGTCCGCTTCTTAAAAAGGGAATAAGCAGAAACGTCAAAAATCCCATGACGGGCAAGTCTCTCACAAGCAGCGCCTTTTGCACGCTGATGGGCTGCACCGCCGCCGTTGCGCCGAGCACGCCCAGCGTATTAAAAATATTACTCCCGAGAACATTTCCGATGGCGATGTCGCTATGATTTTTCAAAACCGCGATAATCGCGGTCACCATCTCCGGCAGCGACGTCCCGACCGCGACCACGGTCAGGCCAATGACCAATTCGGAAAGACCGGCCCAGCGTGCGACGCCCACCGCGCCTTCGACCAGGAGATTGCCGCCTCCGGCCAAGGCCGCCAGCCCGAAAATAACCTTCCCCGCATCGCGCAGTCCCCCGCCGTCCGGCGTCTCCCTTTCCGCGTATTCCGCTTCCACCTCGGGAGGCTCCCGGAGCGACCAGCGGTAAAGCATGACGATATACGCCGCCAATCCCAGGAGAAACGCCGTACCGAACCAGCGCGGCATTTCCCCGGTCAAGGCAATCAAATAGGTCAGAACTGTAATGACAAACAGGAGCGGCACTTCAAAGCGCACCAAGCGGATCTGGACCACCAGGGGTCTGAAAATCGCCGCAAGCCCCAGGGCCAGGCCGATGTTGCTGATATTGCTCCCCACCACGTTTCCCACGGCGATATCTCCCCGTCCGGTGAGGCTGGCCGAAAGACTCACAGCCATTTCGGGCGCGGACGTCCCCAGGGCCACAATCGTCAGCCCGACAACCAAGGGCGACACCCCAAGCCGACGCGCCAGCCGAGAAGCGCCCGACACCAGCGTATCTCCCCCGCCCGTCAGCAATAACAGGCCGATCAGGATGAAAACCAGATCTTTCAGCATGAAGCGCGTACTTTCGACGTGCGGCGGCCGCTTCGAAACGCGGCAGACTTATTCAGAGATTCCTTTATGCACGATAAACGGACCAAATTCCGCTTCAAGCGTGGAGATGATGCCGAAGCCGTAGGCTTCATCGGGGGGCATCTCATTGTGGAGCCGTTTGTGGTCTTCCAGCACATTGATGGTCTCCGTGATCCACTCGCCGTTCTCGGGTTGGCCGCTGCGGATCACAATCGTTGTCGGCCGGAACATGCCGCCGGATTCTTCCGTGCCGACCGCCTTGAGGCTGCTCCAGGCATACTTGGTCAATTTCGGGATGCCCAGCAAATCCGTTCCCAGCGCGACATACACGGTCGCGTTGCGTTCCTTGTCGGGATCGTCCGGCACCTTGAGCATACGCCACTTCCAGGTGATAAAGGGATACTCATGGGGATTCCACTTCATCTTTTTAAAAATACGGTTGGGCTTGCCGTTGGCGCGCAACAGGCTTTCCCCGTCGTTTGCATCCAGTTGATAGACCTCGTCCGGGGCCGGGTTGTTCCGCTGCGGTTTCCAGCCCGAAGGCAGGCCGTTCGTGCTTTGATTTGAAAAATCTTCCAAGACAAAAAAATCACGCTGAGCCTGCGTTTCGCCGGAAAAGACCGCTTCGGACGGAAGAAACATTAAAATAAAGAACAAGCTCCCTAGAAAAAAAGATCGACTCATGTATCCGAACTCCTTAAAATGATGGTATATCCCGCGCCGCACAAAAAATCGGCGCGGCACAAAAAGTGATTTTATATTAGCAGGAAGGGGAATCTCTTGCCAATGACCCGCGAGCGGCAAAATATTCTCCTCCCCGGCAACACAGCCAAAAGGATTGCCTTTTCAGGGGAAGTCCGATAGAAGGAGACGATGGAGATCGAATTAAGCGAAGCGGAAATTCGGGTGCTGGGGGCCTTGATGGAGAAAGAGCTGACGACGCCCGACTACTATCCCCTTTCGTTGAATGCGCTTAAAAACGCCTGTAACCAAAGCACGAACCGTGCGCCGCAGGTCAACTACAACGACACCGTCGTGAATGAGGCCCTCACCAGCTTGATTGAAAAGAAACTCGCTTGGGACGCGCACTTGAGCCGCGTCACGAAATATGGGCAAAACCTCACGGAGAAACTCAACATGGTGCCTCGAGAGGCTATCGTGCTCGCCCTGCTCATGCTGCGCGGTCCGCAGACCGTCGGCGAACTGCGCGGCCGCGCGGACCGGGTCCATCATTTTGAAAATTTAGAAGAAGTCGATGAAGTCCTCGAAAACTTAAAAGAATGGGGATTGATCTGCCAGTTGCCCCGGCAGGCGGGCCGAAAGGAATGCCGCTACACCCATTGCTTTTCCAAGCCAACATCCGCCCCTCCCGGCACAATCCGCAAAACGGAACCCGCCGTCTCCGCCCCAACACCGGGCGACGCAAAGATCGCCATCCTCGAAGCCGAAATCCAAACCCTCCGCGCGGAACTGGACACATTGAAACA
>JBHHXB010000119.1:0-7556 GCA_046756825.1 Nitrospiria bacterium | reverse complement strand
GCGGTGGTGAGCCCCCCAAACCCCAGGACACAGCCGCAATGTTGACGGTTATTGGTTTGATTATCACTCTGATGTGCAAAAACGGGCTGAAAACCTTAAAAAATGGTGCTGTCGCTGAATGGCGACATTGAAATATCCCGTTTTATCAATATCTTCCGAGATTTAGATTATTTCAGTGACACCATCTGGTGACACTAAAGTCTTGCCCGATAGGGGCAACCACGCAATTTCTATGATTTCCCTCCCATAGATGCGTGAATTGTTCTAATAACTCAAATGGCCCTTAATTTGCTTTTTAAGTAAATGTCTGCATTTCAAAGCAGTCAATGGGAGGAAGGAGGAAGTACGTGATCAGAACCGAACCCATTAATGGGCATCAAGACGCCGCGCTTCAATACGAGCAGGCCATATTGAATCGCTTCCCGGTGATGAAGCCGATTGAAATTCAACTCAAGCTGGTTTCGAGTGATCAAGAGGTGCCAAGAAATATCAAGAGTGTCACGCTCACGCTTTCGAATCTGGAGGAGGCGTGGCACATCTTTGAAGATCTGACTAACTTGGCCTGGGAAAAAACAATTCAAAAATAGGTGTAGTCCTTCGATGGACCGAAGGGCTGGATTCGTATGGTTTCAAAAATATTTTTAATTCCGGCAACACAAGGAAAGGAGGAACAGAAGTGAGCAAAAAGAACCAGTTTAATTCATTCGTACTCATTTTATTATTTTTTACAATCTTACTTGAAGGATGTGTCTCAAAAAGCAAGTTTCTGGCAAAAGCCGACGAAAACAAAACCCTTGCCCGGCAACTTCAAGATCAACATCAAAAAACCGAAGATTTAGAAAAAGAGAAAACCTTCCTCAAAAAACGCCTGGACGACATCAATCGTCAGGCCGGACTGAGAGAAAAAGAACAAACCAACCTCATCAAGGCTCAAGCAGAGCAGATCGACCTTTTGGAGCAACAACGGCGCCAGGAGGAGGCAAAAAAGAACGACTTGGAGAAAGAGAAAAATCTGCTCAATGCGCGTCTTAACACCGTCAACCGGCAAGCCGGACTAAGAGAAAAAGAACAGACCCGTTTAATCAAAGCCCAAACAAAGCAAATCGGCCTTTTGGAACAACAGCAGCGTGAAGAGAAGGCGGGAAAAGATCGGTTGGCATCGGACAAACAGTCCCTTGAACAGGCCATCCGGCAGCTCAAAGAGAGGCTTTCCGGTGAAAAAAGACAAACCGCCACCCTGTCAGACCGCTTGAACGCCACATCAAAAAAATCCTTGGATTTGGAAAAAATGCTTGCCGAGGCTGAAAAACTGGCTGAGAAGAAAATACGTGACGCTCAGGAATCGCTCCGGGCGCGTGAGGATTTGATCAAAAGCCTCAACAAAGAAATTCAGGAAGGGCATGTCAAAATTTCTCAAATGAACGACCAGCTTTCAGTCCAGATTCTTTCCAAGATTTTGTTTCCCTCGGGAAGCGACCACGTCACCGAGGAGGGAAAGATGGTCCTGACGAAGGTCAGCGGGTCATTAAAGAACATACAGGACAACAAAATTCGCATTGAAGGTCATACCGACAATGTCCCAATCGGGCCCGGGCTCTCTCATAAATTCCCGAGCAACTGGGAGCTTTCCACCGCGCGGGCGACCCAGGTCGTCCGGCTGTTGGCGAAGGAACAAGTCAACCCCGATAAACTGATGGCCGTCGGCATGGCCGAATACACGCCGGTGGCCTCAAACGATACGCCGGAAGGCCGGCAAAAGAACCGCCGGATTGAGATCATCCTCAGTCCAAAATAACCATCCCACACTCATCCCGCCAACACCACGCCCGTCTGGGAATCCCCCTTTCCAGACGGGCGACTTCAAAATATACCGCATTTATTCCATTGAATCCCGATATTTGATTCACTACAATACCGTCCTGACCCCATTGAGCACGTCGGCGATTTGTCCGGCGCGCGCTCAATCCATTAAAGGAGGACATGGATGGCCCGGCCCCTAAGATATACGTCGCATCTCTTTCTTTTTCTGCTTTCTTTATTTTTGATACAGGGATGCGTCACAAAAAACCGCTATCTTCTGGAAGTCAAAAAAAGAGAGGCGCTCGAAAGGGCGCTGCACGCGCAGGAAAAAATAAATACTCGCTTAAAAAAAGAGCGACAAGGGATCCGAACACAACTCAGCGCCATGCGGCAAAGGATCAAGCAAAGCAGCTTAAAGGAGATTGAGCGGATCAACCTCGCACAAAATCAAATCGAACAACGCCGTAGAATCAGGATACAGCAGGAGAAAATGGTGTCGTTGCGCACGGCACTCGAACAAGACAAACAGGCCCTTGAACGGCAAATGACCACGCTCAAGAACACGCTCTCGGACGAAGGGCGAAAAATATCAGAGCTTCAAGGGCGGCTTGATGCCGTCACGACAAAATCCCTCGCGCTCGAAAACATGCTGGCCCAGACAAAAACCACCGCCGAAGCCGCAACGCACGAAGCCCTCGAAACGGTGCGTGCGCGTGAAGCACGAATTAAGGCCCTTCAACAAAAAATCGAGAAGAGAAACCAGGAGATCATCACATTGGCTCAGGCCGAAAAACAGGCGGAGCAAAAACGGCGGGAAGCGGAAGAGACCCTTCGTGCGCGGGCCGAGCTGATCAAAAACCTCCAAGCCGAGATCAACGCGGGACATGTTAAAATCATCCAGATGCAAGACCGGCTTTCAGTTCAAATTGTCGATAAAATTCTATTTTCCACCGGAAGCACTGAAATCAACTCGGAAGGACAGCGGGTCTTAAAAAAGGTCAGCGGCACTCTCAAAAATATCAAAAAGAAAATCCGCATCGAAGGCCATACCGACAACGTCCCGATCCGCGGACTGCTTGCGTACCAATATCCGACCAATTGGGAACTTTCCACCGCCCGTGCCACACAAGTCGTCCGCTATCTCGTGGGGGAGCACATTGACCCGAAAAACCTTCTCGCCGTCGGCATGGCGGAATTTAATCCCGTGGCCTCCAATGACACCCCCGAAGGCCGGCAGCAAAACCGCCGCATCGAAATTTTACTCTCTCCCAGATAAAGGACCCTCTGAATCAGTCATGTATTGTTTTTTTCAGGGCAACAACGTCGCGCTCCCGCGTTACAACGCTTGAAAATAGAGGTCATCGCCATGTCCAAAACCAACGTGCTCATTGTGGAAGACGACCGTCATCTTTCAAATTTAATCCACTACAATTTTGAAAAAGCCGGTTTCCAGTGTACGGTCGCCGAAAGCGCCGAAGCCGGATTGGCGTATTTAAAACAAGACTCACCCGGCCTGGTCTTACTGGACGTCATGCTGCCCGAAATGGACGGCTTTGAGTTTTGCAAAACACTCAAACAGGACCCCGTTTACGCCAAAATCCCCATCATCATGCTGACCGCGAAAAGCGAGGAGATCGACCGCATTGTCGGTTTCGAACTCGGCATTGACGACTTCGTCCCGAAACCCTTCAGTATCCGGGAGCTTATCTTGAGAGCGAAGGCGGTTTTGAAACGCGGCAAAGAAACGCAGTCCGATGAAATTCTCACGATTGATGAATTGACCATTGACATCCCCCGTCACCGGGTGACCGTCGCCGGAGAGAAACTCACCCTGACCCACATCGAATTCAAGCTCTTGATGACCCTGCTCCAAAGAAAGGGAAAGGTACAATCACGCGACACCCTGCTTCAGGATGTCTGGGATATCGACAGCGATGTCACCACACGCACCGTCGATACCCACATCCGCCACCTCAGAAAAAAACTCGGGCCGATGGAGAAACGGATCGAGACGGTCAGGGGCCTGGGCTACCGTTTCTCGGAAGACGCCTCGTAATTCCGGGAACGCCTTGAAACTCAACACGCACACCCAAACAACCCTGCTCTTGACCCTGGTGACCGCCATCATGCTGTCTTCCGGGTACCTCTACCTCAACAACAATCTGAGGAAACACAGCGATCAAAACATTCGGAACGAATTGCAAAAGCTGACCGCCCTGGCCAAGTACACGATCGAACGAGACATCCCCCCACAAAATAATGCAGACCTTTTTGACGCGATTGCCGACCGCATCGGGCGCGACTTAAAGCTTAGGGCGACCATCATTGCCCTGGACGGCCGCGTCCTCGGGGACTCCGCGCTGTCCGGCGATACTCTTCGCGCGCTTGAAAACCACAGCCACCGGCCCGAAGTCCAGGCGGCGATGCGGCACCGCTTTGGAGAAAGCCAGCGCTACAGCACCACCCTCAACCAGAACATGCGCTACACAGCTATGCTGTTTGAGGCGGAGGGATCAACCGGACTGATTCGGCTCGCACTCCCGCTTTCAGCGATTGAACAGCGCTCGGCGCGTATTCGAGGCATTATCGGCGTTTCGCTTCTCGCCATATTTATTCTGGGTGTTTTCATCAATTACGCGGCTTCGGCATGGATTTCAAAACCGGTTCAAGAAATGTCGAAGGCCGCGAAACGCATTGCGGACGGCGACTTTTCAAAAATCAGCACCCTCTCACTGCAAGGCGAAATCGCGGATTTAGGCGAGGCCTTCAACACCATGTCCCGGCAGCTTGCCACCCGCTTAAAAGAAATGGATGTCAGCCGCTCTCGGCTGGAAGCAGTTTTATTGAGCATGTTCGAAGGGGTGCTTGTTGTGGATGCCAACGGCGGGATTTTGCTCGTCAATCAGGCGCTTCGTGATTTTTTCCATATCCAGCAAGAGGTTGCGGGGAGAAACGCCATCGAGGTCATCCGCAATCTCAAAATCGCGGAAATCATCGACCGCGCGGTACACAGCCAATGCCGTGTGGCGGCCTCTGAAATCACCATTCTCTCACCGCAGGAAAAAGTGTTGTCGGTTTACGGCACGCCGGTTTTAAGAAACGGGCAATCCGAGGGCGCCATTCTCGTTTTCCACGACATCACAAATGTCCGGCGGTTGGAAAAAATCCGGCAGGATTTCGTGGCGAATGTCTCCCACGAACTCAAAACACCCGTCGCCAGTATCAAGGGTTACGCGGAAACCTTGCTGGAGGGCGCAATCCATGACAGCGAGAACGCGGAACCCTTTTTAAAAATCATTCACGATGATGCCGAACGGCTTGCCCTTTTGATCGAAGACCTCCTGAGCTTGTCAAAAATCGAATCCGGCAAGCTCAACATAAATTTCGAACCAACCGATCTTTTCCCGATAATTCAAAAAGTTGCCCAGTCCCTGCGTCCCCAGTCTTTGGGAAAATCCGTCCGCATCGACGTCAAAACGCCGGAAACCCTGCCGCAGGTACCGGCCGACAAAACGCGAATCACTCAGGTCTTTTTCAATCTCATCGACAACGCCATCAAGTACAACAAAACCGGCGGCACGGTGCGCGTAAGTGCGAAAACGCAAAAAAATACCGTGGAGATCGAAATCACGGACAACGGCATCGGCATCCCCAAGGCCGACCTGCCCCGTCTTTTTGAGCGTTTTTACCGGGTGGACAAGGGGCGCTCGAGGGCCTTGGGCGGTACCGGGCTGGGGCTTTCCATCGTCAAACACATCGTCAAGGCTCACAACGGCGATATCCGGGTTGAAAGCGAGCTCGGCAAGGGTACGACTTTTACGCTTACCCTGCCCAAATCGGTGTAAATCCAGCGCCCGCCGCGCTTTCTTACAGTTCACATAAATTTTACAAGCCCTTCACCATGCTTTAACATCTGCAGTCCAGACTGCCAAATGAAATGACCATTAAAAACACACGTAAATCAAGGAGGAATACAAAGTTGACAAAATTATACAATTGCTTCTCACTCGTGAGTGTCCTTTTTGTGGCGCTCGCTATCTTCAACGCCTCAATTACTCACGCAAAAGAAGACATCCCCCAGTGGGTCAAAACCATCGAAGCCAAGGGGGACCTGAGACTTCGCTACCAGCTCACTGAAAAAGATGAGACGGGGAAAACAACACCGGACCGAAGCCGGGGACGTATCCGCGCACGGCTTGGGATATCGGGCAAAGTCACCGACGATGCGCAAGTTTTCATTGGATTAGCCAGCGGCGGCGGCGACCCGCGATCCACAAACCAGACCCTTCAAGACACCTTTTCGACAAAAGCAATCAACCTCGATTACGCCTATGCGAAAATTAAACTGACCAAACAAATTACATTCTTGGGCGGGAAGATTGTTCGAAAAAGCATCATCTGGGAACCTTCGGATTTGCTATGGGATAGCGATGTGAATGTCGAAGGCGGCGGTCTTGTCTTGAGAACGGGACCAGTTTTTTTGAAGGCCGGCGGCTTCATTCTGGATGAGTCAAAAGAAGATTTAACAGCGACGCCTCCTAAAACCCATACCGCCGACCCGCTCATGTATGTCGTCCAACCAGGTGTCAAAATTGACAGTGGGAATCTGCATGTCAAGGCCGCTGTCACCTATTACGGTTTCAGCAGCGTACAGGGCCGGTCTCTGGAGCATTCGGCGGGGTCCAACACCATGACCGGCGGCGCCTTGCGCTACGACTACGATGCCATCTCGCCGGCGCTTGAAATCGGGCTTAAAAATGCCGCGGGTGAAGCCGTCCCCTATGCCGCCCTTTTCGCCGAATATGTGAAAAACGCCGACCCCTCGGATGAGAATATCGGCTTACTGATCGGCTTCAAAGCCGGGGCCAGAAAGGTGGTGAAGGCCGGGCAATGGCAATTTAAATATCTCTATCGCAAGCTGGAAAAAGACGCCTGGCTCGACACCTTTCCGGATTCTGATTTCGCGGGAGGCAAAACGGGTTACAAGGGCCACGAAGTCGTCGTTCAGGTCGGTCTGAAAAAGAATGTCGCGCTTGGGCTTGACTACTACATGACCGAGGAACTCAACAGCACGACAGACAAAGAGGAAAAAATCCTGCAGGTCGATCTCGCCTTAAAGTTTTGATGGGGCACCAAGAACACGTGCACACGTCATCCACCATAAATGTCTATATCGCGGAAGGCCTCGGTACATACCTGCTGGTTTTTTCAGGCACGGCCGCGATTGTCGCCAATGACGTCACCGGCGGGAAATTGACCGATGCGGGGGTCGCCCTCGCATTCGGTCTCTCCGTCGCCGCTGCCATCCGTCTGTTCAGTCAAACTTCGGGCGCGTTGGCGCAGGCCTTTGGCGCGGTGCTCGCCGTCTTCGGTCGATGTTGCTCATGAACGCAAAAAAAACCGTTCTCTTTGTTTGCGTCGAAAACGCCTGCAGAAGCCAAATGGCGGAAGGCTTCGCCCGCATGCTCGGCGCGTATTGCATCACCCCTTACAGCGCGGGCTCGCGGCCTTCCGGCAAGGTCAATGAAAAAGCCATCGCCGCGATGTTGGCTGTGGGCTACAACATGAGGACACACGTCTCCAAGGGACTCGACGCCGTGCCCGCCATCGAGTACGACCATGTGATTACGATGGGCTGCGGCGGTGCCTGCCCCGCCGTCCGCGCGAAACAGCGGGAGGATTGGGAGATTCCCGACCCGAAAGGGATGCCGCCGGAGCGCTTCGCCGAAATCCGGGATCTCGTCCGCCGGAAGGTC
>JBHHXB010000118.1:0-7575 GCA_046756825.1 Nitrospiria bacterium | reverse complement strand
GGACGTTGGCCTCTCACGCCGAAAACACGGGTTCGAACCCCGTTGGGACCACCAATCTTTTATTTTAAAGCAAGTTCTCAATTTTTGAGTTCAGTTCAAATATGTTCGGCGGAGGGAGGAGTATTGAGCTACTTATCCTGAAATTCATTGAAAAAATCATAATATTCAATGGCTTCCATGATGCCGAGGGTGTGGGGTTCTTTTGCGAAGTAAATCCGCTCCAGATCGACCAGTTGTGACAGCTCCTCATGATGCCGGTTGGCCACGACGACGGCGAGGGTGTTGCCGAGCATCATGTCTTCGTCCGCGCCCGATCCCCCCGCGACGAGCATCCTTTCCAGGGGGATTTCCCAGCGCTGGGCGAAGTATCGCAGGGCCTGCCCGTTCGAGGCGCGGACCGGAATGATGTCCAGATATTGCCCGAAGGAATGAATCACGTTGACGGTCTGTTCCTTGGAGCGGAGCAGGGTGTTGATTTCCTCAAGCGAAGGGGCCTTGGCCGGATCATAATAATAGGAGCGTTTGAAGCGGCTTTGTTCTTTCTTTGGCTGAAGTTTCAGCCCTGGCAGGTCGTCCAGAATACGTTGAACGGCCCTGGGCTTCCAAAGGTGGTCGATGTGCTCCGTCCAAAACCCGTCGGCGTTCAAGCCCGGAGAGTAGTGAATTTGGGTGCCCAGGCTGGTCACCAGGACATTCGGAATCGGGATGCCGTGTCTTTTCATGACCGCCAGGGCCGAATCGAGACGTCGGCCCGTGGCGATGCCGAAGCTGGTTGAACGATGTTGCTGAAGCAATTTGACGAAACGCGGCAAGTCCTCCGGGTTGTCCAACAGGTTTAAATCAAGGGCGGAAAAAACGGCGCGGTCGTGATAGCGCATGGGCCGCCGCTCCCGGTACGGCTTGGGCAAGGGTTCCCGCTTTTCCAGAAGCGGTTCGATATTAGAGAGATAGGACTGCACATGCGTCGCCCAGGCATAGTGCTTCCTGACACCGTACACGCCGCTTTGCGCGTATTCCTTCCAAAGGGCAGGGCTGTTTAATATTTTTAATAAGGCCTTGGCAAGGGCCTCGGTGTCCAGTGGATCGACGAGCAGCCCGTTTCGGCAGTTGTTGATAATGTCCACGGGCCCGCCGTTTTCTGTCGCGACCACCGGCAGTCCGCTTGCGGCGGCTTCCAGCAGCGTGAGTCCGAAAGGTTCCGTCAGCGCCGGATTGACAAACACGCCCTTTGACGCCGCCGCCATGCGGTAGATGTCCGGAACGTCGTCCGGACGATGGTGCTTGGGGAGGGCGGCCAGACCGTAAAGATTGTAGTAGTCGATTAAGAGAAGAAGTTCGGTTAAAACGCTTTGCGCGCCGTTGTCCATTTCACGGATGTCCTCGCGATTGCCCGCGACAATCATTAAATTGGCTTTTTTTTGCAGTTCGGGAGACTGGCCGTAGGCCTCGACGAGGGATGCCAGGTTCTTTCGTTCGTCTGCCCGGGAGAGGGCGAGAATGAGCGGTTTTTCAGGTGTTTTAAAAAAATGTGTGTTGATTTCCGGGAATGCGCCGGATTGCGTCGCCGGGCCGGGCGGGTGAAATCGGGTCAGACTGGTGCCGGGGGGGATGACGCTCATACAGGCGGGCTGGTAATAATCGTAGAGCGCGTATTGTTCCTCGATTTCGTTGTGCGTGCTTGTGATGACCAGGTCGGCGTTGGCGAGCACCTCTTCTTCCGCATCGACACGCCGGCTCATGTGGTAGCGCGTTTCGATTTCGGACCGGGACAGCCCCGCCGCCAAAAGCTGCCGACGTTTGTCGCGGCCCAGGGAATGACCCGTGTGAACGAGGGGGAGGCCCAGCAGATTGGAGAGTTTGACACCCACGTAGCCCGCGTCTGCGTAGTGGCTGTGGAGAATATCGGGCATGCGGGGCTGCTCATTCAGCCAGTTTAAAAGGTTGTCCGAAAAAACATCCAGGTGATCCCAGAGGGTTTCTTTCGGGAGATAGTCTTCGGGGCCGGCGTCAATACGGATGATCCGCGCGTTTTCAGAAAGGGGTTCGATGTGTTGTGAATAATCCGGGCCAAGGTTTGGATCGACGATGCGCCGGGTCACGAGGTCGACTTGCGCGACACCGGGATGTTTGGAAAGCGCCCGCGCGAGATCCACCACGTACTTGGTTTGCCCGCCGGTGTCCGCGTCCCGGCCCAATTCCAGCTCATGTCCCCGAATCAAACCGTGAATACTGATCAGCAGCAGTCGAAGCGATTTTTTTTGTTTTGTGATCGTTGATTCCAAAACGTATCCATTCCGGGTGTTGTGTGAATCGCTGAAGATCTTCAAAAGGATTGAATCGTGCACGTGAAGTATAACGTAGATGAGGGGCCATTTTACAGCGCTGAATCGCGCGTCTCACCGGGCTGATGCCGAGGAGAAACTGAAGCAATTTTTCAGGCCTTGGCTGGCTTGACAACGCAACGGCTCCGGTTATGCTTGACATAAGGGATGTTGGGAGGAGGATGGCTTTCTCCCGGTCCCGGGTGGCGCGTGTTCCGAAGACGCGCCCCGCACTCATAAAATACGGCATGATCTTGTTTGGAGGGGAATTATATGGGTTTTTTTTCAAGTCAAAAAAGCAATCTTCCTGAACCCGGGGAATCCATTGAAGTTTGCGCGGAAAAAAAGGCGTTGTATTTACAGACGATACTCACGCTATTTCAATATATGAAGGCGTTTTCCTTCGACTTAAAGGAGTTCGGCGCGGAGTTGTTTCGAGAGAAAATCAGCGAGTTGTCGGAAGTCTACGAAAAGGACGACAGCATTAAAAAAATAAGACGTCAATTTGAAGCAAACAAGACGATGATCCCCGCCTTTATCGACCGCGAAAAAGCGTATTTTTTGAATAAGGAATCTGAACTCAAGGAAGTGATTAAAACCCTGTCTTCCGGTATCGCGAGTCTGAACGATAAAAATCAGAAATTCAATGCCAGCATGCACAAGGAAACGGCCAAACTGGAGCAAATCTCCCGGTTTGACGACATCCGAAAAATAAAAGAGGAATTGGCCGAAAAACTCTCCAACGTTAAATCCTTTATTCAGCAAAAACAGGAACAGGACGCCCGGAGTCTCGACGATCTGTCAAGCAAGGTCGCGACACTCAAGGAAGAGTTGAAGGCGACCAGGATCACGGCGATGACCGATGGCCTGACCTGTGCCTATAATCGTTTGGCCCTGGACACCAAACTCGGCCGGATGATTTCCGGAGACAAACGCGGTTTTTCGATCTTGATGCTTGATATTGACAATTTCAAAATGATTAACGATTCCTACGGACATCAGGTGGGAGACCGCGTGCTGATGGCCTTGGCCCGAAAATGTAAACGTTTGATTCGGGAATCGGATTTTATAGCCCGCTACGGCGGAGAAGAATTTATGATTATTCTGCCCGGAGCCTCGTTAAAAAATGCCGTTAAAAAAGGGCAGATGCTTCGCCAGAAAATCGCCCACACGGAATATGCCGCCGACAGCGCCAGCGGCAGCCATCCCCTCTCCTTTACCGTGAGTATCGGGGTCAGCGAACGGCGGCGCGGTGACTCGGTCAACGCATTGGTCGGACGCGCGGACAAGGCCCTCTACAAAGCAAAACAAACCGGGAAAAACCGTGTCATCAGCGAGAAAGAAATCGACTGATTCATTGCATGGCGCCCTGAATTGACAGCCTCCTTTTCACCTCTGTAGAATGCTCTCATGAAGGCATGGCGATGCGCAGTGGCGCGCGGGCTCGTTTTTTTCGCGCTGATTATGATCACAGGCTGCGCGGGACGCTCCCACGCGGTGACAAAATCGCCGCATGGCCTTTCGCAACCGGATTCTTTGACGGAAACGCCCGCCGAAAAAACACCTCATGCGACTTCGGGATCATCCGAATCGCCCTATCAGGACATCACGCAAATCACGCCCGGTCAGATTATCCACTTACGCACCGGTCTTTCCATGACGGAAGAGTCTGTGATGGCACATCTTTCGGAGGCCCGCATCGTTTACGCCGGAGAGGTGCACGATAGTCTCGAAGACCATCGCGTTCAACTCAAAATTCTGAAAGGGCTTGTGGCGCGTTTCCCGGGCAAAGTCGTGGTGGGCATGGAGATGTTCCAGCGCTCCTCCCAGGACTTGATGGATCAATGGATCCGGGGCGAGGCGGACGACAAGGCCTTCCTCAAACGCTGGTACGAAGACTGGAGTCATGACGACGCCTATTACAGGGAATTGCTCGACTTCATCAAGGCACAAAAAATTCCCGTTATCGCCCTGCGGCCCACGGCGGAAATGTCTTTTAAAATGCGGGCCAAGGGGATGGACGGGCTTTCGGAGAACGACCGGAGAAAATTGCCTGAAATTGACACAAGCGATCCCTATCACCGCGCGGCCGTGAACGCGATTTTTCAGGGGCATGGCCCCGGCGCCTCGAATCAGTTTGATTCCTTTTACGAAATGATGCTTTTTTGGGAAGAAACGATGGCCGAGACCATTGCGGATTATCTCGTCTCTCCCGAAGGCCGGGATAAGAAAATGATGGTCATGGCGGGCGGGTTTCACGTTGGCTACGGCTTCGGCATCCCCCGGCGTACGTTTCGTCGTCTCCCCATGCCGTATCAGATTGTCATTTCGCACGCGCAGGATTTTCCCGATGAAATGAAGATGCTGAATGTGACACCCCCCAACCTGCCCTTGCCTCTTGCCGACTTTGTATGGGGCGTGGCCTACCGGCCCCTGGAAAAAAAGAAGGTGCGCCTGGGCGTCATGCTGGAGCAGTTTCAAGCGGGGGTGCGGATCAGCGATGTCTTTCCGGAATCACCGGCGGACAAGGCGGGGATCGAACGGGGCGACATCATCACGACCTTCGACGGTCAGGCCGTTCACGAGCGGTTCGACATCATTTTCCGGCTTCAGCAAAAAAAGCCCGGCGACAGAGTTAAAATCAAGATCCTTCGTAATGGAAAATCGATTGAAACCGAGGCGGTCATGGCCGTTTCGGGTCATCCCTGATGGAACACCCCTCTCAAACCCCCGCGCCCCTCTTGCTCAAATATCTCCACGCCCTTCCAAAAGGCAGAGCGCTTGATTTCGCCTGCGGCTACGGCCGGAACGCCTTCTTTCTCGCGTCGAAAGGCTGGACCGTCACAGGCTTTGACCGGGATGAAGCCGCCGTCACCTTTTGCAACGAAAAAGCAAAGAAAGAGGATTTGAACTTTAGCGCCCGCTGCGCTGATCTTGAAAAGGAAATCCCGTTTTCAGATACGTCCTTTGATCTT
Source organism: Nitrospiria bacterium (assembly GCA_046756825.1). GTDB lineage: Bacteria > Nitrospirota > Nitrospiria > SBBL01 > JAADHI01 > JAADHI01. Next base: position 2,279 of record JBHHXB010000118.1, on the reverse strand, counting down.
CTGACCTGTTTTTATTACCTCGACCGGAATATCATCCCCGACTTGAAAAGGGCCCTGAAAATTGGCGGCGCCATTGTGTACGAAACCTTTCTCATCGACCAGCATCTTCAGTTTGGAAAGCCCTCACGCCGCGCATTCTGCTGGGATCACGACGAGCTGCTCCGGCAGTTCTCTGATTTCAGGATTTTGTTTTATCACGAAGGCATGATCGACGCCAAAGGCCGCCCCGTGGAAGCCCTGCCGGATGCGGACGGCACGTGGGTCGCGCAGCTCATCGCACAACGGATGGTCTAGTGGACAAGGTGCTCTTTGTCGGCCTGGGCGGTTTCCTCGGTGCGGTTCTGCGTTATTGGGTGGGTGGCTGGGCACAGAATGTGTCGGGCAGTCATAACTTCCCCTTCGGTACGCTCGCCGTCAATCTCCTGGGCTGTCTCCTCATGGGGTTTTTGATCCGGATGACGGAAGTTTCGGAATGGCTCAACGCGCAAACGCGGCTTTTTGCGATGGTGGGCGTACTGGGCGCTTTCACGACCTTTTCAACCTTCGGCGGAGAAACCTTTATTTTGCTGCGTGACGGGAAAAACCTGATGGGGCTGATGAGTGTCGGGGCGCACTTGCTTTTTGGGCTCGCGGGCGTCTGGGCCGGTTATCGCTTCGGTGTCCTCATCGGAAACCCGTGAGTGCTTTCCGGTATTGAATACGCATGAAAATCAATCGAATCGGTGACTTTCTCTGGGAAATTCCCGCAAGCGAAAAGCCCGGCATGCGCGTCCCCGCCCGCTTTTACGCCAGCGATGTCTTAAAAACGGGCTTCGGTCCCGCTGTACTTGAGCAACTCACGAATATCGCCACGCTCCCCGGTATTCTCCAATACGCCCTTTGCATGCCGGACGGGCATCCGGGCTACGGCTTTCCCATCGGCGGCGTGGCTGCTTTTTCCGTGACCGACGGCGTGATTTCACCCGGCGGCATCGGCTTCGACATCAATTGTGGTGTGCGCCTCATTAAAACAAACCTCAGGCTTCAAGCCGTGCGGCCGCGTCTCAAAACCCTGCTCGACGGCCTCTTCAAAGCCGTGCCGACCGGCATGGGCGGGAAAAACGGCATTTCACTTTCAAAAAGAGACATGCCCCACATCATGCGGGAAGGCGCGGTCTGGGCGATACAAAAAGGTTATGGCTGGCCGCAGGATTGCGATCGCATTGAGGACGGCGGGAAAATCGGCTGGGCGGACCCCGACGCTGTGAGCGAACAGGCCGTCGAACGAGGCATCACGCAGCTCGGCACCTTGGGTTCGGGCAATCACTACCTTGAAATTCAGACGGTCTCGGATATTTTTGACGCGTCCGCTGCTGAGGTTTTGGGTTTGTCGCCCGGACAGGTTGTCGTCATGACCCACTGCGGTTCGCGCGGGTTCGGCCATCAAATCGCCACGGACTACCTTCGGGCCTTTGGGCAGGCCCAAAGGAAATACGGGATTACGCTGCCGGACCGGCAGCTCGCGGCGGCGCCCTTCACGTCGCCGGAGGGGCAGGCGTATTACCGGGCGATGGCCGCCGCGGCCAATTTCGCCTTTGCCAACCGGCAGGTCATCACGCATCACGTTCGCGCCGTCTTTTCCAAAATCTTCGGGAAAAACGCGTTGGCGCTCGGCATGGACATTGTTTACGATGTCGCCCACAATATCGCCAAGCGGGAAAAACACGTGGTGAATGGTAAACGGCGCGAGGTCTTGGTGCATCGAAAGGGGGCGACGCGGGCCTTCGGCCCGGGCTCGGCGGGCATGCCCGAAAAATATAAAAAAATCGGTCAGCCCGTTATTATTGGCGGATCCATGGAAACGGGCTCCTATCTTTTGCTGGGGACGGCTGGTGCGGAGGCGGCGACCTTCGGATCGACACTGCATGGCGCGGGACGTGTGTTGTCGCGCAGGGCCGCGAAAAAACGGATTCAAGGGAAAGCGCTTTTGAAACAAATGGCCGAACGCGGCATCCTGGTACGCGCGGCTTCCCTGTCGGGGCTTTCCGAGGAAGCGGGAGCGGCCTATAAAAATGTTGCGGAAGTGGTTCATACGGTGGCGGCTGCGGGGCTTTCTAAAAAGGTCGCCGCCTTGAAGCCGATCGGGAATATCAAGGGATAAGGCCTCTTTTCAAAAACCCGGCGATTCTGAAATGGACTGTCCGCTAAAACGCAATATACGTCGATATATTTCGGTTTTAGTCTTACTTTATCTATTGTTTTGGGGAGTGGCTTCTCTCCGGTATGAGAATCACGTTAGG
>JBHHXB010000117.1:0-7596 GCA_046756825.1 Nitrospiria bacterium | reverse complement strand
CGCTTACGATTTGAAATGGCCTTAATCGTTCAAAAATACGGCGGCACGTCGGTGGGTAACCTCGACCGCATCCGGCATGTCGCCCATAAAATCGCGAAGCGGGCGGAAACGGGAGATGCCATCGTCGTCGTTGTCTCCGCCATGACGGGGGAAACAGATCGTCTGACCCAAATGGCGCAAAAGATTACCGCACAGCCCAATCAACGGGAAATGGACATGCTGCTCTCCACCGGCGAGCGCGTGACCATTGCCCTCTTGTCGATCACGTTGCAGGCTCTGGGGGTGTCCGCCCAATCCTTTACGGGGAGACAAGTGGGCATTGTGACCGACGGCGCGCATTCGCGGGCCCGGATCGAGGAAATTCAGGCCGAGCGGCTCAAAGACGCCCTGTCTCAAAAGATCATCCCCGTTGTGGCCGGTTTTCAGGGCATCAATCGAAAGTCGGATGTCACGACCCTGGGTCGCGGCGGATCGGATACGACAGCAGTGGCACTGGCGGCGGCCCTTGAGGCCGACCTCTGCGAAATCTACACGGACGTAGACGGCGTGTACACAACGGACCCGAACATCGTCTCCGCCGCCCGCCGGATAGATAAAATCTCTTATGAGGAAATGCTGGAAATGGCGAGTCTCGGGGCGAAGGTGCTTCAGACCCGGTCTGTTGAGTTTGCGATGAAATACCGTGTGCCGGTCTGCGTGCGATCCAGTTTTAATGACCGCCCGGGCACGCTCGTCACGGAGGAGGATGTTGAAATGGAGCAGGAACTTGTTTCGGGAATCACCTATGATAAAAATCAGGCAAAGGTCACGCTGGTGGGTGTGCCGGATCGTCCGGGCATCGCCTCGACAATTTTTGAAGCCATTTCAAAAGCAAACCTGAATGTGGACATGATCATTCAAAACGTCGGACAGGGCGGCTTAACCGATCTCTCTTTCACGGTGCCGCAAACCGACGCCGCACAGGCAAAGATCATTCTTTCAGCCTTGGCCGAGGAAGTCGGGGTCGCCGAGGTGTGGGTCACCGAGAAGATCGCCAAGGTTTCCATCATCGGCGTCGGCATGCGCTCCCACACCGGTGTCGCCGCAAAAACCTTTTCCTCTCTGGCTGCGGAGGGGATCAACATCATGATGATCTCGACCTCTGAAATCAAGATTTCCTGTGTGATAGAATCCAAATACACGGAACTGGCAGTTCGGACGCTCCATGAGGCCTTTGAATTGGGGAAGAATCAACCGCCGAAATCGGAAGTAGTTTAATTTATGACCACAAAAACGACGACGCACATTGATTTATACGACACCACCCTGCGGGACGGCGCGCAGGCCGAAGATGTCTCCTTTTCGGTCGAAGACAAGCTGCGAGTGGCGCGAAAACTCGATACCCTGGGCTTTCAATTTATAGAGGGTGGCTGGCCCGGCGCTAATCCGAAGGATGTCCTCTTTTTTGAGGAAATGAAAAAGCAACCGCTGAAATCCGCCCAGCTCGTGGCCTTCGGATCGACACGCCGGTGGCGGCACAAGGCCTCGGAGGAAGTCAATCTAAAAAACCTCATTGATGCGGGCACGGAGTGGATCACGCTTTTCGGCAAAAGCTGGGACCTTCACGTGACGGAGGCCCTGGGCATTACCCTCAAGCAAAATTTAACGCTCATTTCAGATTCCATCGACCATCTCAAATCCAGGGGGAAGCGGGTTTTTTACGATGCCGAGCACTTTTTCAACGGCTATCTCGCGCAGCCCGACTATGCCTTGCAGACCTTGGAAGCCGCGAGAAAGGCGGGCGCGGAATGCCTCATCCTCTGCGACACCAACGGAGGCATGATGCCCTGGCAGATCAGGGAAATCCTGACGGTGGTTTTGAAGGAGATCGGTAACCCCATCGGCATTCATACGCATAACGATTCCGAGATGGCGGTGGCCAATACTCTCACGGCGGTGACTTTGGGCGTGACACAGGTGCAAGGGACGATCAACGGCTTCGGTGAGCGCTGCGGCAACGCGAATTTCTGCTCCATCATCCCCAACCTCAAACTCAAGATGGGCATTGACGTGGTGTCTGACGAGCAATTGAAAAACCTGCTCGCGGTCTCGCGTTACGTCAGCGAAATCGGCAACCTGCCGCACAATAAGCATCAACCCTATGTGGGGCAGTCGGCCTTCGCGCACAAGGGCGGGATTCATGTCCATGCGGTGCGCAAAAACTCGGACACCTATGAACACGTCACCCCTGAAAAGGTCGGGAACCGGCAGCGTATCCTCATTTCGGATTATGCTGGCAAGAGTTCGCTGCTCGAAAAGGCGGCAGCCTACAATATTTCACTCTCGGACGACTCACCCCAGGTTCAGAAGATTCTAAAAAAACTCAAGGACCTGGAGCACGAAGGCTTTCAATTTGAAGGGGCGGAGGGCTCTTTTGAGTTATTGATGAAGCGGGCGCTTGGCACGGAGCAAAGCTTTTTTAAGCTGATCGGCTTTCGCGTGATTGATGAAAAAAGGCGGGGCGATCCGCATTCGATTTCCGAGGCGACGATTCGGATTTCCGTCGAGGGGCAGGAGGAGCACACGGTGGCCCGCGGCAACGGGCCGGTCAATGCCCTGGATCATGCCTTGCGCCGCGCCCTCGAAAAGTTTTATCCTGAACTTTCAGAGGTCAAACTTTTGGATTACAAGGTGCGCGTGCTGACGGCGAGCGACGGCACGGCATCGAAGGTGCGTGTTTTGATCGAATCGGGGGACGGTCAAAAAAAATGGGGCACTGTGGGGGTCTCCGAGAATATCGTCGAGGCCAGTTGGCAGGCCTTGGTGGACAGCATCGAATACAAGCTCACGAGTGGCTAGGTCTTCATGGACACATGTTCCGCCCAATTCAAGGTCGGGAAAATGCCGGGCTTTCTCCTGTTTTTTGCAGTATCGCTTGTGATGTCCTGCAGCCAAAACGAAGCGGTTTCGACCGCGCCGTCCGCCACCCTTCCAGCCTCGCTACTGATGCCGCAGGCGCCTTCAGAGGAATTGACAGAGGACTGGCTTGAGGAGATCCCCGCGCGGGCGCTGCTTTTGACCGAAAAGGCCTTTATCCGCGTGGCGAAACGTGTGACGCCCGCGGTTGTGAATATCAGCACCGTGCATTTTGTGCGTCACCCCGAACAGCCCGAAGGTGAAGCGCAGGGGATATTCAAGGATTTTTTTAACGACATTTTCAAAAACACGCCACGCCGTCCATTAAAACAACGGAGTTTGGGGTCAGGATTCATTATCAGCAAGTCCGGCTTTATTCTCACCAATCATCATGTCATTTCAAAGGCAGATCAGATCACGATCCGTCTTTTGGACCGGAGGGAATTTATCGGTGAAATCGTGGCGAAAGACGAAGCCCGCGATCTGGCCGTCATCAAAATTCCAGCACAGGACGATCTGCCGGTGGTGACCCTTGGCGATTCGAGCCAAATCGAAGTGGGCGAATGGGCCATCGCCATCGGAAACCCCTTTGGCCTTGACCGGACCGTAACTGTCGGTGTCATCAGCGCGACAGGAAGAAACCATCTGGGCCTGCCGGACGAGGGTGAATTTCTCCAAACCGACGCCTCCATCAATATCGGAAACAGCGGGGGACCGCTCCTGAATGTGGCGGGACAAGTCATCGGCATCAATACGGCCATCGTCGCCTCCGGTCAGGGGATTGGCTTCGCCATTCCCATCGACGCCGTCAAAAAAATTATGCGGGACTGGACAGGGGAACGCCCTGTGGAACGCGGGTAAGCGGCGTTGCTTCGTATCTTTCGATCATCTCCCGTTTAAGTCTGCCTCAAGCCTGTCCTTTTTCAACAACCTTTCAATCCGGACCTTTTCTTTCAATCGGTTGATGTAGGCCGTTTTCCTGAGCCTTTCCTTTTTCTGCGCTAAAATACGCTCAATGTCTTTCTCGATGTCCTCGAAGGGCCGACCGAGATAGTCTTTCAGGTGCTCCAGATAATAGGCCACGACCTCTTTCGGGTTGATAAAAATAAATTCCGAAATACGTTCTTTGATGAGAGTCTGTACCCGGAGAAACCGGTGAATTTCCGCTTTTAATTCCGGGATCACAAGTCCGCTTTGACGCAGGGCGTTTTGAAAAACATCCTCGCTTTGAAAGCGTTGCCGGATAAAAAGAAGGTAATCCTCAACCTCTTTTTCCGTCGGCGGGGTTAATATGAATCGCGCGGCTTCCGGCTCAAGCAGTTTCTGGCCAATCACGTCATCAAGCCGCCGCATCCAGGCTGATTTTTTTTTATCGCCCGCATCCGAATCCCGCCGTCCAGTCTGGACACTTTCTTCCCTCAGCGGCTCAAAAAAAAGACGGTAGCGCTCCAAGTCGGAAATAAAAAGGACCTCTCGTACCGGGGGACGCTTTACGTCATCGGGGTTCATCGTGATGATCGCGGCAACCCCCTCAACGAGGGTCTCGGCTTTTAATCCCGAGGGGTTCAGAAACAGAATAATGAGGAAAAAGAGGGTCGTGGCGCGCACGTTCGGTTCGTATCCTAATCCGAAAGGGTGACTTCCGTCTTCACGAGAAGGTCGTGAAGCGCCCTTTTTTTCCGGTCGACCAAGGCCAGAAAAAACCCAAAACCGAAAAAAAGGTGGGATAAAAAAAATCCGAAGGTGCGCATCAATGCATGAGGGTAGGATGGGCTTTCGCCGGCCCGATTGACCACCCTGATCCGCAAAATCATCTTTGCCGGTGTTTGCCCGCCAAAGGCGTGAAAGAAAGTGTAGTAGCCAACATAAAGAAAACCGTACGCAAGAAAGATAATCTCTCCCGAGCCCGAGTAATAAAGGCTGTCGATTCCTTGAGAGGTACTGAGGCCCATCCAGCCAAAAAAGATGAAGCAAAGAAAGAGGGTAAAAAGAATCATGCCGTCAATAACGTGGGCCACGGCGCGGCGAATAAAACCCGCCGGTCTGGGCAGCGTTGCCGGAGCGCGGCGATAAGGGGATTCACGCGGCCCGCGCTCATAGGAGTGGTCCTGTTCAGCCGCCGCGGGTGTGATGATTTCCATGCTGCCACTCATATTGAAGGATGCTCAAAGCGGCAATGGCCGCCGTCTCGGTTCGTAAAATCCGTGCACCCAATGAAAGGGAGGTAAATCCCTCGGTTTCAGCCTGAGCCAATTCAGAATCCGTCCAGCCTCCTTCCGGCCCTACCAGGAACATACCACTGTCGCCGCCGGTGCGGATGCGGGTTTCAATGGCCTTCCTCGCGGACAATGGCGGCGAATATTCGGAGAAAATAAATCGAAATCCGGTGTTTTTCGAGGATTCAGCGAAGACCGTCTTCACATCCACCGGGCTGTCGATCACAGGCAGATCCCAGCGGCAGGATTGCTGCGCGGCCTCTTTTGCGATGGTTTCCCATCGTGCCACCTGGCGTTTCGAACGGTTCAAATCGGGACGAATCACGGTTCGCTCCGTCAAAACAGGGGAGATCCTCGATACCCCTAATTCGGTTGATTTTTGTACAATCCAGTCCATCTTGTCCCGTTTGATCAGGGCGACACACATTCTTATTCTAGGGGAATCCTGCGCGGGCCGCAATGTCTCGGATTCGATTTGAAGGGTCATGGGGTTGGGAGGCACGGTCAGCACCCGAGCCATGTATTGCTTCGGTGTTTCATCGACGAGACGTACAGTCTCTCCGGTCTTCAGCCGAAGGACGTTGCCGAGGTGGTGGGCAAGGTCCGGGGTCAAAAGAACCTGCCCGTCCGCGACTTGTTCGGATCGAATAAAATAAACCGGCATGAGAAGGCCCAGAGCTGCTGTAAAGCGAAAAAACGAAAAGAACGGGTTTGTCCAAACCCCGTCCGTTAATCAAACAGGCTTTTCACCTTCTCCAGGATGGTCCCGGACTCGGAATGGACCTCTTCTCCACTGGCTTTGGCGTAGTTTTCGAGGTTTTCCCGTTGCTCGGCGGAGAGCTTGGTCGGTATCGTGATGTGTATTTTAACGACCTGATCTCCAATGCCGGTCCCCCGAAGACTCGGAAAGCCCAGCCCTTTTAATCTCAATATTCTCCCGTCCTGTGTCCCAGGTGGAATTTTAAGCGGGGTTCTTCCTTTGATGGTAGGAACTTCAATCGTGGCGCCCAGGGCCGCTTTGACAAAACTAATCTCCGCTTCATAGAGAATGTTGTCTCCATCCCGGGCAAACTGCGGGTGATCGCCGACGGTCAGGACGACGTAAAGATCGCCCGGCGGACCGCCGTTGAACCCCACCTCGCCTTCACCCGAGACACGAAGCCGTGTCCCGGAATCCACACCCGGCGGGATGCGAACCGAAATTGATTTCTCCCGTTCGATATATTTCCGTCCGTGACATTTTTTACAGGGATTCGCAATGGTACTGCCCGTTCCGCCGCAGGTGCTGCACGTCCGGCTAACGGTAAAAAAACCCTGTTGAAAACGGACCTGGCCTTGGCCCTGACAGGTGGTACAGCGTTTTGTCTCGCCGCCCTTCGCCCCCGTGCCGTTGCACTCGCCGCATTGCTCCGGGCGGCGGAGTTTGATTTTCCCTTCCTTGCCCAAGAGGGCCTCTTCAAAGGTGATGGTCAGGTTGTAGCGAAGATCACTGCCGCGTTGCGCCCGGCTGCCCCGCTGGCCGGTTTGCCCGCCGAAAAACTCCTCGAAAATATCCCCGAAGACATCAGAAAACCCGCCGCCCTGACCGAAATCGAACCCACCGGAACCCGCCGGGCCCGCGTGACCATACTGGTCATACATCTGCCGTTTTTGGGGATCGCTCAAAACACCGTAGGCTTCATTTGCTTCCTTAAAGCGGTCTTCGGCATTTTTATTGCCCGCATTCCGATCCGGGTGATATTTAAGGGCCAGTTTACGGTACGCCTTTTTCAAATCGTCGGCGGAGGCGCTCTGATTCACGCCAAGCACCTCGTAGTAATCTCTCTTGCTCGCCATTCCTATCCCTTCATTCATCCGCAGACGGATGATCGTTATTTCCCGGTCTTATCCGTTTCCTCAAATTCGGCGTCCACGACAGTCTCTCCGTCCTTGGCTTCCGAGGCACTGCTGTCGTCCGTCTCCCCTGTTTCGCCGGAGGGCCCGGCCTCGGCCTGCTCCGCCGCCGTTTTTTTGTACATTTCCTCGGCCAGTTTGTGAGAGGCCTTTGAAAGGGCTTCAATCGCGGATCGGATGCTCTCAACGCTGTCGCCTTCAATGGCTTTTTTGCAGGCCGCCAATTCCGTTTCAATCGTTGATTTTTCGTCCTCAGAAACTTTATCCCCGAATTCACCCAAAGACTTTTCCGTGGTGTAAATCAAGGTGTCCGCTTCGTTTCGGACTTCGACCAATTCCTTTTTCTTTTTGTCTTCCTCCGCGTGGGCCTCGCCTTCTTTCACCAAGCGGTCAATCTCCTCATCGCTGAGACCGCTTGAGGCCGTAATCTGAATGGACTGCTCTTTTTGCGTGCCCATGTCTTTTGCCGAGACGTGGACAATGCCGTTGGCGTCGATATCGAAAGTGACTTCGATCTGGGGCACGCCGCGCGGCGCGGGGGGAATGCCCACCAAGTCAAACTGTCCCAAGAGCTTGTTGTCGTTGGCCATTT
>JBHHXB010000116.1:0-7648 GCA_046756825.1 Nitrospiria bacterium | reverse complement strand
TGGAAGTCGATCCCGAGCGCAGCATTCTGCTCGCGCTGCAGGCCGCGAAGGAAACCTATCACACGGAAAAACGCATTTCCAGACAAGTCGAGGATGTCCTTCACAGGGTGATTCAGGCTTCCCGCATCCGGCGCACGCTTTCAGGACATGAACATTGGGTCATGGGCGTAGTCTTTAGCCCCGATGGAAAACACATCGCCACGGCCAGCCATGACCAAACGGCAAAAATTTGGGACACAAAGACAGGCAAGGAAGTGCTCACGCTTTCCGGGCATGAGGATTCTGTGCTCGGTGTCGCTTTCAGTGTTGACGGAAAGCGCCTCGCGACCGCGAATAATGACAACACCGCAAAGATCTGGGATGCAAAAACAGGAAAACCACTACTTCGGATTACCGGTCATCAAGACGCCGTATTAGGTGTCGTGTTCAGTCCGGACGGCAAACGCCTCGCGACGGCCAGCCGTGACAAAACAGCAAAAATCTGGGATGCTGAAACCGGACAAGCGCTCCTCACCCTCTCCGGGCATCAGGACTGGGTTGAGGGTGTTGCATTCAGTTTGGACGGTAAACGCCTTGCCACGGCCAGCAAGGATCAAACAGCAAAGATCTGGGATGCCCAGACCGGACAGGAACGCATGACCCTTGCCGGACATCACCAGTGGATCAGCGGTGTAGGGTTTAGCCCGGACGGCAAACGCCTCGCGACGGCCAGCCGGGATCGCACGGCGAAAGTCTGGGATACCGAAACGGGACAGCCGCTATTCACACTCTCCGGGCATCATGCATGGGTCTTGGGTGTCGTGTTTAGTCCCAATGGAAAATACATCGCGACCGCAAGCAACGACCGCATGGCCAAAGTTTGGGATGCCGCGACAGGGAAGGAGCTTTTTGGGCTCCTCGGGCACGAGGATGCCGTCCTGGGGGTTGCCTTCAGCAAGGACGGCAAGCGCATCGCGACCGCAAGCCGGGATCGCACGGCCAAGGTTTGGGACGCCGAATCAAAGAAAGAACTCCTCATCCTCTCCGGACATGAGGCCTCCGTCAGTCAGGTGGCGATCAGTCCAAACAGAAAACACCTCGCCACCGCAAGCTGGGATCACACAGTCAAAATCTGGAACGCGGCAACCGGACAGGAAGTCCGCACACTTTCCGGGCATCAGGATTGGGTGACCGGCATCGCCTTCAGTAAAAATGGCAAACACCTCGCCACCGCAAGCCGGGATCACACCGCAAAGATCTGGGATATCGAGACAGGGCAGGAGCGTCTCACGCTCTCCGGGCATCAGGACTGGGTCAACAGCATCGCCTTCAGTATAGATGGGAAAAAGCTCGTTACTGCGAGCCAGGATCAAACGGTCATGGTCTGGGATGCTGAAACCGGCAAGGAGCGTCTCACGCTCTCCGGGCATCGCGCCGCTGTTTTAAAAGCTGTTTTTAGTCCCAACGGGAGACGCATCGCCACTACGACGAACAGTCCCCATGCGCAAATGTGGGATGCTGAAACCGGCAAGGCGCTGACGACGCTTTCCGGACATGAAGGTTTGATATTAGGGATTACCTTCAGCCCTGACGGAAAATGGATTGCCACCGCCAGCCGTGACCGGACCGTCAAAATCTGGAATGCGGCCACGGGGAAAGTACGACGTACACTGTCAGGGCATCAATCCTGGATTATGGATCTTGTCTTCAGCCCGGATGGCAAACGCATTGCCACAGCCAGCCGTGACCGGACCGCCAAAGTGTGGAACACCCTGACCGGCAAAACGCTACTCACGCTTTCGGGGCACGACGATTGGGTTTTGGGTGTCGCATTGAGTTCCGATGGGAAAAAGCTGGCCACAGCCAGCATGGATGGCACCGCCCGTGTGTACGCCCTCGACATTCAGGACTTAATGGACTTGGCCCGAAAACGGACCACCCGGCTTTTAACGCCGGAAGAATGCCAGCGATATCTCGATACGAATCAATGTCCGACCTCCCGAAGTTGAGATGCATCCGCAGACACGATGAACACCCCCCAATTGATCAAGGATTGCCCTTCTAAAATCTGAACGGCATCCCCTTGTCGAAAAAAGGCATTTTGGTTTTATCAAGCGCGCGTGAAACGTTTGTGCCGAGGGGCGGGCAGGTCGGGTTATGCTCCGAGCTTGCCGATCACCTTGTTTAAGACGTGCTCCCGGCCGAGGAAACGAATGGACCGTTTTTTTCGAATACCCATTTGATAGAGCTTTTTCGTGATTTCGGAGTGGCCGGCGTCAAATTTCAATCCTTTGTAAAAGGCGGCGACGGCGTCCCGTTTGTTGCCGTCCTTCAAATGAACCAGCCCGAGGTGATAGTGAAACTCCGCGCGGTAAACCTCTTCCTGCACAGCCCTTTCACAATAATCGAGTCCGGTCAGGATTTTATTCTCCGCCATGGCAAGGCATAGACCCAGGGCGGAAACCAATTGCGGGGGAAACGACTCGATGTTGGGCGCTTCCTGCCGTTTTTCACATTCCCTGAGAACACTCAGGGCTGCGCCCCATTTTCTTTGTTTAATATAGGCTAAACCGAGTTCCAAATATTCGTCGCTTGTCATGTGACCCCACGCTACAATGTGTTTGTTGAGGGAAGTTTCTTACAGAAAGGGTGCCTGATCTTCGCTTAAAATAAGGTACCGCAGGATAGCCCAAAGGTCAATTTCAAGGCGGGGCAATGGAGAAAACAGACAGGGGGGATGACCTTTTATTTCGGAAAATTCACGATGGCTTCGGCAGATGCGATGAGCGGTAAGCGGTCATCATTAAAATCGACCTGCCGGTCGAGATCGTAATACAACTCGGCGGTGACACGATATGTCCCGGATTCATCTCCCAGTTGTACCGCTGTTTTTTCCGTGGCCCCCGCGCGAATAGCGGGATGAATGGATTCAGCCTGCGGAGGAAGTTTTGGATTGACCGTGTAAACCGCAAGCGGTCTGCTTTTTCGTGTATCAATCAATACGCTCCCGTCGGGTCCTTCGATTTTGACATGCAGCAGGACGGCCCTCGGGGCGTGTCCTGTGGGCAGGGAGTGCCCCGCGCCGCTGTTCGTGACGCCGATTTGAAGCATTCGGGGAGATTCGAGGTCTTGCTCGATGGATAAAGTCGCGGCCTTTTTAAGCATGGCAGGCGAATGTCCGCCGGGAAAGAGATGTTTTCCGACGGCCCGCTCAGGCCGGTCCGAAAAAATTTTCGCGAAGCGCCGGACAACTCTCGGCATGTGACAGCTTTGACAGGTCCGGTCATCTTTTGGCGAGAAATCCCGTTGCCACTCCAAAAAGGTTTGCTGCGCGGGCGCGGAGTAATCGGTTTGATGACAAGCCGCACACAGTTCCGCCGAACGGGCCGTCGTAAAGAGCGGGTTTTGTACGGTGGGATGGGGCGCGGAAAGATCATATTTTCCGTGGACATTGCCGTCTGTGTCGAGATGACAGCTCGCACAGGTCACGCCGTCAATCCGGTTTTTCTCTCGAAGTGTCGGCGGAGTGGGCTTGTCTCCGCCTCGCAGGATGCGCGCCGGCGCGTGGCAAGACCGGCAGGCGTCCCGCTTTTCCTCCGGCTGCTTCGCGATGGATGCGACCGTAATAGGCGCGACAAAGGCCAGATGTTCCGGGGAGGAGTTTGCGTAAAAATCCCGTTGCATGTCCGGAAGGTGAATCAATTTCCCGTCGGGGCCGGGCCACGGGCCGGTGTGAAAATCGCCCCCCTCACCCCGCATCATTTCCATGTAGAGCTTTTTGTGGCATGCGCTGCACATGATGATCTTGGTCGCGTCGCCCTCTTTAAAAATAGTAGGGGCCTTCAACATGACGACTTCGATCTGCGTCTCGTGTTTTGGCCTGATGTGAATCACGTCTTCTTTCACCAGGGTGGTATGCCCCTTTGCCTCAATGACGAGGTCGTAGTATCCCGGTGCGATACCGTGGATTTCAAACGGCTCGCCTGCGGCAATACGACGTGTATGCCGAAGTTCGCCAAAGGACTTGATTTTGACTTTGTAAAAGTCGGCGCCACTCGTGGGGTCCAGGCGGATAATGCCCTTCAGCGTCGTTGAGGACGAGGAAGCTGTCTTTGAAATAACTTCGGGCAGGATGATGGTTTGGGCTGTCAGCATGTGTGGGAATAGGCCCATCACCCCCACACTGAACCAAAAGAACAATGTCTGCCGGGACATCCAATTTTTGAGCGGCGTTGCTTTCATCGACGGAACTTCTATCACAGTCTTCCGTTTTTGTTCAATGCCGGGCTATTTTTCTTCCGCGCATTCCTCGGCGGGCTTCCAAAGACCCAGGGCCGCGCCGGAAGGATCGACAATGACGCTAAGCCAGCCATAGCCGGGGACTTCTGTCACCTCTTTGACCACCTGTCCGCCCAGGGATTTTGCCTTTTGGGTGGAGGCTTCAATATCGTCCACTTGCACATAAGAGAGCCAATGAGAAGGGATGTCCGGAACCGGGTTTTTCATCATCCCGCCCCCGGTGCCTTCGCCGACCTCTATGATGGTGTAGTCCATCTCCGGGAATTCCTGATACTGCCAGTCAAAAAGGTCTTTATAAAATCCCTTGGCTTTTTCAAGATCGTTGGAAAGTAGTTCGATGTGCACAAAGGGGTTTCCCATTTTAATCCTCCTATGATAGTGAGCTTTGTTTTTTATTTCGAGCTACCTTTGCAATATACCGTTTCAGCAAGACACGATCAAACCCTTCATTCCTCTCGGTTGTCTTTCCCGACGGGATTACTTTACACTGCTCATCTATATTGAGACGTGAATCCATGAATCCGCGTGCCGTTTTAAAAAACAGTTGTCATATTTTTCTGAAAAGGGCCTTGGTCCGGTGCGCCGTTTTTTTTGTGTTGCTTCAGATGGGTTGTACATCCGCCTCCGACAAAAAGCTGGCTGAAGCGGAACAGGCCTATGAAACCAAGAACTATGCACAGGCCGTGGCGTTGAGTGAGGCGGTCTTGAAAACGTCGCCCAATGCGTCGGCGGCACATCAGTTGAAGGTACGCGCGCTTGTCGCCGCCGATGATATCTCCGCCGCCCTTGCCCATTACGACACCGTGGAGAAGAAAACGCCGGATGTCGCGCCGTCTGTGATACGTGAAATCATTCTCTCCATTATCAGGGCCTCGCTTCAGCATGAAAATTATTTTGTGCGGAGCGCCGCAATTAAGGCCGTGGGAGAAATGGGCGATGCGGACTTGACAGCAATGATTTTGCCGAGCCTGAAGGATTCGGCGGTTTTTGTGCGCTTTTTCACTGTGGAGGCCATTGGCCAATTGGAAAGCCCGGATATTTTAAAATTGGTAATGGCAGCGGGACAGGACCCCGACGGCATGGTCCGCGTCGCCGTCATCAAGGTTTTGGCAAGCCTGGGGCAGACCCATCGGGGCGTGCAAATCAATAACTTGCTGGCGACCTTTACTCAGGATAGGGACTTAACCGTACGGCTGCTCGCCCTGGCCGCGATCTCTAAAAATGGCGACGAAGATGCGTTTTCAAAATTGATCGCGGAAATCGAAAAACTCCCGGCGGAGGCGCTCGCCTCGGGAGTGGCCGCCCTGGGCCGAAGCGGGAATGCGGCCGCCATTCCCTATCTTAAAACCTACCTCACGGATGAAAATGAGTCAATCAGAATGTATGCCGCCGAGGCGATGGGCGACATGCCTTCCGCCGCATTTTACCCCGCGCTGGAAAATGCGTTGAAGGATAAAGACCCTGCGGTTCGCGGGTCCGCAGCCACAACCCTGGGGAAACTGGGAGATAAGCAGGCGATTCCCGCCATCGAAGCACTGATCGACGACACGGATCCGATGGTTCGGATTTCCGCCGCGGAAGGGCTGAAGCGCCTCGGAGAAAGCCGGTTCGCGCAATACGAGGCCGCGCTCTCGGACTTGGACTATGGCGTCCGGCATTACACCATCGGCTCGTTAAGACGGGTTTGGGCGGCGGATGGACTTCCGCTATTAACCACCGCGCTGAAGGATGAGGCCCCCCGTGTTCGAACGACCGCAATCCGGGCCATCGGCGAGGTGGGCGGCGCGGAAAGCCTGCCGCGTTTGATGCAAATGATGACGGACAGCGACCTCGCCGTCCGCACCTATGCGGCCGGGAACGTGGGCCGCCTCTTCAATAAAATGGCGGGAAAAACACTGAAAAAATCCGAGCACTAGAATCGGCTGAGGGGACGTTTCAGAATGCACAAAAAAGGAAACTCCTCTTCCGGCTGATAGGCCACATGCACCAATTCCCAGCCCTCTTTTCCAAGGAAGTTCAATTGGTTATCGATTTGAACCTCCGCCAAATGCTCCGCCTTATATTCCCATTTTGTCACAAGCAGGCCTTCAAGAGAGATGATCCTTTGACAAGGAGTCTACTGGTTCTTCCCCAATGAACGTGATTGTAATCCATTTCGATCAAGTTGAATAGTGCGTGCACTGCCTCTTTTTTCTCCTGGAATGGTCTGCGGACAATGAACTTGCGTTTTCAATCTGTGAAAGAAAGGCTCCGCCTGTCTGCGTATTCATCATAAACTTCATTTTTATAAGCGATCCGCCTCTCTACGTGTAAATGAAAATCGGCCCACAAAACCAAATCGTTCTGCGGGCCGACGAGTGAGTTGATTGTCGTTTAGCGTGCTTTATTCAGGTCGAAATGCGTCCATCACCCGGCCTTCGCCATCAATAACCAGGGTGACCCATCGATCCTTCTGAATCCAGTTCAATTTCGTGTTTGCCGCATCTTTCATCTCAAAAAGATGTCGATCCCCAAGCTCCGTTTCGATTTCAACCTGCTGCATTGGAGAGTCAACCCGTTTCACCATGCCAGTCACTTCATTGAGGAAAACTCCGCCTTTGCCTCCCGCATGCGTAATGTCGATAATCGTGTTTCCTCTGTCCAGGATCAGCGTCACTTCGTCGCCCTCTTCGGGAGGACTAAACCCTTCTTTTCCCCATTCCTTCAACCCAAAGGTTCTCATCGTTCTCTCTTCGGTTTCCAGGAAAACCATGCTGCCCATAACCACCCAAACGGAACTGGCAATGCTTCGATGTGAGTTGAAATCATGTTGGGTCAAATAGGGGTAAGTGCCCGCATGAGACAGCGTGAGAGACGATGTGGTCACAAAAAGAAAAACCATGAGAAATAATTTACGCGTATTCATCTTGTTCCTCCTTAATGCACACTTGAACATCCACATTTCCAGCGGAGTTCACCGCCTAACAAACTAATAATAAAAGAATTTTCTCCCATAGGCACCACCTCCCCCGCGCTATGCGACACTCAGAGCCTTCCACACTTATTATTCGAAAAAAGCCTTAGCCGCCCCCGTCCTTCTATTTTTTAGACACCCGGTTGAGAAAACTCACAAAAACACATCAACGACGCCGCATAAAAAATAATGATATATATCATTATTTTTTATGATTTATATCATAGAATAGGCGCATCTCTATGCGAGAGTCAAGTCTTACTGTTAAGCCTTTTTGGCTAGGGACTGTTACTGTTTCAGTTGTGAGGGAGAACATATTGGGTTTCTTTAAGATGAGGAATATTCCAGATAATGTGTGGAAAAAAACATAAGGGATTGCCCCGAATATATAGAGATAAATGCTATGATCCGGGACAG
>JBHHXB010000115.1:0-7656 GCA_046756825.1 Nitrospiria bacterium | reverse complement strand
CTGACAGGTTCTTCGGCGATGCCCACCGTATCGAGTCCGATGCCTTCCACATTCGGAGCGCGTCCAACGGCAACCAAAATCATGTCAACAGACAACGTTTCTATTTCCCCTGCCGAGTCCTGAAGCTGGACGGAAATGATGCCGTTTTCCTCCTGGATGGCCTTCACCTGCTTCCCGCGTTGCACGCTGATTTTTCGTTTTTTGAAACTCCGCTCAAGCGTCGCCGAAACCTCGTGGTCTTCCGCCGGGAGAAGCGACGGAGCCATTTCCACAATCGTGACTTGAACACCGTATACTGCATAAATATAGGCGAACTCTACGCCAATCGCGCCGCCCCCGACAATCAGCACCGATTTCGGCAGGGTTTTCCGACGCAGGGCGTCGTCGCTCGTTATGATGCGCACACCGTCAATGGGGAGATTGGGCAGAGAGCGTACGCAGCTGCCGGTGGCAATGATGATGTGATCGCCTCGAACAATTTTCGCGCAGTCCGGCCCGGCAACTTCGATTTCCCGGGATGAAATCAGTTTCCCGAAGCCCTCGAAAACAGCCACACGGTGCTTCTTCATCAGGTGCATGACGCCCCGGTGGAGTTTCCGCGCCACTTGCTGACTTCTTTCGACCGCTGCCCCGAAGTCCGGCTGAATCTTTTCCGCTTTGATCCCGAAGGTTTCCGCATGCTGAAACAACTCAAGAACCTGGGCATTTCGAATCAGCGCCTTTGAAGGAATACAGCCGTGATGAAGGCAGGTGCCGCCAATCGCCTCTTTCTCCACAATCGCCGCTTTTAGTCCGAGTTGTGCCGCCCGAATCGCCGCCACATACCCGCCGGGCCCGCCGCCTAAAATCAGCAGATCAAATGTTTGTTCCATCGCGCTTCATCCGAATATGTGTTTAATGTGGTTCCATGGCCCCTCGGATTATATCAAAGAACAAAGCCGAAGTATCGTGTGGGGATTAAAGGAACCTCTGAATAAGTGCGGCGGTGGTTTTCGATTTCTGGAATTGGGTTTAACCTGGATTCCAGAAATCGGAGTGATCATAAAAACAAATGAATATTGTTTTGTAAATATTCATTATATATAAAGTAATTTCCCTGAAAAACCAAAGGCATCTAAATTGCTGTTACAAAGGCCATCCAGTTGAGGATGACAGAAGTGACACAAGAATCGGCAATTTAAGGGGGATGCAATGACTGGAAGTCAGATCAAACATCGAAACGGGATTGATTACGCGTTTGAAAATACTCCTGATCTATTCGAAAAACACACAGCACAGCCACACATGAATGTCGAATATAAAACAAAATATCTCAGAGCCTTGCGCGAAGGGAAAAACAAGCTGCTCAAGCAAATCGAGAACTGCAGTCTTTGTCCGGAGGGGTATCGGCGAAAACTCTACAAACGGTTGCATTTGATTGATATTTCAAAAAATGAGGCCGGTGCGGGACTGGAGGATTTAGCGAAAGAGGTTAGCATGGTGGGATTTAATCTGCGTTTAAATCCCACCTGGTTGCGTGGGCTGCAAAAGCTCACCGATGAAATTATTGATCAGACGTCTCCCGATGAGCGAAAACGCTTATCCGAGATGCTGAATGGACTGAACGCGGAGCTCATCCGACTAAAAAAGGAATGCAATATTTTTCAATTGAAGCTTTAGTTGATTGTTGGAAAAATCAAGGAGGGGGAGATGATGGCACCGGCAACACTGGATCGCGTCGAGCGTTTTTCAGGATTTGAACTCATCAATAAATCGTCTCATTTTCGAAAAGAGTTTGAGGCGATCTCTCAGACAGCTCAAACGGAGCATTCGGAATGTGTCCATTTCGTCAAACGCCGGAGCACTCCTGATGTCATCATAATGGGGCATTGTGACGAAATTATTTTTGTCAGCACGACCGAAAACTCTCCCGCCGCCAGTCTCAACAGCGACCGAGCGGCCTCAAAAGAGAGTCCCCAGCTCGATCAATTGCGGTCATTACTCAGCGGATTACGCCAAGCCGTCTTGTCCCGTGCGCGGCTTCCCGTTATTGAACGGTCACTGGAGCCGCCAACGGCCTTATTCACACTCGACGGCGCCACACTTTCCTTGAGAGGCCTCTTGCTGAACAGCATCGGCGGGGCCTCGCCGTTGGTCATGGTTTTGATTGAAAAGGTCAACAGCAGTCATCGTGGCTCGTCACCCCCGGTTCCCCTGCCTCATTTCACGCCGCGCGAAAAATCCGTACTCTCCTATATCAAAAAAGGGTATACCAATAAAGAAATCGCCTGTGCCCTCGACATCGGAGTGCATACCGTCAAAGATCACCTGAAACGCATCATGGGCAAGGTCGGGGTTCATACCCGGGCTGGTATTGTTGGAAAGTTAAATGTACAATAAGGCCCTGTTGATTTTCAGGTAAATCATGTCGATCGGCAATAAACCCTTTTAAACAGATGGAGTCAGATCATGTTGGTAGTCATTAGTGATTTGCATTTAACAGATGGTTCTTCCGGCGATACGATCAATGGCACGGCCTTCCGTGTTTTTAAGGAAGACCTGACCACGGCGATTACGGATGCATGTTACAGAAAAAGCGACAGCGAGCCCGCCCCGTTTGTCCCTATTGATCAATGCGATTTGATCTTAAACGGGGATATTCTGGATGTGATCCGCACAGAAAAGTGGCGGAAGTCCGGAGGCATTTATCCCTGGAGCGACAACACCTCGGATGCATTTATTGATCTGGTCGCCAACATCACGGAAGATATTCTGACCCAAAATAAAGCGGGTCTGGATTACCTCAAGGCCCTGACCGAAGGGATCGTGGTTTATGACCGGGAAGGTCGGGAATATGGTCCCATCCCCGTAAAAATTCACTACCTCGTCGGAAACCATGACTGGTTTTTTCACCTGTCTCACCCGCGCATGAATGGTATTCGAGAAAAAATTGTCAATGCCATGGGGCTTAGCAATGACCCCGGCGGCGTCTTCCCGCACAGAATCGAAGAGCGCGGCGCCGACGTGATTGAAAACCTTTGTGAAACGCATCAGGTTTATATTCAGCATGGCGATCTTTATGACGAAATCAACTACGACAAACAGCACGGGCGTGATTATTCGTCCCTGGGAGACGCCATCGTCGTTCTGCTGCTCAACGTCTTTCCAGCGGCTGTCAAGACGAAGCTGAACCTCAGTGACGATGACCCGCTCTATCTCAACTTGAAAGAAATTGATAATGTCCGGCCTATGGCCGAAATTCCAAGCTGGGTCTACGGGACCTTGCGAAGACACGCCCCCGGGCGCCAATTTGATCAGGCGATTGATGTCTGGAATGACTGTCTTTGTCAGTTCTTGAAAAATGATTTTGTGAAGGGCTACGACAAACCCTGGCAGCTGGATTTGGTCGATGGTATGCAGGCCGCCTTTGCGCTTTCCAGCGTACTTCACCTGGGAACCATTGCGAGAATCACGGACCGGCTTGCGCCCTTGCTGGGAGACGAAGACACCTATATCAAGGCCGCCATGAACGAACGCTGGCTTTCAAAGCAGGGCAACGCGCCGGCACGCGCGCGCTTTGTTTCCTATGGACATACGCACACGCCCCTCCTTTTTCCGATTGACGAAGTGGACCAAAACGGCGAACGGGTGGATCAAATTTACTTTAATTCCGGCACATGGCGGCGTGTTCACCGGCGATGCGAGCGAATCCCAAAAGAATATGAATACACAAAATTTCATGTCATGACCTATCTTATTTTTTATAAAGACGGGGAACGAAACGGCCGACCCTACGAAATGTGGACCGGGCAACTGGGCAGTTGAAAAGAAACCACCCCTTTGTTACGGGAATGAATTTTTCGAGCAAGCTCGATGTAGGTTAGCCTTTCCCTCGTCCCATGCCCACCTTCCCCGCATCCCCCATTCTCGTGCCCGACGAAAAAAATCCGGAGCGGCTCGACCTTTACCTCATTAAAAAAGGGTTGTCGCTCACGCGCTCGCAGATCCAGCGCTTGATTAACGAAGAACAAATCCTTTTAAACGGTGCGCCGACCCGCGCGAGTTACAAGGTCAAAAAAGGGGACGAAATTGAAATCACGATTCCGCCGCCGACACCCCTGGAACTTACGCCGGAAGACATCCCGCTCGATATTTTGTTCGAGGACAAAACCCTGCTTGTGCTGAACAAGCCGCCTGGCATGGTCGTCCACCCCGCACCGGGACACTACGAAGGGACGCTCGTGCACGCGCTGTTGCACCACTGCAAAGATCTCACCGGCATCGGCGGCCGCGAGCGGCCGGGCATCGTGCATCGTCTGGACAAGGAAACCTCCGGCGTCATGGTTATCGCCAAGACGGACGAAGCCCACCGCCTGCTTTCAAAACAGTTCAAAACGCATTCCATCGACCGGAAATATTTCGCGCTCGTTTGCGGGAAAGTGAAAAAGTCCGGCAAAATCCATCTCGCCATCGGGCGTGACCGTATTCACCGCAAAAAGATTTCAGCGCGCACGGCCAGCCCCCGCGAAGCCGAAACCCGTTACACCATCAAAGAGCGCTTCAAAAATGCCACGTTGCTGGAAGTGGCCCCGCAAACCGGCCGCACGCATCAAATCCGCGTCCACATGGCCCACATCGGCCATCCGATTCTCGGCGACAAGGTCTACGGCGGAAAATCCGCCAAATTGTCTGGTCTCAAAGCCGACCGCCACATGCTGCACGCCGCGACGCTCGGCTTTGTTCATCCGGCGACAAAAAAAGCCCTGTCCTTTCCCACGCCCCCGCCGCCCGACATGGCGGACATATTAGAAGACCTCCGAACAAGATAGCGAAACGCGATTGTCAGTCTCTTCCGCCGCATGATAATATTTTTCTCTTTCGCTTTGTAAGGAAGCCTGTCATGAAAGATCAAAAAATCCACATCAAAGGCGCGCGTGAGCACAACCTGAAAAATATCGACCTCGACATCCCGCGCGATAAGCTGGTGGTGATCACGGGGCTGTCCGGCTCCGGCAAGTCGTCACTCGCCTTCGATACGATTTACGCCGAAGGCCAGCGGCGTTATGTCGAATCGCTCTCGGCCTATGCCCGTCAGTTTTTGGATAAAATGGACAAGCCCGATGTTGACGCGATTGAAGGCCTGTCCCCCGCGATCTCCATCGAGCAAAAAACCACGAGTAAAAACCCGCGCTCGACCGTCGCGACTGTCACAGAAATTTATGATTATTTCCGGTTGCTGTTCGCGCGCATCGGCCGTCCGACCTGTTATCAATGCGGCAAGGAAATCACGGCCCAAACCATTCAGCAAATGGCGGACGCCGTCATGCAGTTTCCCGCCGGAGAAAAGATCCACATCCTCGCCCCCATCGTCCGGGGCCGGAAGGGGGAATATAAAAAAGAGCTTCGCGCTGTCCGGGAGCGGGGCTTTATCCGTGTGCGCATCGACGGACAAATCATTGATCTGTCACAAGAGGGGCAAGCGGTCACACTGGAGAAAAATAAAAAACACGACATCGAAGTGGTCATCGACCGCCTCATCGTCAAGGCAGGCCTGGAGCGGCGCTTGGCCGATTCACTCGAGCTCGCGGCTAAAATGGGGGACGGGCTCGTATTGATCCTGAAAGGAGAGGAAGTCCTCCTTTTTTCGGAACACCTGGCCTGCATTGACTGCGGCGTAAGCTACCCCAAGACCGAACCCCGCATCTTCTCTTTTAATTCCCCGCACGGGGCCTGTGCGGCCTGTGACGGGCTCGGAACAACGCTTGATGTCGATCCCGCCCTCGTCGTCCCCAATCCTTCCCTTTCCTTGCGAGAGGGGGCTATCAAACCCTGGTCGAGACGGGGCTCCATCTTTTACGAACAGGTGATGGAAGCGGTCTCGGATCATTATCAAATCAGCCGGACACAGCCCTTTCGAAAACTTGCGCCGAAACACCAACAGGCCCTGCTCTACGGCTCTGGCCGTGAGCGGATTCAGTTCACGGGCATGCGCGACGGGGAATTGACCACCTATCGTCGGACTTTTGAAGGGGTGATCCCCAATTTGGAACGGCGCTACAAGGAGACCGACTCCAGTTACATCCGGCAGGAAATTGAACTCTACATGGCCAAGCATCCCTGCGGCGCCTGCGGGGGCAGCCGCCTCAAACCGGAGAGTCTGGCAATCAAGGTCGGCGGTCTGTCCATTGCCGAGATGAGCCGTCTTTCCATTCGGGCGGCACTCGACTTTGTGGGCCGTCTCGACCTGACGGCGCGGGAGACCCTGATCGGCGAGCGGATTTTAAAAGAAGTGCGGGAGCGGCTCTGTTTTTTGGTGAATGTGGGCGTGGACTATCTCAACCTGGATCGCACGGCGGGCACGCTGTCGGGCGGGGAGGGGCAACGCATCCGCTTGGCGACCCAAATCGGATCTTCCCTTGTCGGTGTGCTCTACATCCTGGATGAACCCAGTATCGGCCTGCACCAGCGGGACAACCTCCGCCTGTTGAAAACACTGCGGCATCTGAGGAATCTGGGCAACACCGTGCTTGTGGTCGAGCACGACGAAGAGACGATTCAAACGGCGGACTGGGTCATCGACATGGGGCCTGCCGCCGGTGTTCACGGCGGCCAAGTGGTTGCCCAGGGAGAGCCAAAGGACATTATCGCCGATCCGAATTCTGGCACGGGCCAGTATCTTTCAAAACAGAAAATGATTTCCCTGCCACCAAGAAAGCGCCGACCCAAGGGCTTCATTCGGATCAAAAAGGCCGCCGCGCACAACCTAAAAGGCATTGACGCTGATTTTCCCCTGGGACTTTTGACCTGCGTGACAGGGGTCTCCGGCTCCGGGAAATCGACTTTGGTACTCGAAACCCTCTATAAAAACATCGCAGCGGCCCTGCACCAAAGTGTTGAAAAACCGGGGGTCTGTGAAAAAATCACGGGGCTTCACCGGATCGACAAGGTCATTCACATCGACCAAAGCCCCATCGGACGCACGCCGCGCTCCAACGCCGCGACCTACACGGGTGTCTTCACCTTCATCCGCGACCTCTTCGCACAGATTCCGGAGTCTCGGGTGCGCGGATACAAGGCGGGGCGCTATTCCTTCAACGTCAAGGGCGGGCGCTGCGAGGCCTGCCAGGGCGACGGGGTGATTAAAATCGAAATGCACTTCTTGCCCGATGTCTACGTCACCTGTGAGGTCTGCGGCGGGAAACGTTATAACCGGGAAACGCTCGATGTCCGCTACCGCGGGAAAAACATCGCCGAGATTTTAGACCTGACGGTCGAAGACGCCGCGGCCTTCTTCAAGGCCATCCCCTCCGTTTACGCTAAACTCACGACCCTTCAGGAAGTCGGCTTAGGCTACATCAAGCTGGGCCAGTCGGCGACGACATTTTCGGGCGGCGAGGCTCAGCGGATCAAGCTCTCGAAGGAGCTCTCCAAACGGGCGACGGGCAAGACCCTCTATATTTTGGACGAACCGACAACAGGCCTGCATTTCGCTGACATCCAAAAGCTGCTCGATGTTTTAAACCGCTTCGCGGAGACGGGCAATACCGTGGTCGTCATTGAGCACAATTTGGACGTCATCAAAAACGCGGACTGGCTTATCGACCTTGGCCCGGAGGGGGGCAGCGGCGGCGGGAACGTTATCGCCACGGGCACGCCGAAGATGGTTTCAAAAATCGA
>JBHHXB010000114.1:0-7670 GCA_046756825.1 Nitrospiria bacterium | reverse complement strand
CTGTTGCTCTCCGTTTCGGCAATGGGGGGATCCATCGTCCGTTCGCGCCATGACTTGTCCTCGCTGAACTGGCGGGGCTATCAGACGGAGACGGGGCCGATGCAGGGCGGCACGTTCAGCGATTATCGTGAGGCCTGCGTCTATTGCCACACACCGCACAACAGCAGCAGTTATGCCCCGCTTTGGAACAGAAAGCTGCCTGAAGAGAAGGGGTATCGGATGTACTCCAGCCCCAACTTTGACTCCACGCCCGCCAAAGCGCCCGACGGGATTTCGTTGGCCTGTCTTTCCTGTCACGACGGTTCTGTCGCCGTGGACTCTGTTTTGAACCCGCCGAAGTTTCACGATATCAGCGATGCCGGTGTGAAGCACCGCATGACTCTGGAAGGGGAGCCGGGCTCCGATGCCTGTTCAAAATGCCACAATCGTTCGGAAGGGGCCTACGGCGGCGTCTCGGGCGCGCATGATGCGACCATTCGTTATTTTGCGAAGGATTTGAGGGATGACCATGCTTTTTCGATGATTTACCCCTCGCGGGATGTGGATCCGCAATTCAATCAACCGACGATCCTGAAAACCGACGGCGGCCGGATGTTCCCGAATGGTGTTCAGACTTTTGAGGGGGACAAGGTGCAGTGCGCCTCGTGTCATGATATTCACAGTCCGGACGAGAAAAATTTGGAAGGGCGCGACCCGTTTTTAAGGACGTCCAACCGGGGAAGCGCCCTGTGTTTGACCTGTCACCAAAAATAGTGGGAGTGATTTTTTTGCCGGTCCTGTTGCGACGTTTTATTTTTCTTCTCTCCGTGATGCTGCTCGTCGGCTGTGGCGGAAAGGCGTCTAAACCCGCACCAAGTATTGTTTGGCCCGCGCCCCCGGAGACGCCACGTATCAAGTTTGTCAAAACCATTGCCTCCTCCGAGGACGTGGAGGAAAAAAAATGGACAGATCACTTGAAGGCCTTTCTTTTCGGGGCGCGCTCGTCCGCGTCCCTGGTGAAGCCTTACGCGGTGTCCACCGCCTCGAACGGCCGGGTCTATGTTGCCGACTCGGGATGGCGCAAAGTCCTCGTATTTGATGAGCCTCAAAAGCAATTTTCCATGATCGGGGTGGACGGCCCCGGCGCGCTTTCGGGCCCCCTGGGGGTGACGACGGATCAATCAGGGCGGGTGTATGTGACCGACACCGTTCACCGGAAGGGTTTTGTGTATGACCCGGAGGGGAAATACCTCTTTGATTTTGGCGATCCGAACCAACTGGAACACCCCGTCGGTATTGCGGTGAATGATGCCCTCAAGCGGGTGTACGTTGTCGATACCCGCAAGCACACGGTGCTGGTTTATGACATGGAAGGGAAATTCCTCTTTGATTTCGGAGGGAGGGGTACCGAGGACGGGAAGTTCAATTTTCCCGCCAACCTGTTTGTTGACCCTGAAGGAAAAGTTTACATCACCGACATGAACTTCAGAGTTCAGATTTTTGACGCCGATGGGAAATTCCTCTCCAAGTTCGGCAGTGTCGGGACCGGTTTCGGGCAGTTTTCCCTGCCCAAGGGCGTCGGCGTGGATTCCAGGGGACATATTTATGTCGTGGATGCGAGATTTAACAATGTCCAAATCTTTGACCACACAGGGCGCTTGCTGCTTTTTTTTGGCGAATTTGGCGGGCGGGACGGCCAGTTCTGGCTTCCGGCGGGTTTGACCGTTGATCAAAACAACCGCATCTACGTCGCGGATCAATACAACCACCGCATCAACGTTTTTCAATATCTTGATCCCCCTGTCGCGCGGCCCGCAACGAAAGGCGGAGGCTCTTTCCGGTTTTTTGAGGAGAAAGGAGCTGTGCCTGCCCCATGAGCCGTTTTTTGAAAAAAGAGTCGAAGCCGGTTCTCGTCAAGGCGGTCTTGGTCGGGTTGGTCGTTGTTTTTACCGGTGTACATTTTTTTCTGAAGGATTCCTTTGGCTCGGAAGATGTCCGGCACACCAAGCACAATCTGGCGGTCAACCCCGATATTCTCGCCGGGGAGGGGAACGACTTCGTGCCCGGCGGCCTCACCTCGCTTCGCGGGGCGCGGAACCCGGAGGTTCGTGGCATCGAGGGCGATATCCGGCTGAATGAAGAAGTCTGTATCTTTTGCCACACCCCGCACGGCGGGCGATCGAACGTCGGCGGGGTGCAGGGCATTGCGCCGCTTTGGAACCGCCGTATTTCAAGCCCGATGGCCTACACGCCCTATAACAGCCCTCACTTTGACGCGCAGGACATGATGGGCGCACCCGGCCGCCCCAAGGGGGTGTCGCTGGCCTGTCTTTCCTGTCACGACGGGGCCGTGGCTTTTGACGCCCTGATTAACAGCTCCGGCTCCGGCGGGTTTTTCCCGAGAAACAAAACCTTTGACGGGCCCGGCGGGAGCATCGGCATGGGGTTCTCCGGCCCGGCGGTGGATGCGGCCAACAGTTTTCGGGAGGGCCGCCGCGCGGAAGGGGATGGCGGATTCGTTTTTTTTGATCAATTCGGCTCCGGCCCCAATGCCTCCTTTGGCGCGGAACCTTTCCCGAACCTGGGCTTGGACTTGCGGGACGATCACCCCATCAGTATGGAGATCCCGCGAACCGATCCGCAGTTTAAGGAAATCCTGACCAACATTACGACAAAGGGCGGACGGATTCCGGGGAGCGGGGGCGTCATGTGGATTGACCGCGATCCGAACGGGGCGAATCTGCCATTGGACAAGCGGGACCGCATCCGGGCCTATGCCTCGGATCCCAGCCGTCCCGACGCCCCCTATATCGAATGCGCCTCCTGTCATAATCCGCACGAGGCGAGCCGTCCGGGAGGGCAGCCGATTCTTTCGGATCCCGTGAATGCCGAGACGATCAACAATTCCCTTTTTCTTCGCTTGGCCTCGCGGCCGAACCCGGATTCTCAGGATCGGAACAGCCGAAGCCTGATTTGTTTGAGTTGTCATAAGAAATGACGTGGATGGACTTGAAAACGATGAGACGTGCTCCTAACCCGAAATCTCTGGTTTACTCAGTTGTTTTAGCGGGTTTTGTGTTTGTCTCACCGGTATTCGGCGTGACGCTGGCCGAGGTGAATAAGACCCCGATTAGCGACGCGGTCGTGCGAGAAAGGCTTCAATCGTATTTGCGCCAAATCGGACACGAAAAACTCTCCCCGGTGCGCATGGCCACGCTTCGAAAAGCGGTTTTGAAAAAACTGATTGAGGAGGAACTGTTGTATCAGGACGGATTAACGCATCGCATCGCTGTCAGTGAGTCGGAAATTGTGGCGGGAGTATTGAAGGTTCAAAACCGTTTTGCGTCCGCCGAGGCCTTTCACGAAGCGCTTTCGGAAGAAGACTTGAATCTGGAAGATATTCGAAAGGGCGTGTCCCGTTCGATTGTGATTCAAAAATCATGGGCCCGCTTTTCGAAAATGTCCGAGCCGGACCGTGCCAGCCGCTTGCGGGAGATGACGGAAGGCGCGGATATCCGTGTTTTTAATGTAACTGCGCCGGTGGCGTCTTACAAATAGGTGTTGTTGGGCCGGACGGATTGTCCTGCTGATTTTGTTGAATTAATTTAAGGAGGCGCGTTGCTCCGCTTGGGAAAGAGAGAAACTGCTTGGCTTGGCGTAGCCCTTCTCGTCTTACTCCTGCCTGTTCGGGCGGAGGGCCGGTTTATTAATTTAGGCGGTTCTCTTGATTGGACCTACGGAGAAACCAAAACAGAGCAACATAACGCCACGCAGGAAACTACTTTTTTTCAGCAACGCTACAACCTCCACAATTTTGGAGAAATCTTCAATCCCCGTATCGGCACAATGCTGTTGAACGGCACATATTTACAGCAGGACACAGATACAGACGGCTTGCAGGGCGATCAGGATTTTCATTTCGACGATTACGCCGTCCACATGAATCTCCTCCCCTATGTTTCGCCGGTGAGCCTCTATTATCAGCGGATGAACCGGACCAATGAAATTGATCCATTCGGGGCGCAGGCCGCGCTTAAAGTCAAGGACCGGGTGACAACCCTGGGTGGAAGCTGGTCTTTGTCATCGCCGCGCCTGCCGCGCATTGCTGTGTCGTATAACCAGTCGGAGCTGGAATCGCCGGATGACGCGAACCGCTTGCCGAACACCATTAACCGCTTTTTAAATCTGGAGTCGAGCGGCCAGTTCCGGGAGACCACGCTGGTCGGGCGGTATCAGTTTAATGAGGCCGACATTGCGGATTTTGGTCAGGCCTCGTCCTCAAGGGTTCGTGGCAATGCCTTTAATCTTTCGACGGAGAGCCGTCCCGCGCCCGCGCTCATCCTCACTACCTTTACGCGGGTTGCCAACCGGAGTGGCGGGCAGGCCTCCGGCGTCACCTTCGCGCAGGAGCGCGGGTTCGGCGGATCCCTGTCGTATACGCCTTCGGTGAAGTGGGATACGCACGCGCGGATTAATTTCACGGAGACCCCGGGGTCCACGGGCGGCCGGGATTTAAAACAGCAGAACGCGTTTTGGAGCGGCTCCTATCGCCCGACGGAGGAGTTGGACATGGTGATGAGCGCGCGCTATTTCCGGTTCGATATCAGCGAGGCCGAGACAACTTCACCTTATTTTGACTACAGTTTGAATTACCGTCCGTTTTTTGGCTTTTCAAGCGGGTTTGGCGCATCCTACGGGATGACGGAGACCAAGGGCGGTGGCGCGGAAGTGAGCACGGACTACCTGCGCTATCGCGGTAATGCCGACTATACCCGCGCGCTTGAATATATTCGCTACTCGACCAGCTATGCCGTCAGCCACGGCGTGTCCGACACCGACGGTCAGGGGGAATCGAAAGATATCATGCATACCCTGACTTTAAGCGTGGAGAATACCCGGATCCGCTACGTGCATGTGACCTTGGGGTATACCTTTAATGATTTGGATCGAAGTCACACCGGTGGTGACAGCCAGGTTCAGGATGTCGGGGATCAACTCTCTCATTTGTTTCAAGTGAACGCCGACTCCAGCTATTTCAGAGGCCTTTTGCTCGAAAGCGACAGCCTCCTGCTGCAATCGACGGCCAGTTGGACCAAAATAGAAGGCTTCGGCGCGGCCGGAGAGAACTTCCTGCTGGACGGCCGGGGAAACTACTACTTTTTGCCGGGGGCCGTGCTGTCGGCGGGCTACACGCGTCAGGATTATCCGGGCGGGTTTTACGCCGATACCGATACCTTTTATGAGGAATTGAGCTGGAGTTTCTTTATTGGAGATACCTCCTTCTCTTTTGGTGCGCGGGCCAATCAGGAGCGGACGGAAGGGGGAGGTAATAATTCCCTGGATCGGGACACCATCCAAACCACCGGCAGCATGACCTACCGCATCGGGAAATTTTTGCTCAGCGCGGACGGCCAATGGGGAAAAGACACTTCGAAGAGCACGACGGATGTGGACTTTGAAAACCAGTCTTTCTTTGTCCGCGCCAGCCGGTCCTTTTAACCCGATGATGCGATCCCGACGACTTAAATCTACTGGCATCGGCTTGGCCTTTTTATTTCTTTCGGCCTGTGCCGCCGCGCCGGTGAAGGAAACCCCGTCCATCTTTTGGCCAAAACCCCCGGATGCGCCAAAAATTTCTTTCGTCAATACATGGTCCCGGCCCGCGGATATCGGTCTTGAACCCTCGTGGTTTAAGCGGGTGGTTCAATTCATCTTTGGCAAGGGTAAAACGCCTTATGTCATCCGGCCTTCGGGGGTTGCCGTGGATGGCAATGGCGGGGTGTTTGTCGCGGATACGGGCTTGCAGGTGGTGCACTACTTCGATGTCAAACAAAAAAAATACCACCAACTGTATCAGATCACTCAAAACGAACGGCTGCAAAATCCGATTGGCGTGGCCGTGGATGCCGCCGGACAGCTTTATGTTTCCGATACGGACTTGAACCGCATTTTTGTTTTTAATCAGAAAAAGAAAATGGTCCGCGTGATTGGCAATGATGCGCGCGCCAAGCGGATGTCCGGTCTTGCGATCGACCCTGTGCGCAAGCGGCTTTACGCCGTGGACACGATGGGGCATCAAGTCTTGGTCTATTCCCTGGAGGGCGAGCCCAGGGGCGTGATCGGGAAAAGGGGGATCGAGGCCGGTACCTTTAATTTTCCCACCTATGCCACAGTGGATGCCGACGGGGCGCTTTATGTTTCGGATTCCCTGAATTTTCGCGTGCAGGTCTTTGATGCCGAAGGAAAATTCCAGTCTCAACTGGGGAGTTTGGGACGTCAGTTGGGTCAGTTTTCCCGACCAAAGGGGGTCGCGGTGGACCGCGATAAAAATATTTATGTCGTTGATACCCTCTACGACACGGTTCAGGTTTTTAACTCCGCAGGGGAATTGTTGCTCAATTTTGGGGAATCGGGAGAATCTCCCGGCACGTTCTGGCTGCCCGCAGGGATCGCGGTGGCGCAGGATGGACAGATCTATGTCGCGGACACTTACAATAAGCGGGTTCAGATTTTTCAGCGGATTCAGGAGGCTCCGCCGGTGATTCCCTCCGGGTAATAGGGCTTTTTGTTGACAAAGAAAAGTGCGCTGATTATATTCACCTGTCTATGGAAGGATCGTCGCTGTTGATGAAGAAAATTCGGTCGGGCACTGGAAAAGTCATGGGGAGTGTCCATCTCCTCTCATTCACGGTTCTTTTTCTCGTCATCGCGGGCTTCGGCGCATTTTTATCCTCGGATCAGCCATCCTGGGCACAGCCGACGGCCGAGCCGTTTACGGAAGACGTCAGCGCGACGAAGCACAATCTTTCTGCTGTGCCGCTGGATGCGGCCCAGCAGCAGCTTTTTGAAGAAATTTTCAGCCCGGATCAGCAGAGGAATGTCAAATCCGCGTTGTCAAACGGGACGACCGAAGTCTGTGTGTTTTGCCACACGCCGCATGGCGCGAGCCGCGAGGGGATCGCTATTCGCGCGCCGATATGGAATCGGAATCTCTCCAGAGCCCAATATCAGATGTACGACCAGGTGTGGAGCAAATCCTTTGAGGCGAAACCCAACAACCCCGGTCATCCGACAGGTTACTCCCGGTTGTGTCTTTCCTGTCATGACGGGACGATTGCCTTGGGCAGTGTGCTGAATAAAGGGGGAAGCGGCGGACTCAACGGGGAATATACGATGGAGTATCCCACGGGCCAAAGTCCCGCAGGCCCATTCGGAAGTATCCCGGTCGGGGAGGGGGCGACCTCTCAAAACACCCGGGCTTTGGGACGGGATTTAAGAAACGACCATCCGATTTCGATGCGGTTTGATGCGGAGCTGCTCGCGAAGGACGTGGAATTTGTTAATCCGGGACCGCCGCTGCATCGTCCCTTTACAGAGAGTACACCCACACCGCTTGCGCCGCTTCGACGGGCCTCCGGTAACGACAGCAATGTGTTTGACTCCGTGCAGTGTACCTCCTGCCACAACCCGCACCAGGTGGATTTTCCCAAGTTTTTGCGTGCCAACCGCCTGCAATCCCGGACATTCGCTTCCAGTCAGTCGGAAAAACGGGTCGGCGGCCCGAATCGCGCCGCGCCGCCGAATGAAGGCGGAGCGATTCTGTGTCTGTTCTGTCACGACAAACCGGGCTGGCCCTATAATCCCGACGAGTTGAATTCTCACTTTGGCGACCGTCGAACCGGCGTTTTTGA
>JBHHXB010000113.1:0-7839 GCA_046756825.1 Nitrospiria bacterium | reverse complement strand
ACACTCACGGTCATCGGCGGGGGGCTTGCGGGTTCCGAAGCGGCGTGGCAGGCGGCGGAGCGCGGGATAGATGTGATTCTTTATGAAATGCGCCCCGTTAAACAGACACCCGCCCATGAAACAGGCGATCTCGCCGAACTGGTGTGCAGTAACTCGCTGGGCTCGCTGAACCCGGTCAGCGCGCCGGGGCTTTTAAAAGAGGAAATGCGGCGGCTCGGCTCGCTCATCATCGAAAAGGCCGAAGCCGCGTCCGTGCCCGCGGGCGGCGCCTTGGCCGTGGACCGGGCGCAGTTTTCAAAGACCGTCTCCGAGGCGATTCAAAATCATCCCAACATCACCGTGCTCCATGAGGAGGTGAAGGATATTCCGCCCGAGGGCGCGACTGCGGTCATCTCCTCCGGCCCGCTGACCTCGGAGGCCTTGTCAGCTTCGCTTCAAGACGCGGCGCATCATGACCATCTTTATTTTTATGACGCGATTTCCCCCATCGTCGAGGCCGACGGCATCAACATGGATGTCGTTTTCCGGGCCTCCCGCTACGGCAAGGGAGGGGATGATTATCTGAATTGCCCGATGGACGAGGCGGAATACGACCGCTTTTACGAGGCCCTGATGTCGGGCGAGCGGGTGAAGGCCAAGCCCTTTGAAAAGATCAATTATTTTGAGGGTTGTCTTCCCATCGAGGTGCTGGCCGAGCGCGGCAAAAAAACGCCGCTTTTCGGGCCGATGAAGCCGGTCGGCCTGGTGGACCCGCGCACGGGAAAGCAGCCCTTTGCCGTCGTCCAGCTTCGCGCCGAAAACCGCTACGGCACGGCCTATAGCCTGGTCGGCTTTCAAACCAAGCTCACCTGGCCCGAGCAGCGGCAGGTTTTTAAGATGATACCGGGTCTTGAAGCCGTTTCTTTTTTAAGGCTGGGCAGCCTTCATCGTAATACCTTTTTGAATTCGCCGCGTATTTTGTCGGAAAGCCTGCAGCTTCGCACACAGCCCGGGCTCTTTTTGGCGGGGCAGATCGTGGGTGTGGAAGGTTATGTCGAGTCCTCGGCGATGGGTTATCTTGCGGGCACGAATGCGGCCCGGCTGTTGTCGGGAGAAGCGCCTGTTGTTCCGCCGGAGACGACGGCCCACGGCGCGTTGATTCAATATATTACGAAAAGCGATCCTTCGTTTTTTCAGCCGATCAATACAAATTTCGGTCTTTTCCCGCCGGTGGACCGGCTTCAAAAGGGCCGCCGGAAAATGAAAAAGGCCGAGCGCTATCAAAAAATCGTGGATCGCGCATTGGAGGACCTCTCGTCATGGATCGGGCACTCCGGGATTTTGAGCGCTATCTCGCGCTAGAGCGGAATGTCTCGCCCCACACGTTGTGCGGCTATCTTTCCGATCTTGCCGAATTCCGCCGCTACTTGGCCGCGAAGGCGGGGGGTAGCGGGCATGTTGACCTCAAAAAAATCGACTACTGGGTGATTCGCGGATTTTTGGCCGGACTGCGTCGAAAGGGCTTGAAAAAGTCCAGCATCGCACGGAAGCTCGCTGTGCTGCGGTCCTTTTTTGAATACCTGTTGCAAAAGGGTGTGGTGGTGCTCAATCCCGCCAGGCAGGTGGCAAGCCCGAAGCAGGACAAGCCGCTCCCACGCTGTTTGACCGTGGACCAGGCCTGCAATCTGGTCGTGTTGCCGAAGGGAGAGGGCTGGCGGGTGCTGAGAGACCGGGCCATTCTGGAGACCTTTTATTCGACGGGCATTCGGCTGTCGGAACTGACGGGCCTGGACGAGAAGGATTTTCACGCGGCTTCGGGGATTTTGCGGGTTTACGGGAAGGGACGGAAGGAACGCATCGTGCCGATCGGCGACAAGGCGATTGAGGCGCTTCAGAGCTATTTGAAGGCCCGGCCGGCGAATGCCAAGGGTTTGTTTTCGAATCACCGGGGCGGGCGTCTCACGGCGCGCAGCGTGGCCCGGATCGTCAAAACCTATATGCGGCAGGTGGATCAGCCCGGCGCGAGTCCGCACACCCTGCGTCATACCTACGCGACGCATCTTTTGGAAGGCGGGGCCGACTTACGGGCGGTTCAGGAGCTTCTGGGCCACGCCAGTCTTTCGACGACGCAGCGCTACACCCATCTCCAGGTGGATCATTTGATGCGGGTTTACGACCGCGCGCATCCCAGGAAACCCGAATAAAACAAGGGAGGGACATAATATGGACATATTTCAAAAACCGGCGGTCATTGATGAGGATGTCGTCAAAAACCTTGGCCCTTTTTCGCCCCTGGCGGGTGTTTGG
The DNA here is from genome assembly GCA_046756825.1 of Nitrospiria bacterium. Lineage (GTDB taxonomy): Bacteria > Nitrospirota > Nitrospiria > SBBL01 > JAADHI01 > JAADHI01. The sequence goes on along the minus strand of JBHHXB010000113.1, from coordinate 5,553 downwards.
GAGGGCGATCAGGGCGTGGATGTCTCTCCGTCGAAACACGGCCCCGTCGAAACACGGTATCGGGAGCGGATCACCCTCGACCCCTTTGGCCCGGTCGTCAATGGGCCGCAGGTGCTTTACGGGCTAAAGTATGCCGCGACCGCCTGGCCTCTGGGTGAGAAAAAGGCTTTTCACGAAGAGACGGGCTATTGGCTGTGGGATGCGAAGGAGCGGCAGATTATGCGATGTTTTATTGTGCCGCGGGGTGTGACCGTGAATGCGGGCGGCCATGCCGACCTGCATTCCACCACACTGGAGATGTCGGCGGAGGCGGGGTCCGAAATTTACGGTATTCTTTCCAACCCCTTCTTAAATGATGCATTCAAGACGGTCCGCTATGATGTAAGGATCACCCTGCACGGAGACGGCGGTTTCAGTTATGCCGAGGACACTGTCCTGAAGCTTTTTGGGCAGGATGAACTTTTTCATCATACGGACCAAAACAGATTGACGCGATGTTCTTAAGGCGTGGATCCGCACGGCGTTTGATTTTTCAGAGGTCAAATGCTACCCTGATTCATATTTTTTAAGGAGGGTTTTGTGCTCAAAAATATTCGGGAGGGGGCGATTGAGAACCCTTGGTTTTTTCGCATCATCATGCTCGGCGTTGCTGCCGTTTTCGCCGTTTCCATGGGATGGTGGGGCTTCGGAAACGACGAGAGGATTGACAACGCGCTCGCCCACGTCGGTGACGATACGATTACGATTGACGAATACACGCGGGCCTACCGCAACGAATCCCGTTTCTACCGTGAGCTCTTTCAGGATGATTATGATGATGAAGCGCTTCGGCAGCGGGTGGTTGAGGCTCTGGTCGAGCAAAAGCTCTGGCTTCAGGAGGCCCGTCGTATGGGGATTGTGGTTAGTGACGCGGCCTTGCGGGAATCCGTGACGGCGTTGGCGGCCTTTCAAACCGATGCGAAGTTCGACCCGGCGCTTTACCAGCGGATTTTATCACGCGAAAAGTTTACCCCGGAGCGATTTGAGGCCAAGCAGCGCGAAGCCCTCCTGATTCAGCGGGTGAAGGCCATCGTGAAAAACGGGGTTTCTCTGACACCGGCGGAAATCAAGGAAGCCGAGGAAAGCGATCCCGACAACCCCGACCCCAGCCGGACGATTGAGGCCCGACTCAGCCAAAAGCAGGAACGGGCGGCCAAGGCCTATGTTTTGTCGTTGAAGGCAAAATCCGCCATCATGATCAAGGAAGAACTCCTTTAACCATTTTCAGAAGACCTCTATTTTAATTTGACGCCTTTTAGGCGGGATGCTAGAATCCGCCACGTTTTTGCCATGTTAAGGAGTATTTTTGATGAATAATCGGTTTTTAAAGGCCTGCAGGAGAGAGCCGGTGGATGCCACGCCCGTGTGGTTTATGCGGCAGGCGGGACGTTACATGAAGGCCTTCCGCGATATCCGCGCCAAGCACTCCCTTTTGACCGTCTGCAAAACGCCGGAGTTGGCCTGTGAGGTCACCTTGCAGCCGATCAACCGTTTTGACTTTGACGCCTCGATTATTTTCGCGGACATCCTGCTTCCTTTGGAGCCGATGGGATTGAATTTGGAGTTTGTCAAAGGGGAAGGCCCCTGCATCTACAATCCGGTTCGCACCGAAAAGGATGTGGATGCCTTGAAGCCCGTGAACCCCGAAGAATCGCTCTCTTATGTGATGGAGGCGATCAAGCTGACGCGTGCTAACCTGAACGTCCCGCTGATCGGTTTTGCGGGCGCACCCTTCACGCTGGCAAGCTACATGATCGAAGGCGGGTCATCCCGAAATTATCTCGACACGAAGAAAATGATGTACGGTGCGCCTGCGGTTTGGGACCGCCTCATGACGAAGCTCACCCGTGTGCTGGCGGACTATCTTTCGGCGCAAGTGGGCGCGGGCGCGCAGGCGCTTCAAATCTTTGATAGCTGGATCGGCGCACTTTCCCCGGGGGATTACCGCACCTATGTTTTCCCGCACATGAAACGTCTGCTCGACGAAATGCACACCTTCGGCGTGCCGGTCATTCACTTCGGCACGGGCACGGCCACCTTGCTTGAAATGCAGAAGGAAGCGGGCGGGGATGTCATCGGCCTGGACTGGCGGGTTCAGCTTGATGAGGCCTGGGCGCTTTTAGGCCATGAGGTCGCCGTGCAGGGCAACCTCGATCCCCTCACCCTGTTTGGCCCGGTCTTGGAACTCGAAAAGCGCGTGGACGACATCGTGACACGCGCGGGCAACCGCCCCGGTCATATCTTCAATCTTGGTCACGGCATTTTGCCGCAAACGCCGCTTGAAAACGTCGAAGCGGTCATCCAGATGGTGCATGAAAAAAGCGCCGAAATCCTCGCGGCTTAGCCGTTTTCTCGTACACAATGTTTCTTTTGGGGGACGTTGTTTTCAGCGATACCTTGGAATACCGGGGTCTACTGTTTGGGAATAGGCGTCGATGCCGCCGCTTAAATTTTTCACGTCCTTAAACCCGTGTTGAACGAGGATGCCCAGTGCGGCCTGGCTTCGCATGCCGTGATGACAAAGCGTGACATAGGATTTTTCGGGATCAAGCTCGCCGATCCGGGCGGGCAGTTCTCCGAGCGGGATCAAGATGGAATCGGGGATTTTTGCGGTTTCGTACTCCGCCGGTTCCCGCACATCCAGAATGATGAAGCTTTCCCCGGTCTCTCTGTTTTGCTTGACTTCGATGGGTGATATTTGATCGTTTCGCACGCGGCCTCCCTTCAATATTGAGCGGGTTTATGAAGTAGGGTCGATCATAAGCCGCGCGGTCCGCCGGCGTCAAACCGGTTTTTGAAAAATACGCCGCTCGGCGTTTTCGAAATAGACTTTCTGTTTGTCCTTGGTGGAATAATCCCGCATCGCGGCTTCGAGGATGTCGATGGCGTCGGCATGGCTTTGCACGGGAAAATCCGTGCCGAACAAGACTTTTTCCGGCCCGCATTCTCCGATCATGCGGCGAACCTGTGCGACGCAGACGGGCTTGTGGGCGATGTCGTGTTTGGAATCCATGAGGCCGCTCGTGTCCGTGAACGCATTCTCGTAGCGATTCAATAGCGAAATCAGCCCGTCGAAAAAAGGCTTGCAAAGATGGCTGACGATGAATGAAACGGCGGGAAAAGCACGGACGGCTGTTTCGATTTCCTGCGGTGTGGTGAAGCCCTCCGTGAGGCCTTTTAAGGCGGAGGTGTTAGCGAGCGCCATGATTTTTTTTGTGCCCCATTTTTTCCAAACCGGCGCGGAGACGCCGCCGTGTATCATGATAGTCAGGTTGTATCTTCCGGCCAAGCGCGCGATTTTTTCAAATTTGCCCGATTCAAAATCAATCGCTTGATAGGCCGGGTAGAGCTTGATCCCGCGAATCAGCCCGGCGGCAGCCAATTCCTCCAGTTCATTCAAGCCTTGATAAAAATAGGTTTCGAAATCGAGGCTGCCGAAAAGTGAGAATTGGGGCCGGTCTTTCAGCCAGTGGAGCGCCCTGAAATTGGAAATGCCGGAGCCTTCTTGCGGGAAATAGGACGCCAGGACGATCGTCCGTGCAATGTCGTATCGGCTCATCTGAATTTCGATGGCGTCCAGTGAGGCGTCCGGCTGCGCCACGTCCTCAAGACGCCTGTTGGTGCTATGGCAGTGCACGTCGATTTTTTTCATGTGCGAGCCCGAACTTGTGGAACACTTTCTTTGACTATAGCACGAAGCGGGGCTGTGTTTATTCTTTAAGCAGCGCCGGGGGACAGGAGCTTGATCTGTCCCCCGGCGCTTCAGTACTCCAAGCCTTCGGGCGCTTCGTTGCCCGCATCGAGGACGCCTTTTTTGAACTTGACTTGTGAAAACACGAATAGCCCGGACACGAAAAAAACGATGAGCGAAAAGAGGGCGATCCGATAGCTTCCGGTGAATTGCAGGGCGAGCCCGAAAAGAAGGGGACCGATCCAACTGGTGCCTCGCTCGCTGATTTCGTAAAGACTGAAGTACTCCGCTTCCCGTCCTTTCGGGATCATCAGGGAATAGAGCGAACGGCTGAGGGCCTGACTCCCTCCCAGTACGAGGGCGATGACGGCGGCCAGCAGAAAAAATTGTCGCTCTGTGTGTAAAAAGGCATAGGCGTAAATCAGGGTGGCGCACCAAATCACGAGACTCAGCGCCACGGCCCGTTTTGTCGTGATGCGCCGGGCGACGCGCTCAAACAGAATCGCCCCGAAAAAGGCGATGAATTGCACCATTAAAATAACGGTCGTGAGCGTGGCGATGGGGAGGCCCAGCTCCTCCTGCCCGAATTGAGAAGAGAGCGCGATGACGGTTTGAATGCCGTCGTTGTAAAGCAGGTAGGCCGCGAGGAAAAGAAAAGTTTGAGGATAGCGCCGAATGTCGCGCAGGGTACGTTGGAGTTGACGCAGGCTACTTCCAAGCAGGTGTTCCCCCGGCGGGAGAGTCTTGACGGCCTGAGGGCTGTTTAGGGTGACGAGTGGCACAAGTGTGAAGACGGCCCACCAAAGTCCGGCGGAAGCAAGACAGATGCGGACGGCCTCTGAGGTGGTGAGTCCAAGACTGTCGGCGCGGGAAAAGAAAAAAAGGTTCAGGGCAAGCAGCAGCCCACCGCCGAGATAGCCCAGGCCCCAGCCTTTTGAGGACAGGGCATTCCGCTCTTCGGGGTTTGCGATTTCTGGCAAGAAGGCATTGTAAAACACAATTGAAGCCCCGAAGCTGAGATTCGCGATGAGAAATAGAAATCCTCCGAAGAGGTAGCGGGTTCCGCTTAGAAAGAACATGCACATGGTTGAAAATGCCCCGAGATAGGCGAAGGCGATGAGCATCCATTTTTTTCGGTCGGAGTAGTCCGCGATCGCACCCAGGACGGGCAGGATAAAAACCTGGAGCAGGACGGAAAGCGAGACCAGGTAAGGGAAGAAGGCCCCCGCCTTAATCTCAAATCCGAAAGGGTGGACGAAGCCATAGGCATCGGCGGCGGCCTTTGTGACGGAAGTTAGATAGGGTCCTAAAAAAACGGTGACGACAGTTGTCGCGAAGGCGGAGTTGGCCCAGTCATAAAAACACCATCCGGTTTGCACCCGGCGGCGGGTATGAGAGGGTATGGATACGACGGGCATTGACGCTTTTCCGAACTCGGATGCCTGTGTTGTACCATATTTGCGCTTGGCAGTGGAATGCCGCGTCGTTCATGCGCTGCGGGGGTGTTTGGATTGAAATGAGTCTGTCCGGTCTCAGCAACGTTTTCCCCTGGGGGTAGGGGGTCGGGGAAGCGGGAAAAGGGGTTGCTGAGACCGGAACAGCGAAGTGTGTTTCTAGCACCCGGCTAGAACGACGCCCGGCTCTTTAGGGGTGGGAGTCGGGAGAAACAGAGGCGGACGCCGTTCTGTCACCAGCCTAGTCCTGTATTTATAGCTTAAACATCGTCAAGCTCCTCATCCTTTTTTTGATCCAAATGAGCGCGAGGATTCCAATAACCGTCAACATTGCGGCTGTGTCCTGGGGTTTGGGGGGCTCACCACCGC
>JBHHXB010000112.1:0-7863 GCA_046756825.1 Nitrospiria bacterium | reverse complement strand
CGTGATATAAAGCCCTGCCTTAAATGTCAGGCGCGTTTTGTCCGGGGTATTTTGACATCCGAAAAACGGGATGATTCGAGCTGGCAACTTCTTCGGCGCTATGGCAATCTCGGCGTTGAAATGGTGGTTGCCGTGCTGATTGGCGTCGCAGGGGGCTATCAACTGGATCAATGGCTGGGTGTTCAGCCGTTGTTCCTTATTTTGGGGTTTATTTTCGGCGCAGCAGCGGGGTTTTTAAATTTTTTTCGTCTGATTACATCTGAAAAAGACAAGACACAGTTAAAGAAGCGAATCGAACAGAAAGCACACAAAAAGGACGAAAAGAATTGATCATCTCCATCGTTGTCGGATTGTTTTTGGCGGGTCTTTACGCCTTCTCGGTACATCGGGGATTTTTTAGCCCTTCACAAAAAACACAACGCCTTTCCCAGGCGCGATTTATTTTAAAGGCGCTCCTGCGGCTGATTTTGATTGCGTCCGTGTTTTTCGCTCTGTTAGAAATTTCGGTTTTGAATGTTTCAGTGGTCTTGTTCTCTTTTATTACTGCGGTTACAGTCTATCTATTTATGGTGCTTCGAAAAGCCGCTCTGCCCAGGGCGAAGACGAGTGGCGCACAATCTCAAGGAGGGTTTTGATGGCGGAAGGCGGCGGCGCGGCGATAGATCCGCTTCACCACTTTGAAATTCACCCCATTGTCGAGCTTCATCTTGGCGGGATGGATTTGTCGATTACCCAGCCCGTACTTTGGATGATGATTGCGACGGTGCTGACCTTCGGTTTGATGACCTTTGTCGCGGCGACGCTGAAGCGATATCCGAAGGGCATACAGAATTTCATCGAAATGATCGTCAATTTTCTCAGACAGGAGCTGGTCATCAATGTGATCGGGAAAGAGGGCAAGGGCTGGTTTCCCGTAGTGGCGACTTTGTTTTTATTTATTCTGTCCTGCAATCTTTTGGGGCTGATTCCGGGATCGTTTACGGCGACATCGAATATCAATGTCACGGCGGCTCTGGCCATTCTGGTGTTTTTGATGGTGCAGGGCGCGGGGATTAAAAAATACGGTTTTGTGGGCTACTTTAAGGCCTTTGTGCCGAGCGGCGTGCCGACATGGATTTTGCCTGTTATGTTGCCGATCGAGTTTATCAGCCTTTTCGCCAAGCCCTTTTCCTTGGCCGTTCGTCTTTTCGCGAATATGATGGCGGGCCACATGGTCATCCTGGTGTTTCTTTCGATGATCATCTTGTTTAAAAGCGTGATCATTACGCCGCTGCCCTTGATCGGCGTGGTCATTATGTATGCCTTCGAGATTTTTGTGGCCTTGATTCAGGCCTATATTTTTGCGGTGCTGACGGCATCCTACTTATCGGATGCCCTGCACATGGAACATTAAAAGATTTGTTTGGAATAGTTTGTGGGCACATTGATTTGAAGAATGTCAGGGTTGAACTGAAGATGGGAGGAAAAGAATGGAGCTTCTAGGTGCGGCAGTGGGAATCGGATTGGCGGCGTTGGGTACCGGCATCGGTATGGGATTCATGGTGGGAAAGACAGTCGAAGCCATGGCCCGGCAGCCGGAAAGCTCGGGCGAGTTGAGAACGACCATGCTGATCGGTGTGGCCTTTATCGAGGCCTTGGCCCTCTATGCCTTGGTCGTCAGCTTCTTGTTGGTCTTTAAATAAATTTCAATAATTTTCGGAGTGAACGATGTTTGAGGCGGACCCGGGACTAATCATTTGGACGTGGATATGCTTTATCACCCTGTTGGGGCTCTTGGCGAAGTTTGCCTATAAACCGATTGTCGCCATGATCGAAAGCCGTGCGGTCTCTATCAAGGAAGAGCTCGATGCGTCGGAAAAGACACGCAAGGACGCGGAGGACTTGCTGGCGCAGTACCAGGCGAAACTGGACGAAGGTCGCTCGGAGGTCCAGAGAATGATTGAGGAGGGCCGCTCGGTCGGTGAAAAGCTCAAGCGGGAAATCATGGCCAAGGCGGATGAGGAGTCCAAGGCCTTGGTGAAAAAGGCGCAGGAAGAAATTGAACGCGAGAAAAAGAAGGCGCTCATGACGTTGCAGGAACAGGTCGCCGAGCTTTCCGTCCAGGTCGCGACGAAGATGATTTCGGAAACCCTGGCCCCCGGCGATCATGAAAAATTGATCGAAGGCGCGCTCGCGCAGGTTAAAGAAGAATATGCCAAATCCTAACGACGCACTGCATGCGGTCATCGAAGGCTACGCCCATGCCTTGCTCTCGATTGCGAAGAGCGAAGACGCGCTTGACCGGGTTGAAAGCGAGTTGACCGAGCTTAGGGACGCCCTTTCCGCGAACAGCGACCTGGTCCCTTTTTTAAAAGACCCGAAGGTGACGTCAGAAGGCAAGCGCAAGGCCGTGAGCGAACTCCTGGGAGATTCTGTGTCTCCGATGATCCGCTATCCGATTTCTCTCGCGATTGACCGGGAAAGGGGAGCGCTGCTTCCGGCGATTATCGACCATTTCTTTACTTTGACCGCAGAGTCCCGCAAGAAAATAACCGCGAAGGTCATCACGGCTGTGCCGCTCTCCGAGGCCGCGACGAAAAATATTGAGGCCACGCTTTCCGAACTTGCGGGGGAAGCGGTTTACATGAAGCTCTCTGTGGATCCCGCTATTCTGGGCGGTATTGTGGTTTATTTGGGGGATCGCATTATTGACGGCAGTCTAAAGGGGCAATTGGGTCATTTGCGCGAGGGTATTTCAAGAAAGATTTTAACAGAGAAGGGGAGATCTCTTGGAAATTAAACAGGAAGACATCACAACCGTCTTACAGAAATATGTGGAAGGCTACAAGTCCAGTCTCACCTTTGAGGAGTCGGGTACGGTTTTGAGTGTTGGCGACGGCATTGCGCGTATTTCGGGTTTAAGAAATGCGATGGCCGGCGAGCTGGTGGCCTTCCCGAATGATGTCATGGGTATGTTGCTGAATCTTGAGCAGGACGATGTCGGGGCCATTTTATTTGGTGAAACGCAGTTGATTAAGGAAGGGGACCTGGTCAAGCGGACGGGTAAAATCGCCCAAATTCCCGTCGGCGAGGCGATGAAGGGCCGCGTTGTGGATGCTTTGGGGCGGCCTATTGACGGCAAGGGCCCGATTGTGACCGACCAGTCCCGTGTTTTGGAGGGTACCGCGCCCAATGTCGTCCAGCGCCAGTCGGTGAGCGAACCCGTTCAAACCGGTCTAAAGTCGATTGACGCCATGATTCCCATTGGCCGGGGCCAGCGGGAGCTCATTATCGGGGATCGTCAGACCGGAAAAACGGCCATCGCCATTGACACGATCATTAATCAGAAAAACAGCGGTATTTATTGTATTTATGTTGCGGTCGGTCAAAAATCCTCCAACGTCGCCGCCGTCGTGAAAATCCTGGAAGATTACGGTGCGATGGAATACACCACGGTGGTGTCCGCGACAGCCAACGAACCGGCGTCGATGCAGTATATCGCGCCGTATGCGGGCTGTACGATGGGCGAGGAATTTATGTACAACGGCAAACCCGCCCTGGTGATTTATGATGATCTCTCCAAACATGCCAATGCCTACCGCCAGCTTTCACTCTTGCTTCGGCGTCCGCCGGGCCGCGAGGCCTTCCCCGGTGACGTCTTTTTTCTCCATTCCCGTCTTTTGGAGCGGGCTGCGAAACTCAGCGACGAACTGGGCGGCGGCTCCTTGACTGCGCTCCCCATTATTGAAACGCAGGCGGGAGACGTTTCGGCCTACATTCCGACGAATGTGATTTCGATTACCGACGGGCAGATCTATCTCGAACCCGACTTGTTTTATTCCGGCGTGCGGCCCGCCATTAACGTGGGGCTTTCAGTCTCTCGGGTCGGGGGGAGTGCCCAAACCAAGGCCATGAAAAAAGTGGCGGGAACGCTTCGGCTTGATTTGGCGCAGTACCGCGAATTGGCCGCCTTCGCGCAATTCGGATCGGACCTGGACAAGTCGACCCTCGCGCAATTGAAGCGGGGAGAGAAGATGGTCGAGGTTTTGAAGCAGGGGCAATATCATCCCTACTCGCTTTCACAGCAGGTCATGGCGATTTACGCCGGCGCCGCAGGGCATTTGGATGACTTGAACAGTGAGGATGTCCGGGCTTTTGAGTCGGATTATCTCAGGATGATGGCCGACCAGCACCCCGAAATCGGGCAGGAAATCGAAGATAACCAAAAGCTCAATGACGCCTTGAACCAAAAAATGGATGAAGCTATTACGGCGTTCAAAAAAGGCTGGCGTCCCGGGGGCGCCGCTTAAAAGAAAATGGCTGAAACCCTTCGAGAACTCAAAAGCCGCATCCGGTCCGCGAAAAAGACCCAGCAGATCACCAAAACCATGCAGATGGTCGCGGCCTCCCGTCTCAAAAAATCCGAGGTGATTTTCAGAAAATCAAAGCCCTACCACGAAAGCATGGAGACCATTCTTTCGCACTTGATGGAATCCTCCCAGGAGGTCTCCCATCCCTTTTTTGAATCGCGGGCCGTCAAAACCATCGGCTTGGTGGTGGTCACCTCCGACCGTGGCCTGTGTGGTGGGTATAACGCCAATGTCATCGCCGAAGCGGAGTCTTTTCTGTCGTCCGCCGCTTCGCAGGATGTGCAACTGATTTTGATCGGCAAAAAGGGTTATGACTACTTCAAGACACGCGAATGGCCCATACTTGATCAAGTGCTTGACCTTGCGGGCAACCTGGATTATCAGCGTATTGTGGGTATTACGCAGAAACTGATTGAGGCCTATCTTTCCGGAACGCTGGATGAGGTGCATGTCCTGTACACGACTTTTGTGTCCGCGCTCTCCAACAAGCCGGTGATCAAGAAATTTCTCAACTTGCAGAAGGAGGGCGAGGGGCAGAAATCCGATTTTATTTTTGAGCCTGATTTAGAGGCCATTATTGATGAATTTTTAGGCCGGCAGATTACGTCACGCATGTATTCCGCGCTCCTGGAGTCGTTCACCGCCGAAAACGCTTCCCGAATGGTGGCTATGAAGAGCGCGACGGACAGCGCGAAGGAAATGATCGACCGACTGACCCTCAAAGGCAACAAGGCCCGTCAGGCGGCGATTACGAAGGAAATTCTTGAGATCGTCACCGCCGGCGAAGCCATGAAGGCGTAGTTTTGAGATAAATCAAAAGATATTGTTTTTTAGCGGATAAGGAGTTTATTGATGGCAACGGGAAAGATTCTGCAGGTGATCGGCCCGACGGTTGATGTTCAATTTCCATCGGATCAGCTTCCCAAGATCCTGAATGCGGTTAAAATCGAAAATCCGAAAACGGGAACCGATCTCATTGTGGAGACCGCGCAGCACCTCGGAGGCGATGTCGTGCGGTGTATCGCCATGCGCTCCACGGACGGCCTCGTGCGGGGCATGGAAGCCACCGACCTCGGCGTGCCCATATCTGTTCCCGTGGGCGAGCAGTCGCTTGGACGCATTTTTAATGTGACGGGCGATACGATTGACGGGCAGGGGCCCGTGGCTGATCCCGATCAGCGCTGGCCGATCCATCGTCCCAGCCCCGCGTTTGAGGATCAAGTCCCGGTGGCTTCTGTTTTGGAGACGGGCATTAAGGTCGTGGACCTGCTGGCCCCCTACGCCAGGGGTGGCAAGGTCGGGCTCTTTGGCGGCGCGGGTGTCGGAAAAACCGTCATTATCATGGAACTGATCCGTAATATCGGCGCGGAGCACGGCGGGTATTCCGTTTTCGCCGGTGTCGGCGAGCGGACGCGTGAAGGCAACGACCTCTACGCGGAGATGACGGAGTCGGGCGTGTTGGATAAAACCGTCCTGGCTTTCGGTCAGATGAACGAGCCGCCCGGCGCGCGCTTACGGATTGGCCTGTCCGCCTTGACGATGGCGGAATATTTCCGTGATGACAAGGGGCAGGACGTCCTGCTTTTTATCGATAATATTTTTAGATTCGTTCAAGCGGGTTCGGAAGTGTCGGCTCTGCTTGGACGTATGCCTTCTGCTGTGGGCTATCAGCCCAGTCTTGGGACGGAGATGGGTGAATTGCAGGAGCGGATTACCTCAACAACAAAGGGCTCCATTACGTCTGTGCAGGCCATTTATGTACCCGCCGATGACATCACGGACCCGGCCCCCGCGACGACCTTTACCCATTTGGACGCCACGACGGTGCTCTCCCGGCAGATCGCAGAGCTGGGTATTTATCCGGCGGTTGACCCGCTGGATTCGACCTCCCGGCTCTTGGATCCGCAGATTTTGGGAGAGGCCCATTACCGCACCGCGCGTGCCGTTCAGTCCATCCTCCAGAAATACAAGGAACTTCAAGACATTATCGCCATTTTGGGGATGGACGAGCTGTCCGAGGAAGACCGTCTCACTGTCCAGCGGGCGAGGAAAATACAGCGTTTCCTCTCCCAGCCCTTTTTCGTCGCCGAGGTCTTCACCGGCACGCCCGGGAAATATGTCCGCTTGGAGGACTCCATTAAGGGATTTCAAATGATTGTGGACGGCAAGCTGGATGATCTGCCGGAACAGGCCTTCTACATGGTCGGCACGATTGAAGAAGTTCAGGAAAAGGCGGAGCGGCTTAAAAAGGCATAGGACAAAAGCCAGGCGGCGGATTTTTTCTTCATTCCCGCCTACGGGCCTTGAATAAAGATGAGCGGAAATACCTTTCACCTCAGAGTGGTCACGCCGGAAAAGATTTTCTTTGAAGGCGATGTGCGTTCGATGGTTGTTCCCGGCGGCGGGGGCAGTTTCGGCGTGCTCGCGAATCATGCCCCGATCATTTCTACCCTGTGTCCGGGACGTCTGGTTTTGACGACCCCCGACGGTCAACGGCGCATTCTCGCCATCGGCCCCGGCTTTCTCGATGTCTTGAATAACGAAGCCACCCTCGCCGCCGAAACGGTGACCGACGCGCCCGACGAAAAACCGGCCTGACAAACGGCATTTATTCCCCTGTTTTTTTGCGTCTTTTTTTGACAGCAGAAAAATCACCCCCTAAACTGATAACGACATTCTGTTTTCGGAGATTGTGCTGTGCTGCCTTGGGCTGAAATAGACCATGCCTTGCTGGATATGGATGGGACTTTGCTGGATCGTCATTTTGACGATCATTTTTGGGAAGAGCACGTGCCTCAAAAATATGCGGAGCTGAACAAGATAACCTATACCATGGCAAGAAAGAAATTACTCGCGATGTACAAAAAAGAGGAGAAGACGCTGAATTGGACGGACCTTCATTATTGGTCCAACCGGCTTGGACTCGACATCATCGCGATGAAAGAGGGCATGCGTAGTCAGCTTCAGGTGCATCCCGGTGTCGAGGCTTTTCTACATTTTTTGCGGGATGAGAAAAAAGAAGTCGTCCTGGTCACCAACGCCCATCCCCGCACGGTGCAGATCAAGCTGGAACAAACGCTTCTATTGCCGTATTTTCACACCGTGCTTTGCTCGGCGGATGTTGGCCTTCCAAAAGAGGAAGTGGGTTTTTGGAGAGGCGCTAAACGCGTTTTACAGTTTAAAAAGAATCGGTCATTGCTGATTGATGATAACGAAAATGTCCTGATGGCGGCTCACACCTACGGCATCAGGCACTTATTACACAAAAGCGGAGCCAACAGCCGTTTTTTACACGAACGCTCCGACATCTTCCCTTCCCTCGATCACTTCATTGACATTATTCCGCAATAGAGAGAGAACATCCGGCGGGGAAAGAGAAAGCGCTAGTCTTCCTTTTTCGCCAACAAAATATTCAGATATTTTTCGATGCCTTCCCGGTTTTTGGCGAGGCGGTCGGGTGTGCTGGCCTCGAAGCGGAGGACGAGTGCGGGCTGTGTGTTGGAGGCCCGGATCA
>JBHHXB010000111.1:0-7919 GCA_046756825.1 Nitrospiria bacterium | reverse complement strand
AAAAAACCGCGTTCCGTGAGAAAAAGACGAATCGTGTTGATGATTTTACTTCGGACCTCAAAAACCTTTTTCACCTCCGGATTGGCGATCAAGTCGAGATAGCGCATGCGGTAGCGTAGCGCGACATCGGTCAGACCGTGCCATTTCTCCGGCAGGGGATGAAGCGATTTTGAAAGAAAGGTGAGTTTGTGCGCTTCAAGCGTGAGTTCATCTGTTTTTGTCCGAAAAAGCCGGCCATCCACGCCAAGCGTGTCGCCGATGTCGAGTTTTTCAAAAATGGCAGTCCCGTTTTCGCCCAGCAGATTTTTCTTGAAATAAACCTGAAGCTGGCCGGAGGCGTCCCGCAGATGGGCAAAGGCCGCTTTCCCAAAACGACGAATAGACACCACGCGCCCTGCGATCTTTTTGTGAACTTGATTTGTCTCCAAGTCGGGTTTTGGGAGCGGGCCGTATTGGGTCGTGATCTGTTCGAGTGCGGTTTTGCCGTCAAAGCGGGCCCCGTAGGGTTCGATGCCGCGTGCTCTTAACGCCTCAACCTTATTGACTCGCTGTGTGACCTGTGAATGCTCTTCGCTCAAAAACGACCTCCTGAAAAATCCCGAACCATTTAAAACGATGGATTATAGGAGAATCATGAAGTCCGGTCAAGGAAGGTCGGGCCGCTTGCGAAATGGAATAAATATAGATAAAAAGGATACGCGTTCAAGTGATATTCATAGCGATGTTGAGCGAAACAATATTTCGGGATATACTGTAATCTGACGTGTTTGTCGGATAAAAATCTTACTGCTTAAAGGGGAGAATAAGATGACTTTCAAAAAGATGCTTAAGGGAGGGGTGTTGATTTTCGGCAGTGTGGGTCTGCTTGTCTCGGCCATCGCGCTGGTACCTTCAAGGAGTCTGGCGGCGGAAGCAGTGACGGTATCGAATGGCCAGCAGGATAAGGCCGAGGGTAAAAAAGATCCGCATGCGCGGTTCAGGGACGGCTCGATGATGGAGATGATGGGGATGATGAGCCCTCACGGAAAAAAATCAAAGAGCCCGCATGGCAAAAAAAAGGGAAAGCACGCGCCATTTTCAGCACAGGGCCTGAAAGAGAAGCTGGGGCTGGATGATGCGCAAACAAAAAAGATGCGTCAATTGATTTCGACTTACCGCAAGGAATCCATTCGAAAGAAAGCCGCGCTTAAAATTGCCCAGATCGAATTTGACGAAGCCGTGGCGGAAAAAGGATTCAGTCTCTCCGACGTTGAAAAAAAAGTCAGGGAACGCGAGTCGATGGCTTCCGCGCTGACCATGGTTCGGGTCAAGGCGCTGGCCGGGGCCAGCGAGGTATTGAGTGCATCGCAATTTGAGAAATTCAAAGGACTCATGGCGCATCGCATGAGTCGTCATAAAAAAGGTAAAAAGCATGGCGGCCACGGCTTTGGCGTGCATGGACGCAGAGGCAAACACGGTTTTTCCGGAGGACATGGGTTCAGCCCGCATGGTAGTGCCGGAGCGCACGGCGGCATGATGGGGCACGGCGGTTTCGGCGCTCATGGAAAAAGCGGATCTTTTGACGGTGCCCATGGTGGCGCAAGTCCCCACGGGAAAATGAGGCGGTCGGGTTCCGACGGCTACGATGATTAAGAAGCAACGAGGGTTTTAAATAACAGGATACGAAGGGTTGATTGCGGGGGCTGTGTGGTGCCGAAGGGGGGACTCGAACCCCCACGGGGTTGCCCCCACTAGACCCTGAACCTAGCGTGTCTACCAATTCCACCACTTCGGCTGAAAACAAGCCGGTTTATACCAGATTGTCGTTGACAGGGTCAAGGATCTGGTCGTCTGAGGGAGAGCAGAAAATGAGCGATGATTTTGACTACGATTTGATCTGTATCGGGAGCGGGCCGGCCGGTCAGCGCTGTGCCATTCAAGCCGCGAAACTTGGCAAAAAAGTGGCCGTCGTTGAAAAACGCCGCTGTGTCGGCGGGGTATGTCTGGAAACCGGCACGATTCCGTCCAAGACTTTCAGAGAGGCGGTGAACAGCTTTATCAGCAAGCAGGACCGTTTTGACGGGCTTGGGTTTAGTGCGCGCTCAAGGGTGGAAATCACCGATTTGCTGAAGCGGGTGTATTCCGTGATTCAACGGGAATCAGAGGTTCAACAAGAGCAGCTTCTACGAAACGATGTCAATATCATCCTGGGTTCTGCGGTTTTCCAGGACCCGCACCGTGTTTTGGTGAAATCAGATCAGGGGGAGCAAATCATCAGCGCGAAGCAGTTTCTCATTGCGGTCGGGACGCGCGCGGCCGTTCCACCCGATATCGAACCGGACGGCGAAACCATTATCCTCGCGGACGGTATCCTGGATTTGACCGCCCTGCCGAGGACGATGGCCGTTGTGGGCGCGGGCGTGGTGGGCATCGAGTATGCCTCAATGTTCGCTGCGCTCGGCGTGCAGGTCACCGTCATTGATAAACGCACCCGGCCTTTGGGATTCCTTGATTATGAAATCATCGACGAGCTGATCTATCAGATGCGCCGCAAGCGGGTGACGTTTCGGCTGGGCGAGGAAGTCACTTCTTTGGAAGTCATCGCGCAGCAATCGCGGAAAAAGGGACTCATTCGATTGGAGTCAGGCAAGCATATTATTGCGGACTTGATTCTCTACTCCGCCGGTCGCATGGGAGCCACCGAATCCCTCAATTTAAAGGCCTCGGGACTGAAAGCCGACGGCCGGGGGCGATTGAAAGTGGATGAGCAGTATTGCACGAAGGTGAAGCATATTTTCGCGGCGGGTGACATCATCGGGTTTCCAAGTCTCGCGGCCACCTCGGCGACCCAGGGGCGACTGGCGGCCTGTAATATGTTTGGCGTCAAGAGCAAGCCGATGGGCGCCAATTTTCCCTACGGCATTTACTCGATTCCGGAAATTTCTATGGTGGGCGCGACGGAAGAAGAATTGACTCGTGAAAAAATACCCTATGAAACCGGGATCGCCCGTTATCAGGAAATTGCGCGCGGGCAGATTATGGGGGATCACTCCGGCTTGCTCAAAATCATTGTTCATCGTGAAGATGAACGGGTGCTGGGGGTACATGCGATTGGCACGGGTGTGACGGAGCTGATTCATGTCGGGCAGGCCGTCATGCAGTTGAATGGCAAGCTGGACTATTTCATGCAGACCGTCTTCAATTACCCGACTTTGGCGGAGTGCTACAAAGTCGCGGCACTCAATGTTTACAATAAGTTACACTACAACGCCTTGAGCGAAGCAGTCTAGCAGGGTTGTGATGTGGGGTGCGCGGCTTATCCCGCGGCTTCCACATAACCGCAGTCCTTGATGCGGCAAAGGGTCTTCGTTCCTTTATTCCGGTCGTATTTTTCAACCAGAAAGGGCGACTTGCATTGGGGGCAGGGCCGTGCAACCGGGCGGTCCCACAGCGCAAACTTGCAATCCGGGTAGTTCGTGCAGGAGTAGAAGGTCTTGCCCCGCTTGCTGCGTTTTTCCGTGAGCGCGCCGCCGCAGTCTTTTTCCGGACAAGAGACATTCAGGCTGATGGGCTCCGTGTGCTTGCATTCGGGGTAGCCGGTACAGGCCAGGAAGCGGCCGAACCGCCCTGTTTTATTGATCATGGGCTTGTTGCAGATCTTGCAGGAGATATCGGTTTCGATTTCTTTCGCAATGACCTGAATGACGCCTTCTTTTTCAACAAATTCCTTGGTGTTTTTACATTCGGGGTATCCCGAGCACGCGAGAAAGCGGCCAAAACGCCCCCATTTGATGACCAATGGCTGCTCGCACTTTTCGCAGGTGATGTCCGTCGGCTGCTCTTCCCGTTTGACGTCCCGCATCTGTGTCTGCGCTTTTTCATAGTTTTTGGAAAACGGGTCGTAAAATTTTCGAATCGAGTCTGTCCAGTCTGTTCTGCCGGCCTCGACTTCATCAAGGGCCTGTTCCATCTGGGCGGTAAATTCGACATTGACGACCTCTGGAAAATTCTCGGTCAATAGATCATTTACGGTGTTCCCCAGATCGGTCGGATAAAATCGACCTTCGCGCTTTTCGACATATTTCCGATCCTGAATCGTGGAAATGATGGCAGCGTAGGTGCTGGGCCGTCCAATCCCTTTATCCTCTAAATCATGGATGAGCAGGGCCTCGTTATAGCGGGGCGGCGGCTGCGTGAAATGCTGTTTTGGATCGAGCTGATCCAGAGTGAGCCTGTCTCCCGCCACAAGCGGCGGCAGTGTTGATTCGGAGTCTGCCCCTTCCGCGCCGACGTTTGGATTCGACTCTTTCCCCTCTGTGTAGACAATGGTGAATCCCGGAAATTTTAAGATAGAACCTGTCGCGCGTAAGGTGAGATCCTCCGCAGCAATATCCACGCGCGTCACATCAAAAATCGCCGGCCGCATTTGGCTAGCGATATAACGATGCCAGATCAGTTGATAAAGAAGAAATTGATCATTTGAGAGATCCCCTCTTAAGTGCTCCGGCTCACGGGTGATGGCGGTGGGCCGGATGGCCTCGTGTCCTTCCTGAGCACCTTTTTTACTTTTGTAAACATTGGGTCTGTCGGGCACGTAGTCCCGGCCGTATTTTTCCCCAATCCAGGTCATGGATTCTGTCTGAAAATCGGGGGAAATCCGCACGGAGTCGGTTCGCATATAGGAGATTAAGCCCACGGCCCCTTCACCGGCGATATCAATGCCTTCGTACAACTGCTGCGCAAGCGTCATTGTTTTCTTCGGCGTAAAGTGAAGTTTTCGGGCGGCCTCCTGCTGCAGGCGGCTGGTAATAAAAGGAGGGGCGGGGTTTCGCTTGCGTTCTTTTTTCTCGACCTTTGAAACGGTGTATGTGGCGTGCTGAAGTTGCTCGCTTAAGGCATTGGCCTCTGATTCATTGTGAATTTTTAAAGCTTCGCCGCCTTTTTGGATCAATCGCGCGGGAAACGGCGGCGGTGTCTTGCCCGAAAGCGTGGCCTCGATACTCCAGTATTCCTCGGGCACAAAGGCAAGCACTTCCTTTTCGCGTTGACAAATAATCAGCACGGCGACGGATTGCACGCGGCCCGCCGAAAGTCCGCGCCGGACCTTGTCCCAAAGCAGGGGACTGATTTTATAGCCGACAATCCGGTCCAGCACCCGCCGGGCCTGCTGTGCGTTGACACGGTCCGTGTTGATTTCGCCCGGCGAGGAAATGGCCTCCTTTACCGCTTTTTTTGTGATTTCGTTAAAGAGCACCCGGTGGACATTGGCGTTGATGGGTTTGAGTTCTTCAGCAATATGCCAGGCGATGGCCTCGCCCTCCCGGTCCGGATCGGGGGCGAGAAAGACATGCTCGGCCTCTTTCGCCGCTTTTTTGATGGCGGTCAGGACTTTACTCTTTCCTTTGATGACGATGTATTCGGGCTGAAACCCTTTTGGAATATCGACGCCGAAGCGTGATTTCGGCAGATCCTTCAAATGCCCGATGGACGCCATCATTTTATATTTTCGCCCCAGGTATTTGACGATGGTTTTCGCCTTGGCGGGGGATTCGACAATGACGAGCGAGCGTTTGGGTTTTGCTGCGGCGGCTTTCTTTGCCAACCTGACCTCCTATTCCCCCGACCGGTAAGGCGCAAGGGGGATGCAACTGAATCGTGTGAACATCATCTCTCTTCTATTTTAGACTCTAACATAATATTGTCCAGCCATCTGCCGGGCGAGACCCTTTAATTCCAGCGTGAGCAGGAGCCCCGACACGGCGGCCGCGGGTTTTTGGCTCTCCAGAATCAGTACGTCGATATGCTTCGGCTCAAACGAAAGGGATTCAAAAAGGTCGGTTTCTTCCGCCGCCAGCGGGGGGGCTTTAGGCATGCCGACACCGGCTGCGCGCGATGGCTGCTGCGGGAGGATTTCTCCGAGAATATCGGAGGCATTCTGAACCAGTTTCGCCCCGGATGCAATCAATTGATGCGGCCCCGCGCTCATCCCGGAATAAATCGGGCCGGGGACAGCGAAGACCTCGCGGCCCTGCTCCATCGCAAGCCGGGCGGTAATGAGCGAGCCGCTTTTCAATCCGGCCTCGACAACCAGACAGCCGAGGGAAAGGCCGCTGATGATACGGTTTCGTTTGGGGAAATTGCGCGAAACGGGGGGTGTGCCCATCGGAAATTCAGACAAAATCGCCCCCTGCTCCGAAATGTGTTGATACAGCTTTTTGTGTTCGGGAGGATAGACCACGTCAATCCCGCAGCCCAGGACCGCGATGGTTTTTCCGCCAGCAGCCAGGGCGGATTGATGCGCCAGTGCATCAATGCCCCGCGCAAAACCGCTGACGATGGTCGCGCCCTGCTCCGCAAGCCCCCGGCAAAGCCGTTCGGTAACTTGCCGGCCGTAGGGCGTGGTTTTACGCGCGCCCACGACAGCGATGGGATATTGGGGGTCTTTTGAGCGTGGCGCATCATCTGTGTTTTCCAAAGATCCTTTCATATAAAGGAAGGGAGGCGGATCGTAAATATCGGCGAGCCGTTCGGGATAAGCCGGGTCATTCAGGGTGATGATGGAGACCTGATGCTGTCGTATTTGCTCCAGTTCACGATCCACGGCATCAAAGGCGTTGAAAGTATGGATTGCTTGCGCTGTATTTTTCGACAGGCCTTCGATTCCGGACAGGCTTTCATCGCTTGCTTCGAAGACGGCCTCGGGCGCTTTATAGACCTCGATCAAACGCTTAAAGAGGACATTCCCCACCCCGGCAACGTGCTGCAAGGCAAGCCAATATCGGTATATTTCCACTTGTCGCCCCTAAAATGGGGCTTCATTATACAGCAGGAAGTTGGACAGTCAAGCCCGCTTTCATTGATCGTGACATTGGCGTGATGAATGCTTATACGGGTTTTGTGATGGGTGGGCATTCCGACGGCGGGACTAAAATTATTCCTGACGGTGTTCTTTTTTGTCTGGCATTCAGTCTTTTTATTTGCTAAATAGCTAGTGTTTTGAATTACTCAACAATATGGAGGTTAATTGATGAAAAAGAATGTTCTTATCTTGATCGCCACATCCATGCTACTACATGCGGGCGTCAACCCAGGAAATGCGGCAGGGATGGATGCGCATGGCCCGGTCTCTGACGGAGTCATTGCCAAGCAGCGGGAGGCGCTTGCAAATAATACGAAGGGCAAAGGCTTCGGGCCTCAAGCCCCGCGTGATATCGATTCAAATGTGGGGCATAACGCCCGTGCATTTAATGCCGCACCCCCTTATACCAAAATGAATCTCTGTAATATTCATTTTCACAAGAATGCTGAACACAAAGGCGGCGAATTTACCACTTATGCGGGCAACGGTGATGGCCACGGGTATCAGAGTGGCTACAAATATTCCGGCACGCTGAACGAAGCCGAGCTGAAGCCATTTAAGATTCCGGGAAAACATGGGGGTCTTTCCTCGGGAGACACGATTGAAGTGCACTACGTTCATTCCACCGCACAGATCAAACCCGGCCCGACTTTGGGCTCTTGCCTCAGTGATGCGATCGGGAACCCTCAATTGCGTGTCGAGACCCAAGTCTATGTTTTGGTCAATGACAAAAATGCGCTTGATTTTCGTGTTTTGGCCAAGCACGGCGTAGTGAATGGTCTGCACCAGGCATTGAACATCCCCAATAATACGGGTGCTCCTGTTCAGTTTGCCGGATCTACGACGGGTCCTGGCTACAATGAAAAAGGCTCTCCTTTTCAAGTGACCTGGAGTGTGCGTCCCAAAGTCGCCAAAGTGAACATTGCGACTGTCGCCGAGTGGTTTAAAAGCAATGTTTTTGATGAAGATCATGCGCACGGCGTCAGAAACCTTGTGACCAATCCGGCCCTTCTTTCAAAAATCTGGCCCTAGTTTCAAGTCACCGAAGGACGTTTGTTGATTTTCCCGAATGAATCTGGCA
>JBHHXB010000110.1:0-7939 GCA_046756825.1 Nitrospiria bacterium | reverse complement strand
ACGAAGGACGAAAGCAAGCTCAAGGAAGGTGATGAGCGCATTATTATGGACTAAGCTTAGCTGCCAGTAATAATTGGAAAGGATAGAACAATATTAATCCATGTCGTTAGACTGCGTGTGAAAGAGGGGGTGAGCGTCGGGAAAAGGGCTCTTCAAGAAATATTGAACTCTGATTTAGTCGTGAAAAGAGCATGTTGAACTTGATCGTGACGTGGATTCACTTGATTGCGGCGATGTTTTGGGTGGGTGGCATGCTTTTTTTTTCCATTATTCTAGTCCCCTGTCTTAGACAGGGGTTGTCGGAAAGAGAAAGAGCCGGTCTGATTAGCCGGGTGGGTAAGCGGTTTCGAGTTAGCGGATGGATCTCACTGGCTGTGCTGTTGCTCTCTGGGCTATTTCGTTTGATTCAGGGAGGGCTTCCTGTGAACGGATACGGAAATACCCTGAAAATGAAGCTTATCCTTGTTTTTTTGATGGTTGTGTTGACTGTGTTACATGATTTTATTTTTGGGCCGAAGTCCAGGATACATGCCTTATCGGATGAACAAAAAAACACATACTTGAAGGTGGGCAGATGGATTGCGCGTGTCAATCTGCTGATTGGTCTTTTAATCGTATTTTCTGCTGTTTCCCTAGTGCGCGGGTTCTAATGTCTTAAAGTCCGAAATGTTGAGGATGGAATTGATGAACCATCATTTAAATATAAATCATGCCAATCCGATACACCCGGATCCCCTCGAAACCTTAAAACAAGAACATCATTCAACACTTCAGCGCCTGGATATGATTGAGCGGACCTTGCAGTATCTTGAAAGCCTCCCCAGCCGTACCGCACTGAAAAGATGCAAGGTTGAGCAGGCGCGTCTTCGCGACTGGGTGAATGAATTATACGAGCGTTTGTCCCGGCATTTTCTCATGGAAGAAGAGGTGCTTTTCCCCGTATTGGCGGAATACATCGGCAAAGAGCATGGCCCGATTGAAGTGATGGTTCAGGAGCATGCGAATATCACATCCGAGCTCGCCAACTGGAAAAGCGCGGTGAGCGAGTTGTGTAAATTGGCGGGCCCGGCCCGTGACGCGGTATTGAAAGTGGCGACAGGTGCCGGGTATCGGACGATTGCGCAGCTCAGGCTTCACATCAGCAAGGAAGATCAAATCCTCTTTAAAATTTGCGAAGTGTCTCTCTCCGAAGAGGAAAAAAAGTTGGTCTTCAAAAAATTACAGGCGATCGAATCCCACTGATTCGCCAAGGCTTCACCTTTTATGTATTTTTCTTGAAAACCACTCTCTCTTGTTTTAAGAGGTGGGCCCTCGTCAGCTTATTTTTTCTGCCCTGAAAAATCAGTCAAAATAGTCTTTGTTTGATCAAATTCTATGCCATTTTTGCCGTTCAATCCGATATTTGTGCCGAAACCGCGCTTTGGAGTACGGGTTTTTGGAATTAGTGCTAGAATAGTAGTGGGAGGGCAGAACGATGAAGAAAATAAAGAAAATATTTACTGCCGTCTGTTTGGCGGTTATTTCCGTGCTTTTTCTAATGACATACACCATTATCGCAAAAGAGCTACCCGTTTTAGTGGATGTTTCTCAACTGAACGAGGAATATGATGGAAAACGGGTGACGGTTATGGGTTGGGCGCGCTCGGCCGAAGTAAAGCGAGGCCGGCTAGGGTCTAATTTTGTAGAAACAGAGGTTGGCGAAAATGGCCTGTCTGTGACGGTGTTCAGCGATTTTCCGCCGTATAATATCGTCAATAATCGCGTGATTGTTCAGGGCATTTACCATCATCACGGGCGATACGGCGGACTTTTAGCCGATCATTTTATTGTCGCCGATGCGCTAATGCGGGATTGGGGATAACTTTTCCATTTTGGCAGGGTTTTCCTTAGACCACTATTTTTATATAGCCCGAGACCAGATCTCTCCAATTTTCTTTAGAAAAATTTCCGCCGCCAGCTTCTCTGTCTAATTTTGTCAGCGAGCGATGAAGCCTCGCAAGGTTCGCTTCTTTCCAGTTTTCTCCTGTTTTGCGCGCCCCTTGATCGAAATCAATGAGATAAACGCAACCCGTATTATTGATCAAAATGTTGTGCGCGTTGAGGTCCGCATGATAGATGTGGTGCTCGTGAAAATCTCGAA
The DNA here is from genome assembly GCA_046756825.1 of Nitrospiria bacterium. Taxonomy (GTDB): domain Bacteria; phylum Nitrospirota; class Nitrospiria; order SBBL01; family JAADHI01; genus JAADHI01. The sequence goes on along the minus strand of JBHHXB010000110.1, from coordinate 5,799 downwards.
TTACCTTTCCTGTTTTGAGCAGTATTTCCTTTGTTAATGCTTTTTCCTTGATGCACTCCGCCAGAGAGACGCAGTCCGTCAGCGTCATGGTGAGGAGATCGGCGGTGTAGGTCCACCCGGATTTTACGACTCGAGCCGCAACGGGCCGGGGCACGGGCAGGCCATTTTCATACATCATGCGTAATAGATGCCATTCCCGCCAGGGGCGTGTGCGGGTCAGCCCCGTCCAGAAATAATGGTCTGTGATCAGTTTGGAAATGAGGCCGCCTCGTTTATAATGGCGAAGGACAAAACGATGCCGTTCCGAGGAAATAAAATAGACGCTTCCGCGCCCCTGGGCCTCGCCCTGAATTTTCCCGGCCTCGCGGAGAGCATCCGGTTCAAAGTCTTCGGGTGCGATGTTTTCTAATATGCCGGAGTCATACAAAAAGTGCTGGTTCCCAATCCGTTGATAAGAAGGGGTCATCGAAACCCTCTCCCGCTGCCGTCCCCACCGGCCTCGCTCTGTCTGCTTCGGTTTTCGGCCTTGGGGGATGTTTGCCACACGGTTCCCGTTGTACGGACGCTGCAGGCTGCCTGGCCTAAGACTCGTCTGACCTGGGTGATCGGAAAACTCGAAGCGCAACTGGCCGGGGATTTGCCGGGCGTGGAATTTGTCATTTTCGATAAATCCGGAGGATGGTCCGAGTACAGGCGGCTTCGCCGCAGGATGCGGAGACGGCGCTTTGATGTTTTGCTGCACATGCAGACCTCGATGCGGGCCAATCTCGCCAGTTTGATGATTCCGGCTGATATCCGGCTGGGGTTCGACCGGGCACGGGCAAAGGATTATCAGTCATTTTTTGTCACGGATCAAATTACGGCCGAACCTGGCCAGCATGTAATGGATGGCTTCTTCGGTTTTTTGAAGGCGTTGGGTCTTAAAGAACGCCTGATTCAATGGGATCTTCCGCTTTCCCTGCAGGCGGAAGCCACCGCGAAGGCCTATCTGCCCGGCGACCAGCCCGTCTTGGTGATCAGCCCCTGCGCCAGCCCGCGCTTTAGAAATTTCCGAAACTGGCATGTCGAGGGTTACGCCGCCGTCGCCGACTACGCCGTAAAAAAGCATGGCTTCCGTGTTGTTTTGATCGGCGCACCGACGCCTGTCGAAAAAATGTACGGCAAGCGGATCCTGGAACTGGCCGCATCCCCCGTGACGAACCTGATCGGAAAAACAAGCTTAAAAGAGTTGCTCGCGTTTTTAAAACGGGCCACGTTGGTCATTGCGCCTGATTCCGGCCCGGCCCACATCGCCACCGCTGCGGGCACACCGGTGATCGGCCTTTACGCCACGACAAATCCGGCCCGTGCACGGCCCTATCTTAGCGAGCCGTGGCTCGTCAACCGCTATCCCGAGGCTGTTCGCACCTTTTTGGGAAAAAACGTGGACGATGTCCCCTGGGGGACGCGCGTCCGCCGCGAAGAGGCCATGTCTCTCATCAAAGTCAAGGACGTCACCGAAAAACTCGATCAATTTGTGGGCGGCGTGGCGCCGTAGTTTGCGCTTGTTTTCCCCTCAGCCCAACAATTTGTGATCCTTAAATTCCAGGATGCGTACGACGGCCGCGCCGTTTTCAGTCGAAATGACCCGCCGTGTGCCCGGCAGGTAGTTTCCCTCGAAAAGACAGGGCGTTTCCGTGAAGCTGTCGGTGTTTGTCAGCTTTCCGTCCCCTGAAAAATAAAAAACCACGTACTGCGTTGTCAGCGATTTTCCGTCTTCAGTGTCCATCACCTCTTCGACATTGATCGTAAAGCGCATTCTCGGCGTGGTTCTTGAAATCTGCCGGATGCGGTCGTCTTTAATCCGGTAGCGGGAGGCCATGCCGTCACCGTGGATCAATATTTCCCGCCCCAAGGGGTGGTTGTCGTTGCGGCCAAAGGTAATAGCGTGCTTTCCGTCGGCTTCCTCAAAATTGCGCCAGGCGCGGTGCACGGTGATCATGCCCACCTCGTCTTCAATCCAGCTTTTCAAGGCGTCTTTTCCGCCGGGGAGTTCCATCTGAATCGAGATGTCTTTTCTCGATTTGATCCGAACCTCTCCTTTGTAGACGGCCCCGTCGTCATTGCAAATGAGGGTGGCTGAAAAACCGGGAAAATCCGGCCGCCAGCGGCTCGTTTTTTCAAAGGCTTGACGCAGGAGTGTCTTTGCCTCCGGGTCATTTTGTACATCTGTTTTTTCTTGCGTGGATTCGTATAACGCCATTTTTTGACTCCTTCGTTGTTTGTGTGGATCGGGTGATGAGACGGCATGAAGCATTTCATGCCGTCTTACGATGTTATTGCTTTACTTCATAGGCGTGGTCTGGCCGCCAGGGAAAGGGCCCCATATGCATGTCCAACATCACTCTCCAAACATTTAAGGGCAACCATTCCTTGTACATGGCCCAATGTTCATATTTTGGGAGCTTTACGTTGTTTGGAATGTTTCCAAACGGGGTCCCCTTCTTAAACTCAGCGATGATGGCCCCCTGCAAGTCTTCAATAAATTCACGGGTTTGAGTGACGTCCGATTTTGTGCCAAAAGGCTCCTTCGCATGGGAGTGCGAATATATCGCTTTTTTGAAATCCATTTTTTCAACTTCCGTTAGTGTCCGCATCCATTCTTTGATGTTGAAGTCCGGCATGATGGTGAAAGGAACTCGGTTGGGCGTCACAAGGTCAGCAATGTAGGCGATTTGCTCCTTAGGCAGTACAAACACGGTCATGCCTAGCCCGTGATTCATTCCCAAATAATGCAGTTCCACAGTTTTTCCACCTAAGATAATCTCTTTTCGGTCTCCAGCCCAAACGTCATCGGGAAGCGTCAGGTCGGGGTGTGGGTTGGCTTTCATCCACTCATAGGCTTCCACATGGGCCACGATTTGCGCCCCTTGATCACGAAAGACTTTGCCTCCATTGGAGTGGTCCCAGTGATTATGGCTATGCAGCAGATATCGAACCGGTTTTTCTGTCACGCTTCTGATTGCTTTTAACAAGCCCCGGGAATGTTCTGTATTGACGGGTTCAATTGCAATGACCCCCTCATCGGTCACCACAAACATCGAATAATACCCGTCTCCAGGGCCATACTTGTAGACGCCATCGGCCGCTTTCCAAACATCTTTTTCCGCAAAAGCGGAATTCATCGTCAGCAAAGTTGAGAAAATAGCAACAACGACCACCACAAAAAAGCGGTTTGCGTGTGACATGTTTATCTCCTTTTTTAGCCCTTAAAAATCGTATCCCAAGTCGCTTCGTTAAACCCCGCCAGCACGCCTTTTTCTGTCAGCACGAAGGGGCGTTTGACGAGTTTCCCGTTGGCGGCGAGCAAGGCGAGGGCGTCATCGGCGGTCATGGTTTTGATTTTTTGACTGATTTTCATCTCTCTATAAACCAGGCCCGAGGTATTGAACAACTTTTTGAACGCGCCGTCAAACTGTGTCAAGGCCGTTTCCAAGACCTTTTTGGGCGGGGGCTGATCGACAATCGGGATTTTTTGATAGGGGATTTGATTGGCCTCAAGATATTTGAGGGCCTTTCGGCAGGTATTGCACTTTGCGTATTCGTAAATTGTGACTTCTTTCATTCCGCTCCTCGTGATAGGTTCGATTCAAGATAACTGAGGCGTATGCCGCCGCTTTCAAAGGCCCGCCGGGTTTGCGCGTAGCGCTCGGGATCTCCGAGATCGTTCCAATATCCCCCCGTGACAAAGGCGGACAATTTCTCCCCAGACCGGATCATCTCAAGGTAGGCGTCGATGATGGAGTAGGGGACACCGGGCGGAATGCAGTCCAGCACGCTGGGTTCCATGACATGCAGACCCGTGAACATCAGCTTCCGTGTCTTTTGATTCTTCAAATCGAATCGTCCACGAAAATTGCAAATTTGACCACATTCATCCACCTCAACCGTCTCGAATGCGGGATTTTCGGCCTCCCTCAAAACAAGCGTCGCCGCCGCCTTTTGCCCGTCGTGAAAGGATAGCAGTTTGCCGAGGTCGATGTCGATGAGGATGTCGCCGTTTATCACGATGAATGTGGATTGGCCGAAAAACGCGGCGGCTTTTTTGATGCCGCCACCGGTTTCCAGGGGTTCCGCTTCCTCAGAATAGGTGAGCGCCATGCCAAAGCGTGTTCCGTCGCCAAGGGCGCTTTTTATCTGATCGCCGAAGTGGTGGAGATTGATGATGACATCCGTGATGCCGTATTTTTTCAAAAGGAGCAGATTGTATACGATCATAGGCCGCCCGCCGACGGGCAGGAGCGGTTTGGGTATGCTGTCGGTGAGCGGCCGGAGACGTTTTCCGAAACCGGCGGCCAAAATCATCGCCTTCATTGTCGTGGACGGAAATCCATGTCAGGGGGATTGAAATTCCGGGACCACTTCCGCCAGCAAATCATACAAGGGTTTTAGATGCCCGTACTGCCCAAGCGTATGTTTGGCCTTGAGCAGTGTGGGGGTTACGAAGGGCAGCAAGTGGTTTTTGTGCTTGACTTGGTCGATGTAGACAAAACGGCCGGCGGCCTTCAGGTTGCGCTGGAAGCTGATTAAATCAAAGGATTCCTTAAAAAGGTTGAAGTCGAGCGCGCTGTGCGCACGCGCCTTCCATTGCCGGATATAGTAGTGAAGCAGGGTGTCGATGAGTCCCTGCGGCAATTCGATATAGGAATCCCGTAAAAGTGAGGCCAGGTCGTATTCGGCAGGTCCCATGAGGGCATCCTGAAAATCAATCACGCGCAGGCGAATGCCGCGCCCGCCGGACTGAACCATCAGGTTACGGCTGTGATAGTCGCGGTGTGTGAAAAATTTCGGCAGTGCGGCGAAGTGTGCGGACAATCCTGAAAAATGGCTTTGAAGATTTTTTTTATGCGTGGGCGAAAGGGGCGCGCCGTTTCGTTTTTCGATACCGTATTCGATGAAATGATCAAATTCCCATTGAAATAAGCTCGCGTCATAGCGGCGCGTGTGCGCGACGGTTTTTTCATTGGGGATTGAAGTGGCGCAAAGCTGGATCGAAATCAGCAGGTCGATGGCCTGCTGATAGAGGTCGCTCAGGTGGTCTTCATTATCGGGGTCTTCCGCGATATGATCGGCGAAGGTCGCGTTGCCCAAGTCCTCCAAAAGCAGCCAGCCCTTTCCGGGGGCGTAGTCATAGATTTCCGGCACGGGGATGTTGCAATTGAAAAGATGCCGTTGAATATTGAGGAAGGGGAGTTCGGAAATGGACTCCGCCGCGGTACCCGTAATTTCCTCGGAAGTCATGGCGGACTTGCTGCCGGCCAGGGCCATTAGGATACAGCTGCGTCTTTTTTCTCTTTCCTCCCAGGCGATACGGTGGTAAGTTCGGTCGGAGGCATCTCCGGCCAACTGATGGATCTCGACCAGTTGCACGGTGTTTCCGAAGGTCCTTTTTAGTTGGTTGAGAAGCGCTTCCCGGTCAAGCATGATTTTTAATCGGACCTTCTAAAAAACGCGAAGTTTGGATAGTTTGGAAAAAACTGGAGCGGGAGACGGGATTTGAACCCGCGACCAAGAGCTTGGGAAGCTCCTACGCTACCACTGCGCCACTCCCGCGAAGATGTTTTCCATTAAAATTGTGTATCGCTAAATTTCAGGGAAATTACCACCGATGCGCCAGGAATGTCAATACGGCCGGGGCGCTAGCAATTCAATTGTCCCGTGGTTCGGATGCGCCGGAGTAGCGGTCGTTATTCGTATCAGGTTCTTCCGTGTCGTGTGCGGGTACGCGATAGGATTCTTCCGCCCAATGTCCGAGATCGA
>JBHHXB010000109.1:0-7943 GCA_046756825.1 Nitrospiria bacterium | reverse complement strand
GGCTTGATCCAACCCCACGACTACCCGGCCTGCGCCGTTGTGAATAATCAGATTTACATTATCGGCGGGCATCACCCGGACGCGACCGAGGGAGGGCCCTCGACCGACCCGGCCTTTTCTTTTACGGAGCGCTGGAATGGCAGTTCCTCTCAACTCTGGGAGGCCGTTGATGCGATGCCGACGCCGCGTTTCGCGGCCTCCGCCGTTTCGATTGATGGCCGACTGTGGGTCCTGGGCGGGGTGGCGGCCGCACCCGAGGGCTTTCACGAATATGATTTGATCGAAATCTACGACCCCGAAACCTCGAAATGGCAAAAAAGTTCGCTTGCCTTGCCTTGGCCTTCGGCCGGTCAGGGGGCGGTGGTGTTGAACAGGGCGCTCTATGTTTTCGGCGGCTTTCGCGAGGACATCGGCATCGGGAAGCACGGGACGGTTTTCAATTTTGCCGACAAAAGCTGGTCGTCACTCCCGCCAATGCCCCATGACCGCGCGGCCATGGGTGTGGCGGTTGTTGACGAAATCATCTACTTGATAGGCGGCTGGCGGGCGGATCGCTCCGTAAAGGACACGGTGGTCGGATTTAAGCATGGATGACTTTGAAAATATCTACAAGCAGGCACGGGCCTGTTTTGAGGAGGAAAATTTCTTAGAAGCCGAAAAACTTTTTTATATGCTGAGCCAAGCCATGCCCGATGGTTGCGCCGATATTTATAATCACCTGGGTTTCATCCGGCATCAGGCTGGCGACTTTGAACAATCCATCGCCTATTATCAAAAAGCCCTGGAGATCAATCCCCGCTACACGGAGGCGGCGTTAAATTTGACGATCGCTTACAACGACACGGAGCAGTATGAGGCGGCGAAGGAGGTCTTCTCTCAGGCGGTCGCGTTTTCAAGCGAAACGAACCGCCAGGGAAAACGCAAAATGGATCCCTTTCTTGAAGGCAAACTTGCGAACGAACATTTTAATCTTGCCAATACCTACTTTGAGGCGGGGCTTTTGGACGAGGCCGAGACACAGTATCGTCAAGCACTTTCGATGCGCCCGAATTTTGTGGATGTGATGACGCGGCTCGGCATCACGCTGCGTGAAAAAGGCGCGTATAACGAAGCGATCGACACCTTCAACATGGTGAAAACCGTGAAGCCGGACTATGCGCCCGCCATGATTCATCTCGGCATCACCTATTACGGCAAGGGCTTCATTGACTTGGCCTTGAAGGAGTGGGAGGCGGCGAAGCAGGCGGATCCGACCGGGAAGGCCGCCGATGTCTATCTTTCCCTGACCCGGAAAAAGGTTATTGTCGAGGAGCGGGCCCCCTGATAAGTCCGCGCGATTTCAAGGCAGGTGCTGGATCGCGACCTCTAAAAAATCCCACAACACCTGACGGGTGGTCGCATTCGGGTGGGGATATTTCTTCCCCGTGAGTTCCTCGTACAGGATCTTACCCTTTTCTTTTTTTGCATTGGTGCCTTCCAGGGGGATATCAGGATTGATGGGAACGAGGTCAGGGTACCCGTTCGCGTCTTTTTTGATGAGCAGTGTTTCTCCGTCTGATGTTGTAAGCCACATGCCGATTTCAATCATGTTTTTCCTTTTTTTTTCTTTCCCCTGACGGGGTGTGCCCAAGCCGTATGAAATCATGATGAGCGAGCAAATAAAGATGACAAATGCGACAGGAAGGAAGTAATACGAAAAGCTGATGGCAATGGAGAGAACGAGTCCAAGCAGACCCAGAAAAACAAGGAAGCAACCTCCAATTTCCTTCATGACTTTTCAACACAACCGCTTGATTGAAAGCCGTTTTTTTGTGGTTGTTGATTAAAACGCTGAAGCCGGATGAATCTTGTGTAACGCTATTGCCTGTTTTTTTCTTCTTCTTCCTGCTTGGTTTTGCACTCAATGCAGAACGTCGTGACTGGCCGGGCTTTCAGTCTGGGGATGGCGATTTCTTCCTCGCAGAGTTCGCAATTGCCGTAAGTCCCGTTTGAAATCCGGTCCAGCGCGCCGTCAATTTTTTTGAGCAGTTTTTGTTCCCGCTCCCGAAGTCTCAAAGAAAAGTTCTGGTTGGCTTCCGCCGAAGCCTGATCACTTAAATCAGGAAAGGCTTGTCCTCGTTGCTCCGCATTTAAATTCAGGCCCGCGTCGGATAAAAGCGATGCGCGCTGGGCTTCCAGGTCTTTTTTTATTTCATCGAAGGGGTGCTCCGCGGCTGTTTGGCTTGATTCGACTGAAGTACTTTTGCTTCCCATAATTCATTCCTTTACCGAATAAGAGAAAACATATCATATGTATAAGCTTGAGAATATATCAAACTAAGATGTTTCAGTCAATGCGGCCTCCTTTTTCGACACGGGTGCATTCAAGAATATTTTTGTGTCAGGAATCAGATCCAGTACAGATTTTTTGATCAAGAAAGGGTAGGGCTGCCCGGAGCTTTTTGCGAAAATCATTTCTCCCGTGGTCCGCCCGAAATCCATTTCACCCAGGGCTACGCCGTTTTTGTCTTTGAGAACGATAGAAAGTCGAGGGCGGGCTAATCCCGCATCGGCGGATTGAGGTTTGACATGGTCTTTAAATTCGTCGAGTTGGAGATGGTAGAGGTCGGTTTGAAGCCGGGAGAGGCGATTGAGGTTGATGATTTTTCTTGGCTCGGCTTCTCCTTCAAGCCACCATGTCCCGTTTTTTTTGGTCAGCGTGTAAGTCGTCTTTCCCCGCTTGATGATGATCGTCTGGATTTGCTCCGGAAAGTCCAGCGGGATCAGCCGTCTGTCCCGATAGGTGTCAAAAGCCTGATTCACTGCCTTTAAATCGGATTCAGGGATTTGAAAAATCGGGTCGAAATCGGTCGCCATTACTGCGTAAACAATTCCCGGATTCATGTTGTCCGTATGAAACGTCGCCTCTTTCCTCACCTTGCTGACTTGCAGGGCGACACGGAGCAGAGGGGGGCCAAAGGTCTGTTTCCATTGCCTTTTTTTGAAATCAATAAAACGCTCTCCCCTGAAATTCACCAAGGTTCCCAAAAGGTTGGCGATCGCACTGTGATCTCCACGGACTTTTAAGGGGGCAGCTTTTTCGTGCTCAGACGGTTTGCTTTCCATTGACCAGCCCCCGGTCTCTTTTTTGAAACTCAAGACGCCTTTTTCAGTCGTCATTTCAATATTCAGAATATCTTCAGGGGCGAAAGGAAAAATTTCGCGCTGTCGCCAATCGTTTAAATCCTTGTTTAAAAGTTCCTTGATGCCCGCCGGGACGAGGTAAAGACTCGTGCCCATGCCTTTACGAAGATAGACATCCGTACCGGTGAGATTTTCATCGCCGAGTTCGATGATTTCCGTGTCCGTTTGATTGATGGTGACCAAAACACGGTAGGGCGCGGGATCAAGCCCGAATTCCTTGAGTTCCTTTGGTTTTGCCTCGACAAGGCGGCTTGCCCTGAGACCGATAATCCGGTTGGCGACTTCCTCGGCCGCACTTTGGTTCGCTACCGTCTCGACCGGGTGAAAAATACGCCAGGGTGTCGTCGGGTGACCGGGAAAATATTCGAACTCCACTTCTCCTTTTGGCGCCCGGATGGTGATGCGTGAAATCTCGTGCATTTCAAAGTGATACAGTTTTCCTTCCCGGACAAAGGCCTCCTTTTTTTTCTCCTCACCCGGAAATTCCACGCCATACAAATAAAATCCGAGGAGGATGAGAAGGAGGGTCAGGAAGATCGTACCCTTGAATCTCAAAGCTGCCGCCTTTTCCGCCAGATTAAGAGGCCCATGCCCATGACACCCAAGGGGAGGATGAGGACGGACACGGAGAAGATGACGCCGGTTTGCTTGTCGTTTAAAAGGAGGGTGGCTGTCGGGATCTCTTTCGGCCGGATGGAGACCAAATCCCCCTCATCGGCCAGCCAGCTCAGGATATTTTGAAAAAGATCGGCGTTGCCGGCGGAGCGGGAAATGCCGTTCGAGCCGAAGTCGGAATCGCCGACGATGACCACGCGCATGGGGCGGCCCGCACCCGGATCGCCTGGGGCCGCTGCGGGGGGTGCGGTCAAAACACCGCCGAAAACGATGGGCCCTTGTTGATCTCGTGCGGGATTGACCGAGAGATCGCCCTCGACGTGCTCCGTCAGCCATGTTTCCGGGCCGGATTGCAGGAAGGGCGAGAATTGATAATCCCCGGCTCCGGCGGGATCGAAGGCGACAGAACGTGAAAGCGGGAAAAAGGTCGCGAGATCAAAACCCTTTGTGATGTCGTGCTCGGGGTAACTTCCGGGGCTTACCGTGGGAATGGCCGCGCCCAACCCCGAGCCAGGGGCCAGAATTAAGTCATTCTTTAGCAGGATGCCCCGTTTTGACAGAAAAGCCTCAAGCCCGGTTTCCCGCATGGGATCCAAGGCGAGAAAAAGCCGTCCCCTTCGATCCAGATAGTCTTGCAGAATACGGTGTTCCGCCTCGCCGAAGGGTCGCTTCGGCCCGGCGATAATGACGACATCCGCGTCCTCCGGGATCTGTTTTTCAAACAACAGCAGCAGTTTTTTGACGGTGAATCCCTGTTGCGACAAGGTCTCCTTGATGAGGCTGTACCCTTCACGTTCGGTATCGTCGATATTGCGCTCGCCGTGGCCTTCGACAAAGTAAAAGGTTTTTTCCTTTTTCCGGCTGGTTCGGATGAGGGCGGAGGTCACGGCGGCCTCGGTCGCGTCCCGGGCGATGACGGAACGGCCCTCCGATTCCACGACGATTTTATCGTAGTCCGTTACGCCGTATTGCTTGACGAGCGAGGGTTTTTTGTCCGGATCAATAATGACATAGTCGACCTTCCGGCTCAGGCGGGCGTAGTTTTCGAGCAAGTCTTTTGCACGGCTTCGGTGCTCGCTGTCATCGTTGAAAAAGCCCGTCATTTGAATGTCGGCCTCAAGGTTTTCCAAAATGCTTTCCGTCTGCGGGGAAAGCGAAAAGGCGCCGGTGTCCGAAAGGTCGAAACGGACCTCGTGGCGGGCGAGGATAAAATTCAGGATAGACAAAATCGCGATAAAAATGATCGCCATCAGAAAACTGTTCGCGCCGAACTTGGTCGAGCGCTGGGCGGAGATATCCTTCAAGGTTTCAAAGTGGGTGATAAAAAAGACGCCGAGCTGGAGGACGGCCAAGAGTTCCAGCGTCGTGTAAAGCCAGACCATTTCCCCGAAAATGGCAAAGACAAACAGTCCGGCCAGGGCGCAGATTGTTCCAAGAACACCAAAAATCGCAGTGATATTTTTATTCAAGGCCATTGTGATTTGAGATTAGCTGCTTATTTCCATCGCTGGGACTCCACGACCCGATGCGTCAAAAAAAGCCCCAGGGCCGCCATTGAGATAAAATAGGTCAGGCCGCGTGAGCTGATGAGTCCCTTGACGAATTGATCCAGGTGATTAGAAAGCGAAAGATAATTGGCCACGATGCCTAAAGTTGATTCCCCGGCCGAGTGTACCGCCGCCCCCGTGATCCAAAGACCGATAAGCATGCCGAAGGAAATGACGGCGGCGATGATTTGGTTTTCGGTGAGTGAGGAGGCGAAGAGGCCGATCGAGAGAAAGACTCCGCCCATCAGAAAGAGTCCCAGATAACTCGCAAAAAGCGGCGGCCACGAAACCTCCACCACGATGGAAAGCATCAAGGGCAAGTGGAGAGAGAGCAACAACAGCAGAAGATAGACGAGCATGACGGCGATGAATTTCCCGAAAACGATCTCCGTGATCGTGAGCGGGGAGGTCATCAGCAGTTCGCTGGTTCTCGCCTTTTTTTCCTCGGCGAAGAGCCGCATCGTGAGCAGGGGCACGATCAAGAGCAGAATAACGCCCATGTTGAGCAAGGTGGGCCGGAAAACCGCATCGTGAATATTGAGCTCCGGGAGATTGTTTTGAAACTGCATCATCCGCATGGAAAGCCCTGAAAAATACTTGATTTGGTTGTAAAACAGAAAATCGGAGACGGAAAGAAAGACCATGCCGACGACATAGGCGATGGGGGAAATAAAGTACAGATGCAGTTCCTTGCCGATGAGCGTGAGGATATTTCTCAATGGACAGCCTCACCAGGGGAGTGCGTCGTTTCCTCTTCCTCCGTCGGTAAGCCCTGCTCTTCCGTCGTGAGTTGCAGGAAGACATCCTCCAGACTTAAAACAAGGGGTTTCATTTCCAACAACCCCCAGCCTTCCTCCACAACAGTTTTGGAAACCCGCTCCCGCACATCCCGACCCAGTTCGGATTCCACGATAAATCCAAATTCTTTTTCGTCCGGATCCGATTGAGGTGTGACTTGTACCACGCCCTCAATGGTCCTGATTTTATCGCTTGCATCGCTTGAGCTTCGGCAAACGCGGAGTGAAATTTTTTCAGATTTTCGAACCCGTGAGGAAAGCTGCTCCTGCGAATCCACGGCGACAATCCGCCCCCGGTTGATAATGACGACTTTTTTCGAGACCGCCTTGGCTTCGGGCAGAATATGGGTGGATAGAATAATCGTGTGCTCGCCCGCCAGCCCATTGATCAATTCCCGGATTTCGATGATTTGACGCGGATCCAGTCCCACCGTCGGCTCGTCGAGGATGAGGACGTCCGGATTGTGGATCAAGGCCTGCGCCAGCCCGACCCGCTGCCGGAAACCTTTTGAGAGGTTGCCGATCAAGCGTTTCGAAACCTCCGTCAAGCCCGCTTTTTCAAGCGCACTGCTCAGGCCTTTTCCCTGTTCTATCTTGGAGAGGCCCTTGATTTTTGCCACGAAGGAAAGGTATTCGGTGACCGTCATCTCCGGGTAGAGCGGCGGGGTTTCGGGCAGATAACCGATGCGGCGCTTGACCTCCATCGGCTCTTCAAAAATATCGTATCCCGCGATGGTCGCCGTCCCGCTGGTGGCCGGCATGAAGCAGGTAAGGATGCGCATCGTCGTCGTTTTACCCGCGCCGTTCGGCCCCAAAAAAGCGAGCACCTCGCCTTTTTCAACTGTGAAGTTGACGTCTTCAATGGCGGTGACGCCGCCGTAGCGCTTTCCGAGATGTTGGACGGCAATCATCTTTTTCGGTCTTGGGCCATATCGGGGTTGAGGTGAATCGTGTACATCGACCGGTCAAAATACAATAAGGGGTCTTTCAGTGTCAAGCCGGTAAAATACAAGAAAAACCTTCCCCGAAGTTATCGGGAGAAGAGATATAAAAGAAAAACATTGGCGAGAAAAAACAGCAGCGCCAAACCTTTCCAAAAGACGACGGGATCTCGTTCCAGCAGGGGCGGCGTTTCTTTACTGAGAAAGGCGGCATTGGGATGGGAGAGATCATAAAGAAATTCGGAAAGCACGGTATAGCGTCGGACGGGGTCTTTGTGGATGGCCTTCTCAAGCGTCTTGTCGAGCCACACGGGAATGTCCGGATTGCGGCGGCGTGCCGGGATGTAGGAAATCCGCGTCAAATTTCTCACGTTGAGTTCTTCTTTGTAGGGTGGTTTTCCCGTGAGCATTTCATAGGCGATGACCCCGAGTGAAAAAAGATCGGAGCGTTCCGTGCCCGAGGCGCCGTTCAGATACTCCGGGGCTGTGTAATTGCGCGTGCCGAGCAGCGGACTGCGGGCCCAAGGGACAGCAATCTCCTCAATACCCGCAATTTTGCTGGCACCGAAGTCGATGATTTTGACCGTGCCGTGCGGGTCGATCAAAACATTGTCGGGCTTTAAATCGCGGTGAATCATTTCCATGCGGTGAAAGGCCATGAGCCCCGTCGCGATTTGATTGACGATTTTCCGGGCTTCGATGATGGAAGGCCGGGGATGGTCGGACATCCACTGACGCAGTGTCGCACCCTCGATGTATTCAGTGACAAAGTAAAGACAGCTCCGCCGCCGGGGTCGTTCCAGAATTTTTAAAATGTGGGGTGAGTGAAGACGGCGGCCTGCCCATTCCTCATGCAGAAA
>JBHHXB010000108.1:0-8035 GCA_046756825.1 Nitrospiria bacterium | reverse complement strand
TGCTTGAAGCGGGGGCTTCTGCGGTTGTTCCGTCGGATTTGCTTGAAAAAATCAAATCCGCGGCGGATGCCATTTCCTTCGCTCAGATTGAAGCCGCGACCGGTGTTTCGGAGCAGGATTTCCGGGAAGCCGGGGCGCTTTTCGCGCGGGCCGAGCGTGGCGTCATTATCGCCGGGCGTTCGATTTTGCGGGGGGATGAGGGCTACGCCGCCATGCTCCGGCTGGCTGAGCTGGCTGTTTTGTCTGGAAATGCGGGGTGTCCCGCAGGGGTTTTAGCTTTGGCGAAGGAGAGCAATGCCTTCGGCGCGATTGAGATGGGCGGGGTGCCTGAATTTTTGCCGGGCTTCCAGCCGGTCGCCGAGGCGGATCGCGGTCATACTGCGTTGGAAATGATTGACGCCGCGGCCCGGGGCGAAATCAAGGCGCTTTATCTGGTTGGTGAAGATCCCTTGCGGACGCTCCCTCAGAAAAAGGTTGCGGAGGCGCTTCAAAATCTCGATCTTCTGATTTGCCAGGATCTCTATCCGACGGAAACAACGAACCTGGCCCACATTGTTTTGCCCGGCGCCAGTTATGCGGAGAAATCCGGGCGTTTTACAAATCATGAAGGCGAGATTCAGAAGGTGCGGCAGGCGATTGATCCGCTGGGGAACACCAAGCCGGATTGGCAGATTTTTTCGACCTTGATCAACAAAATAAAAACCGCAGGGAAGGTGCCTTATCAGAGGCTCCTTGGGCACGCCTCCGCCGATGCCGTGTGGAAGGAAGCCGTCATGTCGATGCCTCAGGGCTGGCCCGTCTCAAGCGATGATGTGCGGGCTCATGTGGCGCGTTACGCGGGCCGGGCGGACATCCGCTGGGCTGTGTCACCGCCGCAAGATCAAAACGGGGCCTTTGATCTTCAGGTGGGGCAGAGTTTGTTTCATGCGGGCAGGATGTCCACTTATGCGTCGGGACTGACGACCTTGTTGGGTCAGGCGGTGGTCTTGATGCATCCGGAGGATGCGGAGCATTTGGATATTGAGGAAGGCGATGTTGTTCAAATTTCCGTGGAAGGCCGCGAAGAGACCTTGGAACTTCCCGTGAAATACAGTAAAAAACTGGCGGAAGGAACGCTCTTTGTCCCGGAACATTTTTCGCTGGATATCAAGAAGGTGCTCCCCTTCGAGGTGGATTCGAAAACAAAGGTGCCTTACGGGGATCGTGGAAGGGTGTTGTTGTCCAAGGCGCAGGTTGCTGTTTAGCGCGCCGAATTCTCTAGGGATACGATGGATTTAGCCATTCAAGTTGTTGTCATTATTCTTCAGATCGCCGCGGTGCTGGGCGTTGTGCTCACGCACGTCGCATATTTAACCTACGCGGAGCGGAAAATTTTAAGTGATATGCAAGACAGGCTTGGCCCGATGGAGGTCGGCCCGCACGGCTTGCTGCAACCTTTGGCGGACGGGCTGAAGCTCTTTTTTAAGGAAGACATCATTCCCGCCGGGGCGAATAAAATTATCTTTTCCGCCGCGCCGATCTTGGTGCTGGTGCCTGCGCTCATTGGTTTCGCCGTCGTGCCGTTTGGGCGGGACTCGCTACAGATCGGGTCCATTGAAATCACCCCCTATATCACGGATATCAATATCGGCTTGCTCTATATTCTGGCTTTTGCCTCCATTGGCGCCTACGGCATTTTGCTGGGGGGCTGGGCTTCGAACAGCAAGTACGCGCTTCTCGGCGGTCTTCGTTCCGCCGCGCAGGTCATTAGCTATGAACTGCCCTTGGGCCTGGCCCTGGTGGGGCCGATTTTGCTCTCGGAGTCGCTTTCGATGAAGACCATGACGGATGCGCAGGGCGGCGGTTTCTGGCATTGGTTTGTGATCACGCAGCCGGTGGCCTTTGTGATTTATATGATTTGCGCGATTGCGGAGACCAATCGGCTTCCCTTCGATATGCCGGAGGCGGAGAGCGAACTGGTCGCGGGTTTCTTCACGGAATACTCGGGGATGCGCTTTTCGCTCTTCTTTTTGGCGGAATACGCGAATATGATTCTGGTGTCCTGCATTGCCGTTGTTGCGTTCTTGGGCGGATGGCAGGCACCGCTTCCCGCACTGGAGTTTGTGCCGCCCATTGTCTGGTTTTTGGCCAAGGTTTACTTCCTGTTGTTTTTCTACATCTGGCTTCGGGCGACGGTGCCAAGACTGCGTTTTGATCAGCTGATGGCCTTCGGCTGGAAGATGATGCTGCCGTTGGCGCTGGTGAATGTGTTGGTTACGTCGATCGTTAAATATGCCTTGAACTAAAAAGGATGAACCATGGCGACGAGTAAGAGTTTATTTAAAACCGTTCTGTTTTCAGAGATTTTGCAGGGGCTTCGCTTGACAATGAAGCATCTAATCAAGGGGAAGTCGATTACCGAACTCTATCCGCATCAGAAGCCGAAGTTGCCGGATGGCTGGCGCGGCGCGATTGTGCACTTGCGCTACGACGACGGGTCGGAGAAATGTGTGGGCTGTGCCTTGTGCGAGGCCGCCTGCCCGTCGCACTGCATCACCGTCATCAGCGCGGAACGGCCCGACCTGCCGCAGAAGCGAATCGCGGAGACCTATATTCTGGATATGACCCGTTGCGTCTTCTGCGGTTTTTGCGTACAGGCCTGTCCCGTGACGGCGCTGGCGGCGAGCAAGGAATATGAATTGGCGACGACAGATAAGCGGAATCTGATCATGACGAAGGAGACAATGCTGAAGCTGGGGGATAAGTATTTCCCCATGCGGGAAAAGCGTCCGGAATATTCCGCTCAAAAAATCGACTTGTACGGAAATTTGAAGGTGAAGGGTTTCCCCCACGCGAAGAAGGGAGAAGCCTGATGACGGCACAGCTACTCTTTTTTTACTTTGGCGGCATGGCGGTCGCGGGCGCAGTAGTCGCCGTGTTTACGCCCAACCTCGTTTACAGCGCCCTGTCGCTCCTCATGGCCTTTATTCATATCGCGGGCATTTACATCTTGCTGAATGCGGAGTTTATCGCCGCCGTTCAGGTGATCGTCTACGCCGGGGCGATTTTGGTGACCTATGTTTTTGTGTTGATGTTGTTTAATCCCAGGCAGGAAAAGACGTACTTGCATAAGCAATACAAGATTGGCGGCTTTCTGGGTGTGGTTGTGTTGTTTTTAATGCTTTTCGCCGGGTTTAAGACGGAAATTTTAAGCAAGGGTGGTCCTTTGACCCCGGAATCCGTTCAGGAAGTCGGGCATACGCGGGCTGTGGGAAATGCCTTGTTTACCGATTTTATCTTCCCCTTTGAAGTCGCTTCCCTCATTCTGCTGGTCGCGATGTTCGGCGCGATTATTTTGGCGGGCCGGGGGGCGAGAAGAGCGAGGGGGCCGGGCGGGCGTGTAGATTTATCCTCGCGGCGGAAAGCAAAAGAGGCGTTTGTCGGGGAAAGATGATTCCTTTAGAGTGGTATATTACGCTTGGATTTTTCCTCTTTTCCATCGGCGTGGTGGGCGTATTGATTCGAAGGAACATTATCATGGTGCTTCTTTCGATCGAGTTGATCTTGAATTCCGCCAACATCACCTTTGTCGCCTATTCGAATTATCATCAAACGATCACGGGACAAATGATGGTCTTTTTTATCCTCACGATGGCTGCGGCGGAAGTCGCCTTGGGGCTTGCCTTGGTCATCGCCCTGTACCGGGTGCGATCCACGTTGAATGTGGACGAAATCAATCTATTAAAATGGTAGTGGTTTAAGTTGAGTAAGATGAGTAAGAAAAGAAGAGTCTGATGGATATCGTTTCCTATCGTCCCATGCTGGTCATGCTGGTTTCCTTGATCGGTGCGGGTTTGATTATCGCCAATAGAGACAACCCGAATAAGAGAGAAGCGTGTTCCTTCGGGACGGCGGTCACGAAGTTTTTACTGGTGATCTCCATGATTCCCGGTGTCCTGGAAGGAAATACTTATAGCTTCACCCTCTTCACCTTTTTGGAAGAGGTGTCTTTTTCGCTCAAGGTGGATGCCTTGGGCATCACCTTCGCGACGGTCGCCTCGACTTTGTGGATGATCACGTCCATTTATTCCATCGGCTACATGCGCCCAACCAAGGAGCATGCACAGACCCGGTTTTATGCGTGCTTTGCCGTGACGCTGTCGATGACGATGGGAGTGGCCTTCTCCGCAAACCTCGTGACGCTGTATTTGTTTTATGAAATGCTGACCTTGATCACTTACCCTCTCGTTTCTCACAAAGAGACCGAAGTGGCCTATGCGGGGGCGAATAAATACCTGTTTTATTTGCTGGGAACATCGAAGGCCTTTTTGCTTGCGGGTATGCTCCTGACTTACGCCGTGGCCGGGACACTCGATTTTCAGCACGGCGGGCTTTTTCCCGAAGGCGTCAATTCGGCGATCTTGGTGACTATTTTTTTCCTGCTGTTGTTTGGCGTGGGCAAGGCGGCGATTATGCCTTTTCACGCCTGGCTGCCCGCCGCCATGGTGGCGCCGACGCCCGTGAGCGCCCTGCTCCATGCCGTCGCCGTTGTGAACACAGGCGTGTTTTCGGTGCTGCGTATCATCTTTCATGTGTTCGGGGTGGACTTGATGCAGTCCCTGCATCTGGGGACGGTGACGGCGGTCTTGGCGTCTTTTACCATTTTAATGGCCTCTATGTTCGCGATGACGCGGGACAATTTGAAGGCGCGGCTGGCCTACTCCACCGTGAGCCAGCTTTCCTACATTATTTTAGGCGGGGCCTTGTTGACGGTTTCGGGAATGACGGGCGGCATCATTCATATTGCGAACCACGCCTTTTCCAAGATCACACTGTTTTACGCGGCGGGGTCGATTTATGTGATTACGCACAAGACGGATATTTCACAGATGCGGGGGATCGGCCGTCAGCTTCCGCTGACGATGGCGGCCTTTACGATTGGGGCCTTGAGCATGATCGGCGTGCCACCGGTTTCCGGCTTCGCATCCAAATGGTATCTGGCCTTGGGGTCGATGGAATCGCACCAGATGCCGGTCTTGATTGTCTTGCTGACGAGCACCTTGCTGAACGCCGGTTATTTTCTTCCGATCGTTTACAACGCATTTTTTAAGCCCCCGGACGAGGAGGCCCACGCGCATGCCGTCGCCGGAGATAAGGACGGTGGCGGGCATGATGATCATCACGACATTAACGAGGCAGATCATAAATGTTTGGTCGGCCCGCTTTGTGTCACGGCCGTGATCGCCGTGCTGTTGGGGATCTTCCCGAATTTATTTCTTAACCTTGCAAAATTGGTGATTGGCTGATGTGGATTATAAATTGGCTTGAAAAGATTATCGAAAACCCCGAGGAGATGAAAAAAACGAAGAAGTTTTTTCTCTACTTCGGGATCGCCTTGGTCATTATCGACATCGTGATTCACATCCCCTCGCTCCACTTGGTGCATATTTACTTTTTTTGGGATTGGATCCCAGGCTTTTCATCCTTGTACGGCTTTGTTTCGACCTATTTGATTATTGTGATTTCCAAATGGCTGGGTTACACCTTTTTGATGAAACCAGAGGATTATTATGATTGATCTCTGGATTCATCCGGGGTTCCTCTTTTTTCTTGCCGCCGCCGTCCTTCCCTATGTCAACACACAGTGGAAGGTCGCGGTCAAGTTAGGCGTGCCGTTCCTTGGCTTTGCCGCCATGCTCATCGTATCCCATGGCAATCACGGCGTATTGCCCTTGCTAGGGCAGGCCGAAATGATCTTCGGCCGGGTGGATAAGCTGAGTCTCGTTTTCGGCTATGTCATTGCGATTGCGACCTTTGTCGGCATGGTCTTCTCCCTGCATGTCAAAAACGACAAGGAACACATGGCGGGTCTCATTTATGCGGGATCCGCGCTGGGGACGGTCTTCGCCGGGGATCTTCTGACCATCTTTTTGTTTTGGGAGATTATGGCTTTCTCTTCCGCATTGCTCGTTTTCTACGCGCCGTGGGAGAGGTCGGAAGAGGCGGGAATGCGCTACCTCTATGTTCACATCTTCGGGGGCTTGCTGCTCTTGGCCGGGATTTTTATCTATGTTGGCGAGACGGGACAAATCGCCTTCGACGCCCTGCCCCAAGAGGGGCTCGGCCCCATGCTCATCCTCGCCGGTTTTATCTTGAACGCCGCCGTGCCGCCGCTCTCCGCCTGGCTGCCCGACGCCTACCCCGAGTCGACGATTACGGGCATTGTGTTCATGAGCGCGCTGACGACCAAGACGGCGGTTTATGTTCTGCTGCGTGGTTTCGCGGGGACCGAGATCCTCGTGCCCTTGGGCGTGTTCATGGCCCTCTACGGTGTGGTTTACGCCGTGCTTGAGAACGACATTCGGCGGCTTTTGGCCTATCACATCATTAGTCAGGTTGGTTACATGGTGGCCGGCGCGGGCATGGGCTCCGAAATGGCGGTGAATGGCGCGACCTCACACGCCTTCGCCCATATCCTCTATAAAGGCTTGTTGATGATGGGGATGAGCTCGGTCATGTTGATGACGGGCTTAAGGAAGCTCACTGACCTGGGCGGGCTTTATAAATATATGCCGTGGACGTTTATGTTTTACATGGTGGGGGGATTCGCGATTTCCGGTTTTCCGTTTTTTTCGGGCTTTGTCAGCAAGTCTATGGTGATTTCCGCCGCCTCTGAACTTCATCGTCCCTGGGTGGCCATGCTGTTGACCCTTGCTTCGGCGGGAACATTTTTGCACACCGGATTGAAACTTCCCTACTACGTTTTCTTCTGGAAGGATTGGGATCAACAAAAAATCAGGGCCATTGATCCACCCAAAAACATGCTCTGGGGCATGGGCCTGGCGGCCTTTGCCTGCACTTTTATCGGCATCTTCCCCGGTTCGCTTTATCAGGCGCTTCCGTTTGACGCGGAATATCATCCCTATACCTGGGGCCATGTCATCGGCGCATATCAAATTCTACTTTTAACCGCCGTCGGGTTTTTCATGTTTTTGAAAAAGCTCGATCCCACGGTAACGGTCAGCGCGGACACCGACTGGACCTACCGCAAGGCGATCAAGGGTTTTATCTGGTTTATCGAAAAACCCGTGGTCGTGTATGAGACCTACATCACGGAGGTTTATAAAAGGGCGATCATTGAGCCCGCGAAAAAGTGGTCCAAGATCGGCTGGACGATTGACACCTGGGTGTTTGACGGCTTGGTGAATGCCTCCGGCTGGGCGACACTGCTTGAGAGCAAAATTTCTGAAATGTTTGATATGCATGTCATTGACAAGTCGCTGAACAAGCTCCCTGTTGCAGTCAGCGGCAGCGCAAAACGTCTCAGAAAAATACAGACGGGCGCAATTCAGAACTACATTATGGCCATGGTGATGGGGGTCGTCATCATCGCGGTCATTTCATTTATTGTGTACTAGGTTGAACTAGGAGGCTTCATGGGAACAAATGTTTACGGATTTCCGCTCCTCTCGCTGATTGCGTACATCCCGCTGATCGGGGCGATTATTCTTCTTTTCATGAAAAAGGAAGAGGAAAAGAAAATTATGCAGACGGCCTTTGCCGTTTCGATTGTCACCCTGGTGGTTTCCCTGTTTTTGATCCCCGGTTTCGATTCGACAAAATCCGATATGCAGTTTACGGAACGGTATACCTGGATTCCCAGTTTAGGCGTGGAGTACGTGTTTGGCATCGACGGCATCAGCCTCTTGCTCATCATTATGACGACGATTATTTCATCGATCGCCATCGTGAGCTCTTATACCGCCATTAACATGCGTATCAAGGAATACTATGTCTCGATTCTTTTTCTGGAAACGGGCATGCTGGGCGTTTTTATGTCGCTCGATTTTTTCCTGTTTTATATTTTTTGGGAAATCATGCTGGTTCCGATGTACTTTATGATCGGGATATGGGGTGGCGGAAGGCGGCTTTATTCGGCTATTAAGTTTTTCCTGTACACCCTGTTCGGCAGTCTTTTTATGTTGCTGGGCATCCTTGCAATCTACTTTTTGAATGCAAATCCTCAATACGGGACAGGGCAATACACCTTTAATGT
>JBHHXB010000107.1:0-8039 GCA_046756825.1 Nitrospiria bacterium | reverse complement strand
AAATCGGCTGCTGTGTGGTAATCGGCTTTCGCCGTTTTAAAAGCGGGATTGCGCAGATAACACCACAGCACAGTGAACATGCCCAAATCGTGCGCCTGTTTAAAGGCCTGTGAAACCTCCTGAATTTGGCGCTTCGATTCCTCCGAGCCGAAATAAATCGTCGCGCCGACACCCGCCGCCCCGAGGTCGAAGGCCTGCTTCATATTGGCGAATTGAATCTGATCGTAACCGTTCGGATAAGAAATAAATTCGTTGTGATTGAACTTGAGAATAAACGGAATTTTGTGCGCGTACTTTCTGGCGAGCGCTCCCAGCACGCCGAGGGTGGAGGCAACGGCGTTGCACCCGCCCTCAATCGCCAATTGAATGATGCCTTCCGGGTCGAAACAAACAGGATTCGGCGCAAAAGATGCCCCGGCGGAATGCTCAATTCCCTGATCAACGGGCAGGATCGAAACATAGCCGGTTCCCGCCAAGCGGCCGTGATGAAACAGGCGTGACAGATTGTTTAAGACACCGACAGGGCGATCCGACATTACGACACAGCGATCCACAAAATCCGGGCCGGGCAAGTGGAGCTGTTCTTTAGTAATCGTTTTGCATTCGTGGGCAAGCAGATATTCCGCCTTATCTGCGAGCAACTGTTCTATTTTTGTACGCATCGTGGGCCTCCCTTTCTCTCAATAGTCATCGCTTTCTGTCTGTGGTCATGCCTGTGCGGGGTTTGAGTCCTTCAATCAATGTCTATAATATAAGATACCTTGGTCCTTCGCAAGAACATCAAAGGAGCATTTTTTGGATCCTGCCCCGTGGCGTCTTATTGTCGATCCGCCGCAAAGCGCCGCTGTCAACATGGCGGCGGATGAAGCCATCGCCCTCGCCTTTTCAGAAGGGAAATCGCCGCAGACAGTCCGCTTCTATCAGTGGAATGTCCCCAGCTTTTCGATCGGGACCTTTCAAAAATTGGACGCGCATTGGCTTGCGGCCCTGGAAGAACAGGGCATCCCCTTTGTCCGCCGGATCACCGGGGGGAGAGGTATTTTACATGATCAGGAACTGACCTATGCCGTCGTCGCCGCCACCACGAATCCCCGGTTTTCGGGAGGTGTCAAAGGTGCCTTCCTTGCAATCGCCCAAGGTATTTTAACGGGCCTGCGCTGTCTCGGCCTCGAAGACCTTGAGATATCAAAGACACGGCTTACGCGTGAAAATCAAAAAAAACCACTCTGTTACGACAGCACGTCACAGCATGAAATCACCGCAAAAAGCCGGAAGCTGGCGGGCAGCGCGCAACGGCGCTGGCAGTCCCACTTTCTACAGCACGGATCGCTGATTTTAAAACACAGCATGGTGGATTTTTACACGGATAAATTCCCGGAGGCATCCCTGATTTCCAAAAACCAGGTGGCCCTTTCTGATTTACTCCCGGCGCTCCCGCCGCTTTCCACTCTCATCGAACACCTCACGAAAGGCTTCGAAGCAACCCTGAATATCGCATTACACCTGGGGGAGTACTCCGGCTATGAGCAGGTACTTATCCAGCGCCTCATTTGCGAAAAGTACGGTACCCGAGGTTGGAACCAAAATAGAAAAACGGCTGGAGACGGCTCCAATTAAGACAATTCATCGGGTCTTGGGCAGACTGGCGCAAAACTCCCGATAGGCCGTAATACACTGCGCGTTGCCGTCGGGACACACCATGCCCACGACCTTGATCATGCAATCCTCCGGGCCGGTCATATTGGGCGGTGGTTTCCTCGTCGTCACCACCGGTATCGGCGCATCGGTCAATAGGGCATCGCCTTCCCGTTTCAGGGCCGCGGCATTCACGAAGTCATCGCTCTCGGTTTCGGAAACACGCTTCTTTTCAAAATCGGGCAGCCGTGAAGGATCCTCATTTTCATCCAGGGCAACCGGGACGTCACCGGGCCCGTCCGAATCCCGGCTTTCGGGATTGCCGTCACGTTCGCCATCTATCGAAACTTCTTGCGGGAACAAACCCAACGCCTCCACTTTGGGGGGAAACGGGCCCAAGCCTACGCCGCCCTTCCCCGAAAGTGCCGCATCGTCCAAAGCGCCGGACTTTGTCTGAACACCGCTGAGCCCGGAGGGGGAAAAGAGCTGGATCTCAAAACGCCTGTCCAGAGCCGGGGCTTCTGGCGTATCGTCCAGCATCAATAAAAAGGGATTGCCAAACAGGATAAAAAATACGACATAGTGCAGCATGACCGAGTAAAACAGAACACGGGCGAGGGGCTCGTCTTTTGAATCATGGGGCTGGCGAAAGACCACAGTACCGCCTCCATCATCACGTTTTTCTTTAAGGTCAAGTTTTTTTAGAATACCAGAAAGAAGGGGAGAGATGCGCGTGTTTTATTCTGAACAAAACAAGTCCAGGCTTCGTACCTTTTACCGCAGACCACGTGGACGGCCGATATTAGGCCGCGCCGGTTTCGGGTTCCGTGAACGCACCGATCTTGCGAAGACGCGTGTAACGCTGCTTGACGCGCTCTTCCGGAGGAATCACTTCCAGGGCGCTCAATTTTTTGCAAACCGTTTTTGAAATGGATTCCGCCATTTTTTTCGGGTCGTAATGCGCGCCGCCGATGGGCTCGGGAATGATGTGCTCAATTACGCCGAGGGCCAAGAGGTCTTTTGCCGTCAATTTGAGGCTCTCGGCCGCGTCGGGGTTTTTCGCGGGGTCGTTCCAAAGGATCGCCGCGCAGCCTTCAGGGGAAATCACGGAGTAGATCGAATATTCCAGCATCAGCATTTCATCAGCGACGGAAATGGCCAGGGCACCCCCGCTTCCGCCCTCTCCGATGACGACGGAAATGATGGGGACGCTGATCTGTGACATCACCAGCAGGTTCCGTGCAATGGCCTCGGACTGTCCGCGCTCCTCGGCCTCCACCCCCGGATAGGCCCCTGGCGTGTCGACAAAGGTAACGATCGGTTTATTGAATTTTTCCGCAAGCTGCATAATGCGTAGCGCCTTGCGATAGCCTTCGGGGTGGGGCATGCCGAAATTGTGGGCGATGCGGTCTTTGACGCCCTTTCCTTTTTCGTGACCGATGACCATTACGGATCGCCCCTCCAGACGGGCCATGCCGCCGATAATGGATTGATCGTCCCCGTAGAGCCGATCCCCGTGCAGCTCCATGAAGTCCTCGAAAATCAGCCGGATGTAATCCGAAGTCCCCGGCCGCGCCGGATGGCGGGCGAGCTGCGTAATTTGCCATGGCGTCAGTTTGGCGTAAATCTCACGTTGAAGTTCCGCCATTTTTTTCTGTAACTTTGGAATTTCATCGAGTTTTTTCGGATTGGTTTTTCCTGAATCCCTCAGTTGGTTTATTTTTTCCTGGATTTGAATAACGGGTGTTTCAAAATCAAGTTGTTCTTTCATGGTTCCCTCAACACTGCGCGGCGCTTAGCAGGTCTCCGACAATACGGAACCTTTGCCAAAGCGGTTTTCCAGTTCGAGCTTTAACCGATCCGAACCGTCCACGTTCAGCCGCGTGGCGACCGCAATGGTCGCCTCTGTTGCAAATCGATCCCCATCCGGCACGCGGATCTTCAAAAAAACCGGAATCTTCCCCGGAGATTCTTCCAAAATCGCATTCAAATGAGAAATATCCGATGGCGACACCTGCTCCGATGAAAGATGGATCGTCATCTTCGTTTTCTTCTCCAGGGGGAGTATCAGTGTCGCCTTTAATTTTATCCCCTTGTCTCCGTGGTCCAAAGTCCCATTGATCATCAGGGGGACCTCCTCATCAATCAAGGAGGCACCGCTGCGGTAAAGCTCCGGAAAAACAATCACTTCCACGCTTCCGACCAAATCTTCAATCCTCAGGTAGGCCATGCGGTCTCCCCGCTTTGTTGTCGCGACCCTTTTTTGAATCACCATCCCGCAAACCCGGACTTCCCGGTCGTCTGTGATCTCTGAAAGGGCATCTGTCGGGGTTACCGACCGCTCTTTCAGCATGGATTCAAATCGCGTCAACGGATGAGTGGTAATATAGAACCCTATGGCTTCTTTTTCAAGTCGGGCGATTTGACTGTCGTCCCATTCCCGGATCTCGGGCAATGCGGGTTCGGCGGGCGGATCGCAAACCGCAGACGCACCTCCGAAAATGGACAACTGCCCACTCTCCGCCTCTTTTTTATGTTGCGCTCCCAGTTGCATCGCCTGATCCATGACCTGCATCAGCGCCGCCCGCTTTGCTTTCGTCCCGTCAAAGGCCCCGCACTTGATCAAAGCCTCGATCACCCGCTTGTTGGTTTTCCTCAGGTCGATTTTCCGGCAGAAATCATACAAGGACGAAAAGGCACCCGATTTTTCCCGGACGTCGAGGATCGAATCCACCGCGCCGCCGCCGACATTCTTGATCGCCGCGAGGCCAAAGCGGATCCCGCCGGGCACGACGGTAAAGCCTTTGTCACTTTCATTGACATCGGGCGGTAGGATATCAATGCCCATGCGACGGCATTCGGTAATATAGTTTACCACCTTGTCCGCATTCCCCATTTCGCACGAAAGCAGGGCTGCCATAAACTGCGCCGGATAGTGCGTTTTTAAATAGGCGGTTTGAAAAGTGACCAGGGCGTAGGCGGCGGAGTGGGATTTGTTGAAACCGTAGCCCGCGAAATATTCCATCAAGTCAAAAATCTTTTCCGCCTTTTTCGCGGAGATCTCCCGGGCGGCGGCGCGCTCGATAAACAACGTTTTTTGCGCGGCCATCTCATCCGCCTTTTTCTTGCCCATCGCCCGCCGGAGCAAGTCCGCCTCGCCGAGTGAAAACCCGGCCAGGGCATTGGCGATTTTCATTACCTGCTCCTGATAGACAATGACGCCGTAGGTTTCCTTCAGGATCTCCTCCAGCTTCGGATGATCATAGGCGATCTTTTTCTTGCCTTGTTTTCTCTTGATGAAGTCATCGACCATGCCGCTTCCAATCGGGCCAGGGCGGTACAGAGCCAGGATGGCCGTGATGTCCTCGAAGGTCTCCGGCCTCATCTTGATCAACAAGTCGCGCATGCCGGGACTTTCCAACTGGAAAATACCCGTCGTTTCCCCCGAGCCCAGAAGCGTATAGGTACTGGGATCGTTCAGCGGAAAATCCAAGGCGAACAGCAAGGGCTCCCCCTGGGTCTCCCGTTTTTTGTTGAGCATCTTCAGGGCCAGGTCAATCACCGTCAGGGTGCGAAGCCCCAGAAAATCAAACTTGATCAGTCCGATTTTCTCGATATCACCCATCGGGTATTGGGTGACCGTCTCCCCCTTGCTCCCGCGGTAGAGGGGCACATGCTCCGTCAGCGGGGCATCGGATATAACAACACCCGCGGCATGGGTCGAGGCGTGCCGGGAAAGGCCCTCCAATTGCTTTGCCATGTCGATCAATTCCCCGACCTTGGGGTTATTTTTCTTTTCCTCTTCGAACTTGGGCTCCTGCGCCAGGGCCTCGTCCAGCGTAATGTTCAGGGTGTTCGGCACCAGTTTGGCCAAGCGGTCCACTTCGGCGTAAGGGACTTCAAGCACCCGCCCGACATCCCGGAGCGCCCCCTTCGCCGCCATCGTGCCGAAAGTGATAATCTGGCAGACATGATCCGACCCGTATTTATCGTTCACATAGCGGATCACTTCGTCGCGCCGGTCCATGCAGAAATCCATGTCGATGTCCGGCAAGGATACCCGCTCCGGATTTAAAAAGCGCTCAAATATCAGGCCGTTTCCGATCGGGTCGATGTCGGTGATACCCAGGGCGTAGGCGACCAGACTGCCCGCGGCGGACCCCCGGCCCGGCCCGACGGGAATTCTTGACTGCCGCGCGTAGTTGATGATGTCCCAAACGATCAGGAAATAACCCGGATAGCCCATGCGGTTAATGATGTCCAGTTCCTGCCTCAGCCGCGATTCGTAAACCGGCCGGAGATGGGCCGGACTTTTCAGTTGCTCGAAGCGGCGTGCGAGTCCCTTCGCCGAGAGCGACTCCAAATAGGCCTCCCGGCTCATCCCGGCCGGCGGCCGGTAATCCGGCATGTGGGCCTTTCCGAAACTTAAGTCGAGGTCGATCATGTCGGCGATACGAACGGTGTTGGTGACGGCCTGCGGAAGTTCCGAAAAGGCGGCGGCCATTTCCTCGCCCGACTTCAAATAAAGCTCCTTGGTTTCAAAGCGCATGCGGTTGGGCATATTAAAGGTTTTTCCGGTCTGAAGACACAGCATGATGTCGTGCGCGTGGGCGTCTTCCTTGTGGAGATAGTGGCAGTCGTTTGTGGCGACCAGCGGGATGCCTTTCTTGTCCGCCAATTCCACGAGCTGCCGGTTGACCTTCACTTGCAGATCCAGCCCGTTGTCCTGCACTTCGATGAAGAAGTGTTCTTTTCCAAAAATACGCTGATAATCGTCCGCCGCCGCGTAGGCTTCTTTCTGAAGATCCCTGGCCAAAAGATAGGGAATTTCACCGCGAAGACAGCCGGACAAACCGATCAATCCCTCCGCGTGCCGTTCCAGCACTTCTTTGTCGATCCTCGGCTTGTAATAAAAACCCTCCAAATTGGCGATGGAGACCAACTTCATGAGGTTTTTATAACCGGTTTGATTTGCAGCCAAAAGGATCAAATGATAGTAGGGATTGGAGGCCACGGCCGTGTCGTAATCGTCGGCGTTCGCGCCGTGCCCTTCCTTGTCAAAACGGCTGCGGGGGGCGAGATAGGCCTCGCAGCCGATGATGGGTTTGACCCCGCCGTTCTTCGCCTTTTGATAAAACTCAATCGCGCCGAACAGGTTGCCGTGGTCGGTGATGGCGAGGGCGGGCATGCCGAATTTTTTTGCGGATTCGATCAGCGGCGAGACGCGGTTGGCGCCGTCGAGCAGGCTGTATTCCGTATGAAGATGAAGATGAACAAACTCTTGCCGTAGCATGCCGCACATTCTAGATCTATGGCCTTCAATCGTCAACCCCCCAATCCAAGGTATGCCGCGCCGTATTTTCGGCGACCCTCAAGGGTCCAGCGCCCCTTGACACCCTGATGACCAGCGGCCATAATAAGGCCGCTTTTTTCAAAAATGAAGAAGGAGTGCTCTTCCGCAATGGACCCAAAAAAACGGATTCTCACCGGCGATCGGCCGACCGGCCGCCTGCACCTGGGGCACTATGTCGGCTCGCTCAAAAACCGGGTGAAATTGCAGGACGAATACGAAACCTTCATCCTCATCGCCGATGTCCAGGCCCTGACCGATCACTTTGAGCACCCTGAAATTTTACTGAATAATATCCGTGAGGTCGTTCGGGATTACCTCAGCGTGGGGCTGGATCCCGAAAAGTGCGCCATCTTCGTCCAGTCCATGATTCCGGAAATCGCGGAATTGGCAGTCTACTACTTAAATCTCGTCACGGTCGCGCGGCTTCAGCGCAACCCCACAGTCAAAGACGAGATGAAGCAAAAGGGTTTCGAGGCCAACCTGCCCGCCGGGTTCCTGGTCTACCCCGTCCATCAGGCGGCGGACATCACCGCCTTTCAGGCCGATTTGGTGCCTGTGGGGAAAGACCAGCTCCCCATGATCGAGCAAACCAATGAAATCGTCCGGCGCTTCAACAGCCTCTACCGGCCCGTCCTGACCGAACCGGCGGGATTGGTGGGAGATGTGTCGCGGCTCCCCGGCACGGACGGTCAGGCGAAGATGAGCAAGAGCATCGGCAACGCCATCTATCTTTCGGATGATGCAAAAACCGTCGAAAAAAAGGTGATGGGCATGTACACCGACCCCACGCGGCTTCGGGCCACCGACCCGGGCCATGTGGAAGGAAATCCCGTCTTCACCTATCACGACGCCTTCAATCCCGACAAAGCGGAAGTTGATGATTTGAAGACCCGCTACCGGCAGGGCCGGGTGGGGGACGTCGAAGTCAAGCGCCGATTAAGCACCGCGCTCAACGCGTTTTTAGCGCCGATACGAGATCGGCGGGCCCCATACGCGGAGGACAATAAAAAGATTGACGACATTTTAATCGCGGGCGCGGCGCGGGCGGGAA
>JBHHXB010000106.1:0-8096 GCA_046756825.1 Nitrospiria bacterium | reverse complement strand
ACATCCTTCACATAGGCTTCGGCGCAATTCCGGGGGCAGCCGGTCACGGCCATCTTGACTTTGTGGGGAGATTCCACACCTTGAAACCGTGCTTCGATTCGCTTCGCCAGTGAAATCGAATCCCCCAAGCCGAAGCGGCAAAAATCCGTGCCGACACAGCTTTTCACCGTGCGGAAGGCCTTGGTGTAGGCGTGACCGCTGGGCAGACCGATGTCCTTCCAAATGGAGGGTAAATCCTCCTTTTTGATGCCGAGCAGGTCGATCCGCTGCCCGCCCGTCACCTTTACCATTTTGGCCTTGTACTTGACCGCCGCCTGAGCGATGCGGAGCAATTCCTCCGGCGTCGTCACGCCGCCCATAATTCTCGGGACGACGGAAAACGTCCCGTCCTTTTGGATATTGGCGTGCACCCGGTCGTTGATGAAGCGCGCGTCCCGCTCGTCTTCGTAGTCCTTGGGCCAGAGCGTTTTTAAAAGCGAGGCGAGACCCGTCTTCGTCACCGGGTCTTCCGCGCCCTCGCCCAGGGTTTGAAGCACGGCGCTCACGGATTTCAAGCCTCTCGAACGTACCTCCCGCACCAACTGTGACTTTTCGAACGGCACACCCGGCACGTAGTAGTGCTCGCTTTTGTCATACGACACTTTTCCAACCCTGGATTCAATCAATTGGGCGACAGACCCCCGGCACGAGCCGCAGCCCTGCCCCGCCTTGGTTTTGACCCCGATGGCGGCGACACTTGTGCAGTTGTCCTGTTCAATCGCGGCCAGAATGTCGCCCTTGCACACGCCGTTGCAGTTGCAGATCTGCGCGGAATCAGGCAAGTCCGCCGCGTCAAACAGCCGCGCCCCATCGACCGAGCCGAAAAGAATCTCCCCGCGATTTTCAGGTAAATCATTTTCGCCCTGAAAACACTGCATGAGCGTGTCGCTCAACTCCGTGTCGCCCAGCAAAATCGCGCCGTGAACTTTGTTGTCTCGGACAATCAGTTTCTTGTAAATCCCCCGGTTCGGATCGCGGTAGACCAGGACTTCGTCATCCGCCGTATCGCTTTCTTTTTCTCCCATCGAGGTTAAATCGACGCCCATGACTTTCAATTTCGTGCCCGTCTTTGATCCTAGATAGGCCGCCTCCGGATTCACACCGCTCAACACATCGGCCAAGACATCCGCCTGCTGCCAAATCGGATCGACCAAACCATAGGTCTGGCCGCGATGTTCAATACACTCCCCCACCGCATAAATATGCGGGTCGTTCGTTCGCAGTTGATCATCGCAGAGAATGCCGCGATTCACCTTTATACCGCTTTTTTCGGCCACCTCCGTCACCGGCACGATGCCCGCGCTGATCACCACGAGGTCGGTATCCAAAAAACGTCCGTCGTTAAAAATGAGCCGGCCGACCCTTCCTTTTTTTTCAAGCAGCCGCGTGGTCATCGTATGGGTCAGGACACGAAGCCCCATCGACGTCATGGCCCCTTCTAAAATTTTGGCCGCTTCCCGGTCCAGCTGGGAGGGCATGAGTTGGTCCGCCGCTTCGAGGACGGACACCTCCAAATCATGTGTCATCAGACCGCGTGCCGCCTCCAGGCCCAGGAGACCGCCGCCGATGACCGCGGCCTTTTTACATTGTTTCGCGTAATCGGAGATATGGTCGCAGTCATCAATGGTGCGGAACAAGAAGACCCCGGGCAAGTCGCTGCCCGCGATGCGGGGCACGAAAGGCCGTGCCCCGGTCGCGATAATCACTTCATCATAGGGAGTCTCGATGAAGTCCGCCCCGTCTTCGTCTTTTACTTCAGAACCGTAAGGCACAGCTTCCTTCGACAGCCTTAAACCAAACACCTTTTTTTGCACGCGGTCGATGTGTGTGACCTTGACCCTGGTGTGCAGCGTGATGCGGTTTTCCGCGTACCACTCAAGCGGATTGATAAAAATCGCCTCCGGCGGCCGGGTCTGATTCAGCACGTTGCTCAGCAATATCCGGTTATAGTTGCCGTAGGGTTCCGCGCCGAACATGACAATTTCAAAAGCGCTACGGTCCCGCTTCAGAATCTCTTCAACCGCCCTGGCCCCCGCCATGCCGTTTCCGATCACGACCAATCTTTTTTTCACGCACCACTCCTCATGTTCTTTACCCCTCTGACGAAATGACCCATTTACACACCCGCTGGCGCAACCGGAGTAGAATGGTATTCGATGAAAAGCATGCCGTTTTCGACTCGAACCGGAAAGGTTCGGACCGACTCATTCAACGCGCTTCCCTTCCCCGTCGTGAGATCAAACGAATGCCCGTGCAGCGGGCAAACCACCTTGCCGTCCCCGATCAGGCCTTCGGACAGCGGCCCCTTTGCGTGTGGACAGGTATTTTCAATCGCCCGGACGTCCCCGTCCCGCGTGCGAAAAACGGCGATCCGCTGGCCTTCCACGCGATAACACAGCCCTTGTCCCGCCGGAATCCTTTCTATCGATCCAAGATTCACATCCCACGTTTTCTCCATTTCAATCTCCTCTCACAACAACTAAAAAAGGCGCCGCAATCCTTTCGATTTCGGCGCCTTTGCCAACAAAAAAACTTCAAAACCCGTTCTCAAATCATCGGGTCATTCCAATGACTAAACAGCAATCGTCATGCCTGAAATCCCCCCCCGCTGGATTTAAAAATAATCCTTTTATTTCAATCTATTACAAAATAAAAGGACCTGTGTTTTCATTGCCGTCCACGCAATGGCCCGACAAGAATGTCGGTTTTCCAACAAAAACCACCGACCTCGAGCGACCATTTTAATGATCCCTCATCAAGACGCCAGTTTGCGGCCGCTCGGCCAGTCCCGAAGTTCGGGCAAGGTCTTCAAAGATGTGATTCCCCCAGAAAAAGGCCCTCGGCACCGTCGTCGGCACCACGGAGACATAAAACAGCGCGCGCCCGACCATTTCATGAATAAGGGCGAGAAAAAACACTACGGCCCATAAAACAACACTTCCCACAGCCGTCGGCGGGAACAATGAAAACCCGATGGACGCAGCCGCCAAGAGTGCTCCGCTGATCCGCCGCGCACGAAAAATTTTACCGTGCGTCTTCATCATCAACATACGTGAAACCGCGGCCTCCCCTCCCCGGCGTCGCAAGTCCCGCAGGTGGACAAACTGCGCGGCATGTTGAAGCCCCAATCCGATCATAAAAATAAGCGCAATGAGCCGAAGCAGAGGCGCAACATCCACACCCGCCCCAAGACTCGCTGCGCCAAAGAGGAGGCCAATCGCGCCGCTCCCTAAAATCAAGGCGCTCGCGGCGAAGGATGCGCCCGTATGCCAGTGATCCCAGAACGGACGGGCCGGAATCCGGTAACAGCGGTACATAGCGTACAGCCCCGCCGGGCCGAACGCCGAGGCCACTCCGCCGATCCAATCCGGCAGTGGTTCCGAAACGACATCGGGCAGCCACGCGCTCAGCACGGGAAACACCGTCACAACGCCATAGGCCAGCAACAGTGCGTAAAATGCCCCCATCGCGGCGATTTCCCGGCTCACCCAGGAATGGCGCAGGTTGTTCATGGCCCGGTAAAAATACCGGGGCTTTCCCAAGTGCAACGTCGATAAAACCAGCGCAAAGGTCTGTAAGACTGCCAAAGTGAACAGGGAAGATGCCATCGCCATGGGATGATGTTCAAAAGAAAAAAGCCCTTCGGCCGCGCCGTTTACCTTCGGCAAAAGAAAAAACATAAGGAAGGTGCCCACGACGAATTGCGAGATGAGTGTGAACAGCACCAGCGGGTCCTCGCGCGAGCGCAGCTTATCCCACCCCCAGCCCTCAGTGAAAGCAGGTGCTGTTTCTTTGACTTGGTACCGTTTTTCCGCGTCCGCTTCGTAGCGGAGGGGCGCATCGTCCATTCTTTGAAATCCATCGGGCAGGGGGCGCTTAAGTTGAAAGCGGATGTTGGGCCGGGAGATGCCCGGGTCGGTGAAGGAAGGGATCTTAAGACTCGCCTCTTCCTGTTTTTGGGGAATCTCCTCGATGACGCCGAAATTGAGTGCGTTTCCCAGGCAGGCGTCGACGCAGGCGGGCTGCAAGCCCACTTCCAA
Source organism: Nitrospiria bacterium (assembly GCA_046756825.1). Classification (GTDB taxonomy): domain Bacteria; phylum Nitrospirota; class Nitrospiria; order SBBL01; family JAADHI01; genus JAADHI01. The sequence goes on along the minus strand of JBHHXB010000106.1, from coordinate 4,017 downwards.
GCGGTCGATGCACATATTGCACTTTTGAACCTGGCCCTTTTCCGTGTCGAGTTGCGGTGCGTTGTAGGGACAGACCCAGGTGCAATAGCCGCAACCGAAGCAGATCTCCGGATCTTGCAACACCGCGCCATACTCCAAATACTTCGTATAAGCACGCGTGGGGCATCCCTTCAAACAGACGGGGTCTTCGCAGTGATTACAGGCCATCGAGATATTGATCCGCGTGACATCGGGATAACAGCCGCCCTCGATACTTCCGACGCGGCGGTAGGCCATGTGCGGGGCGAGATCGTTTTTTTCCGAGCAGGCGGACTCGCAGGCGTGGCAGGCGATGCAGTTGTCCGCGTTGAAGTGAAAGCCGTGCTGCTTGTAGCGGTTCGGATTTTCAGCCGTGCCGGGACTTAAAGCGCGGCCGTTGATCTCCAAGGGCGTCTCCGCAAGTTCGGGGTGGCTTTGATCCAGAGCGATTTCAGTACCATGCTTGCTTTTTAGGGGAAAGACTGTCTCTGTTTTATTCATCCATAGTTCCCATTTAATACGCCCGTTCCTTCGTGAGGGCTTCGGCGGCGGCCTTCTGATCCGCGACACGTTCCAATCGCACGGCGGACTGCTTGTAGGCGGGCTGCCTCGAATACGGATCCAGCAGACCCAATACCAGACGGTTCACACAGTTGTAATAGTGCATCGGGATGAAAACGGCGTCCTCTGCCACGCGCTCTGTCAACTGGGCCAAGACCAAGGCCGACGCGCGGCGGGACACAACCCGTACGACCTCCATTGCGCGGATCCCCAGTTTCCCGGCAGCCTTGGGATTGATCTCCATGAAAGGGGCAGGACTGAATTTGTTGAGGTTGCCGATTTTGCCCGTCTTTGTCCGCGTGTGCCAGTGCTCCACCAACCGTCCCGTGTTCAGCCAAAAGGGGTAGTCCGCATCCGGGACTTCGTTATTATCCACAAAAGGCAATGGAAGCAACCTGGCCTTGCCGTCCGGAAATTGGAAACGGCCGTCCATATAAAGACGCGCACTGCCCTTCGGATGGGCCGCGTTGCAGGGCCACTGAATACCGCGCGCCGCCTCGATTTTCTCGTGTGTCATGCCTGAATAATCGCAGAGCCGCCCCTTGGAAACTTCGCGGATTTCCTCAAACACCGCCTCAGGCGATTCGGCGAAACACATGTTTTTGGCGCGGGCGAAGTATTTCGCCAGTTGCGTGAAGATCCATAGATCGGGCTTGGCCTGACCCGGCGGCTCGACGACTTTGCGCACCAGGTTGACGCGCCGCTCCGTGTTCGTGAACACCCCCGTTTTTTCGCCCCACAGGGCGGCAGGCAAAAACACGTGCGCGGAGGCCGCCGTCTCGACATCCGCATAGGCGTCCTGCACCACCAAAAATTCGAGCTGCTCCAGCGTTTTTCGGATATTCGGGCTGTTGGGCATGGAGGTCATGGGGTTCGTGGCGATGAGCCACAGGCCTTTGATCTCGCCCCGCGCGATGTCCGGGAAGATGTCGGTCTCGGTCAGGCCGCGTTGTTTGGGGAAATAGCGTTCGTCCGCGTTCCAGAAATCGGCCGCAAACGCCCGGTCTGCCGCGTTTTCCAAAAGCCGATAACCGGGCAGCCCGGAGCAGGACGAAAACTCCCGCGTACCCATGGCGTTGCACTGTCCTGTAATCGAAAGTGATGTCCCGCCAGGCTTTCCGATGTTGCCCGTGATCAGGTTCAAATTATTGATGGCAACCACGCCGTCGGAGCCGTGCGTCGACTGGTTGATGCCCATCGTCCAAATCGTCATCGCGGTGCCGGCTTCGGCGTACAGGCGCGCCGCTTTTCGGATCATTTCGGCGGAGATGCCGCAGATTTTTTCAGCCGCCTCGGGACTGTACTCGTCCACCAGGGCTTTGAACGTCTCAAAACCATTTGTGTGGGCCTGAATGTAGTCCCGGTCTTCCAGCCCTTCCTTCAAAATAACGTGGGCCAAGGCATTCAAGAGCGCCAGATCCGTGCCGGGTTTGACGGGCAGGTGGATGTCCGCCATTTGCGCCAGCATGGTCACGCGGGGATCGACGACGATCATGGGAAAGGGGCGGCGGTCGCGGGCCTCTTTCAAACGGTAATAAATGATGGGATGCTGTTCGGGCAGATTAGAGCCGATGGCGAGCAGACACTCGGTGTGCTCGAAATCGTCGTAACAGCCCGGCGGGCCGTCGCTGCCGAAGGAGCGTTTGTAGCCGGAGACGGCAGAGGCCATGCACAGCGTGGTATTGCCGTCGTAGTTGTTCGTACCGATGACACCCCGAACCAGCTTGCCCAGGGTGTAAAATTCCTCGGTGTAAATCTGCCCCGTGGAAACGACGGCGAAGCTGTCACGGCCGTAAAGGGCCTGAATACGTGTGATCTCCGATGCCGTTTTTCTTAAGGCCTCCTCCCAGCTCGTTTCCTGAAAGGAGTCGGCCCGGTCTTTTCGCACCAGCGGCGCGACGCCCCGGTTTTTCGATTCAAAGACCTCGTATTCGTAAATACCTTTTAAGCACAGCTTTCCGCGGTTCACGTCGGCGTTTTCCACACCCCGGGCCGTCACGGCCTTTCCCGCCTTGTTCACGCCAACTTCAAGAGAACAGCCGGTTGAGCAATAGCCGCAGGTCGCGTACACCCACTTTTCGACCGGCTTCACCGGCAAGTGGATCGGGTTTTTATGCGATCGCCCAAAGAGCACTGATTTCCCCTCAAAAAATAAAAGGCGCACAGACCGCGTAAGCGGTACCGGCGCCCTAGCCGATTGAAACACCTCCTCGTGCTTCAAATCCCGCTAATTTAGCAAGATCAATGCCTTTTCATGAAAAGTGTGTAATTTTGAGGAAAACCGGGGCTTTACAAGCGATTCCAGAAAAAAACAGGCTTTGTCCGAAGCGCGCAAGCCGCGAAAATCCAACATTTTTGTTTGGAACCGGACGAAAAAGCACGGGAACATACGCCATGCGGCGGACGTCAGGGGCCGGTCAATTCGATGTCGTAAGACCCGAAAAGACCCGCCGAGGGGGGTGCACTGGGAGAGCGGCTGACTTCCGCCTTAAATGTTCCACTCGTTTGCGCCGTAAACGTCACCGAAGATGCGAGGTTGCTGCCATTGTTTTCAGGGCAGGGGAGACTGCAAGAGGCATGATTGAGGCCGCTGCTGTTGTCATTCGAGGCAGCGGCAAAGCCCGACGGGTCTTTGATCGTCAAAAAGGTATCCGCCCCGTTTGAAAGATTCAGGGTTTTTACAGTGTATGTCATGCCGGAAACCGCAGTAAACGGAATGGGGTCCAGATCGCCCACGGGATCAGTACCACTTCCGTAGAGCGTATGAGGCTGTGTTGCCCCATTGACAAAGAGCGGCGTTTCCAATCCTTCCGTTGTATCCGTGAAAAGCTCGATTTTCTTCCCTTTCAGAACAGTTTGAAAATCCGCATTCAACGGGGCAGTCGTACTCCCGACGGAAAACTGTGTCCAGAAGGTTTCCAGTGTCGTCGGCTTGGCTGGAGGAAAACTCAGAAAGGTTTTAAAAATTTCCGAAAAATTCAAGGCAACGGGGTCGCTTTCCCCCGGTGTTGTGCCAACAGGGTCGAAGAGATCCCACAATACACCGGCGACGGCGATCTCGCTCGTCGTGTAAACCGCCAGGGACGGCAGAGACGGCGTGGACGGCGAGGAGTAGGTTTCCATGTTGACAGAGAGCTGCGCGCCGCCCGAAGCGGTGTCCACATAGACCGGGGAGTTTTGCACGGCGACGGCGAAAAAATTGGCCCAGCCCTCCGACCAGCTCAGCCGGATGTCCTGTGCGTTGTCCGTCAAGGCGTGGAAGCCGCCCGGGGAGTCGTCGCGCAAAAACTTGACGGCGATGAAGTGGCCGTACTCATGAATGATCACCCCGTCGTCGTATTCGTCGGCGTCCCCGCCGAACCCTCCCCCGCCGAGCAGGGTGATGGCGTCCGCCGTCGTATCGTAAAAGGTACCCTCCGCGCTGCCCGGCTCCCAGTA
>JBHHXB010000105.1:0-8172 GCA_046756825.1 Nitrospiria bacterium | reverse complement strand
ACGCCGAGTTGGATATCCAGGGTTGATTTTGGTTGGGCGTTCGCTTCTCTTCCCCATAAAATAAAAAACAGGGATAACAATAGGATACGCGCCGATAGGTTAAGAACCGTTCTCATTTTTTTGCCCTCCTCCGTTGAATGTGTTTTCACCAAAGGTCCAACTGTACCCCGATATAGCCCACCGCCAGCGCAAAATAAACGCAGCAGGCCATGCCCAAACCAACGCCCGCCGCGCGGCCGGGGGCGTTTTCCGGGTGCCCCAAAAGCGGCAGCCTCCGGTGGTTTAAAATCAGTACGGCACCCGAAAAAACCACCGTGCCCGCGAAACCGACGACGGCGGAAAATTGAATCAAACGGCCGGGAGCGTCCAACAGCATCGTTACCAGTGTGATGGCGGTGAAGAGATAAAGAAATTTTCGATACCAGTATTTCCGGTCTTTGCCCCGGCTGGCCGGGAAGAGTTGCAGCAGCATGTCGGTATTGATTCGGCAGACGGCGTCGATGGTGGTGAGCCAGGTATCGGCCAGAAACGCCGCCGCCACAAAAAGAAAAAGCATACGCCCGAACACACCCCATTGGACTTCAAAAAACCTGGCCTGCACAACAGCGAGTTGATACTTCTCGGGCAGCGTCCCTTCCGGGAAAAGCAGGGCATAAGCGAGCAGACAGGTCATCAGCGTCGTGAAGAGGTTGCCGACCACGCCGATACCGCTGTCCACCCACAGAAACCGCCGCCATTGCTTGAGCGGCTGACCCGGGCGGGTGCCTCCGGGGATTGTCCAGCCTTCCAGCTGACCGGGCTCGGCCAGGTACCGCGCGGACATGCCCACACCTTTTTCACGCAACCAATAGGAATAAAAGAGCGTCCAAAATCCGCCCAACCCTGCAAAGGTCACCGCCGTAAGCAGCTTCGTGGCGTCCTCCGCTTGCCAGGGACGGTCCGCAGGCCACTGCGGCCAAAGAAGCGCCTCCGAAAACGCCGGGATATGCTGCCGTACGCCGGGGTGGGCGCAAGCCGCCAAAAGACCAATAAGCGTCACGGCGGCGACGGCGAACATGATCCGCTCAATCAGGCGATAAATACCTTGGCTGAAACGGAGGGCAACAAAGAAGACAGCGATGGAAAGATAACCCCAAAACAGGCTCTGCGAACGGGGGCTGAGGCCGCCGGGGAAGTCCGTCATGGCGGATAAAGCCGTGCCGCCCGCCGCGGCGAAGGCGCCAAACCAAAGAAAGGAAATCCCCATCAACACCCAAAGGATGATGGCGAAGGTCCGGTTTAAGCGAACGAAACCCTGCCAGATGCTTTCGCCCGTCATCGCCGTGTAATGTCCGATCTGAAAGTTAAGCGGATACTGGAGAAAACAGGCGGGGATGAGCAGAAAAAGAAACCCCAGCCCGTACTTGGCCACGAGATAGGGCCACCAAATCAGTTCCCCGCTGCCCTGCGCCAGCGCCATCCACACAATGCCAGGACCGAGGGCCGTCCGCCAACCGGGGAAGGTGGGCATGGCCGCCGGTTTCAAGGCCGGGATGCGGGCAAGCACAAAGCGGGCGCGTTTTTCCGCAGCGGGGTCAGGGGAACTCATATTGCGTAATCAGAATATCCTGTTCGGGTGACGGTCAACGGGTGGCCGACACGATAGCACGGGGGAGCTTATTTCTCAAACGCGCTGCTCAGCTGTCCGCAGGCCGCGAGGATGTCCCGCCCCTTGCTCTTTCGAATCGTCGTCCGAATGCGGTGACGGTGCAGGTGGTCCTGGAATTGAAGGATTTCCGCCTCCGGGGTTGGCCTGTACAGCGCACCGGGATAGGCGTTAAAAGGAATCAGGTTGATCTTGCACCGCATGCCTTTGACCAGGCGCACGAGCCGCGCGGCGTCCTCAAGCGAATCATTCACGCCCGAAAGCATGACGTACTCAAAGGTGATCGAGCGGCGCGGCGACAGCGGGAGCGCGCGGCAAGCCGCCATCAATTCCTTCAAGGGGTAAAGCCGGTTCACCTTCGGCATGATTCGGCTCCGCACCTCGTCCGTCGTCGCATTCAAAGAAATAGAAAGGTTGACCGGCGCAGGGCCTTCGAACAAGGCCTTGATCTGCGGAACAAGCCCGGCGGTCGAAACCGTCACCCGGCGGGAGGCAAGGTTGAGCCCCTTCGGCGAAATCATGCGCGTGCAGGCCTCGGTCACGGCCTTGAGGTTGGCGAGCGGTTCTCCCATACCCATGAGCACGACGTTGGTGATGGGTTCGTCTTCGGAAAGCGCGGCCTGCACCGTGAGAAACTGATTGATGATCTCATGGGCGCGCAGGTTTCGCTTCAAGCCCTCCCGGGCGGTGAGACAAAAATTGCAATCCAGCGTGCAGCCTGCTTGAGAAGAAATACAGAGGGTCAGGCGTTTTTTTTCGCTTCGGATGAGGACGGTTTCGATCTGCTTGGCGTCGGCCAGTTCAAATAAAAACTTTTCTGTTCCGTCAGAGGACTTCTGGTGACTCGCAATCTCAAGAGGGCTCAGTGTCACGGTTTCCGACAGACGCAGCCGGTCGGCCTTTGAAAGATCGGTCATGGCATTGATGTCGGTAATATAGCGTTTATACACCCAGGCCAAAACTTGTTCGGATCGGTAGCGCTTCCAACCCAGCTTTGAAGCAAGGTCTTCGACCGCTTCAAAGCTTAAGGCGAGGAGATGGGGTTTTTCTCGATTCATGGAAATCGACACACGACCTGGCCGACAATCTTTTTTCGCGGAACTGCGCCAAAGTCGCGGCTATCGGTGCTTTCGGCGGCATTGTCACCGCTTAAAATGTAATGATCCTGATCCAGGAGGGCGGTGATACGCTTGATAACAGGAAACCTCGGCCGATGCGGGTGATGGGCAACGACAATCTCTCCCAGCCCGGGCTGCCGCCGATGATAAGCCCGTGGGGCAACCAAGACTTCGTCACCCGCACACAGGAGGGGAAGCATTGAGGCTCCGGAAACACGGAAACGCTTCCGAAGCCTCAAAAGCCACAGCACCAGATCACGCGCCGTGCTATGCCTTAATGCGTAACACGTTTCAGGGGTGTTCCCAATGGGCTTAACCCGCAGTGTAATAGGCCACGTCGCGCTCTTTCGTTGCCCAGAAAATCGCGTGGATGGCCTCAATGGCCGCCATCAACTTCTCTGCGCTTTCCAGGCTCACAGACACCTTACAGGCCGAACAAAGTTTCGCCGCCTGCCAAAAAGTGTCATGCAAATCGGGATACGCCTCCAAGTGGGGAGGTTTGAAGTAATCCGACCATAAAATGAGTAATTCCGTTTTCGCGATATGAGCCTGCTCTTCCTTAATCGCAATGTAGCGGGAGAGGGTGTGCTGGGAAGCGTCATCCTTGCTGTCTTTCAGGGCAATGATTTTCTTCGTCATCGCAAGCACGGCTTCTGCCGCAATACGCGCTGAAGCCGGGTCATAGACACCGCAAGGTCCGTCACAGTGGGCATGAACAACCGGCGCGGGTTTCCATTCTTTGATCTTTTGTGCAATCTGCTTCATCATCTTATTCACATTCCTCCATTTAAATGAGTTGATATATGGCGTAACCATAGCAGGAGCAACCGCTCAAAAAAAGCAAAAATGTCCTAAAACGATATTTTCTCAATCTTGAATCAATGAACAGAGGCACAGGCCTTCCCGTCGAGGTGTTTTGAAAGCCTCGATGCCACACTTTCGCCCTTGCTCCAAATCCCAGTCGCAGATCCTGGAACGATAAAATGGTTGCATAGAAATTCGACTTTATATAAAATAAAGCGTTTAATTTTTTACGGGAGCGGGGGATCCGATCTCGACTCACCAACTAAATCACTAGAGGTATTTTTATGGAACACGCCGCAAAACGAGTGGTCATGGACGAAAAAACGGCAGGAAACAAAAGCGAGCTCGTTCAGCAGATTGTCGACTACCCGACCTTAATTGTCTTCACCCTGGTCTGTTTATTCGCCTTGATCGGGGTGCCCCTTTTTGGGTATTTCTATGGATACACGCAATTCGAGTGGATCCTTTTCACCGTCTTCTACATGGTGACCGGCCTTGGCATTACCGTGGGTTATCATCGGCTTTTTTCTCATCGCAGCTTTACCTGCAAAACCTGGGTCAAGATCTACTTCCTGATTACCGGGGGGTGGGCGATGGAAAATTCAGCGCTCAAGTGGTGCTCCGATCATATCCGCCATCACGCGAAAACCGACACGGATGAGGACCCCTATAACGCAAAACGCGGATTCTGGTACAGCCACGTGCTCTGGATTTTTCGAAAAGACCCTGCGGCGAACCTGCCCGCCCGGGAGAAATACAAGACAGCCCTTCGAAAAGACAAATGGATTATGTGGCAGTACCGCAACTATGTCCCGATTGTTCTGACCGGTTTGGCCCTGCCCGCAGTGATCGGTTTTTTTCACCGGGGCCTGGTTGGTGCGGCGGCCGGGTTTATGCTGGCGGGTGTTTTCCGGCTTTTTCTGGTTTTAAATTCCACTTTTTTTATCAATTCGATTTGTCATATCTGGGGCTCACAGCCCTATGGCGACGCCAATACCAGCCGGGACAACTGGTGGATTTCGCTGATTACCTTTGGTGAGGGATACCACAACTATCACCACAATTTTCCACGGGATTATCGTAATGGGCCAAAGTGGTACAACTTTGATCCTTCCAAATGGCTGATCTTTAGTCTCTTTCTGATCGGGGCAGGGAAAAAAGCCTCTTAGCGCACACCGCACTTTTGGTTTGACCCTTTTCAGGCAAAATGTCCCTTTATTTTGATCACATCGCCGCAACCCCCCTCTCGGAGGGGGCGCGCACCGCGATGCTTCCCTATCTCACCGGTCTTTGCGGCAATCCTCAAAGCCGCCACGCCTTCGGCGAAGCCCCTCGAAAGGCGGTTGAGACGGCGCGTGCCCAAATCGCGGAACTGATCGGTTGCGAGCCGAGAGAGGTTGTTTTTACGGCCTCCGGCAGTGAAGCCAACAATTTGGCGATCAAGGGGCTCTTGTCGGCGTATCCAGGGCGGGGGCGGCATATTATCACGACGACGATCGAACATTACTCCGTTGCTCATCCCATCAAATTCCTCGAAAGGCGGGGGTTTGATGTCACGTGGCTGCCCATCGACGAATCGGGCCGCCTCATGCCGGAGCAGGTTGCCGAGGCGATTCGGGACGACACGGCTCTGGTTTCGGTTTTACACGCCAATAATGAAATCGGGACGATTCAAGCCCTGGAGGAAATCAGCGCCATGACGGAGCAGGCGGGAATATTTTTTCACACCGATGCGGTGGCGACTGCCGGTGTCATTCCCTTTGACTGCGGTCGTCTCAATATCGATCTCGCCGCGTTTTCGGCGCAGCAGTTTTACGGGCCCAAGGGCGTGGGCGCGCTCTATGTGCGCCGGGGCACCCGGCTCCATCCCCTGATCGCGGGCGGCATTCAGGAAGACGGACGGCGGGCGGGCACGGAGAATGTCGCGGGCATCGTCGGCATGGGTGTCGCGGCGGCAGAAGCGGCGGCGCGGATTCAAGAAGAAGTCCCCCGTCTGATTGCTTTACGGGACCGCCTTATTGATGGCCTGCTTGCGAGTGTGCCTTATCTTCACCTCACGGGAGACCGGCAAAACCGCCTGCCCCATGTCGCCAGCTTCGCTGTGGAATACCTGGACGGGGAGGCCTTGATCAAATCCCTGGAGCAGCGTGGGATTTTCGCGGCCAGCGGCTCTTCGTGCAGCACGGACGCCTTGAAAATCTCCCCCGTGCTCACGGCAATGGGCCTGCCCGGGAATATCGCGCAGGGGGCCGTCGTGTTTAGTCTGGGGCTTGAAACGACCGACGCCGATATTGACACCCTGCTCTCGGTTTTCCCGCAGTGTGTTGAAACCATGCGAAAAGTATCCCCGCTATACACCGAGCGCATCGCCAAAACGGGCACGGGATAACACCGTGGCTTCGGCCGATTTCACGCTCGATACCCTGGGGATGTTTTGCCCTATTCCCGTCATCCTGACCTCAAAAAAAATGAAGGAAATGAGACGTGGTCAAATTCTGGAAGTGCTTTCGGACGACAAAGGGATTAAAAAAGACATGCCGGTGTGGTGCAAACACAGCGGGAACGAACTGATTGAATTGATCGAAGTGGACGACACCATCAAGCTCTACGTGCGAAAAACCGCCCCGTAATTTCGTATCGATCTACTTCCCGATTAAAATGGCGATGGACTCGTCATTGTTGTTGGCCACCGCAAGGTCGATGTGCCCATCGAGATTCAGATCCGCTTTCACGACAAAAAACGGGGCCTTCCCCGTAAAAATATTGAGAGGCGGATGTCCGAAGCGGCTGTTCTTTTTCCCCGTCAAATAGGAAATATTGTCGCTTCGTGTATTGGCGACGACCAGATCGAGCCAGCCGTCTTTATTGAAATCGTGGGCAATCGCCGAAACCGGTCCCCCCTCCGCGCCGAAATCCGGCGCTTGCGTATACTTCCCTTCCTTGTTTGAAACAAAAAGAGACAGGGAATCCCCCATGCCGTTGGCCGAAAGGATGTCCGGCCGATCATCGTGGTTGAAATCCTCTGAAATCAGGGCGAGCGGGTTCATGCCGTTTCGATAGCGGTCGCCCTTTTCAAATGACCCGTCGCCCTTTCCCCAATACAGCACGACGTCGCTGCTGGCAATGCCGTTGTTGGCGACGGCCAAATCAAGGATGCCGTCCTGGTTGAAGTGGCCGGTGATGACACCCGTCGGAATCGCGCCGGGATCGCTGAGCATACCGCGCTTAAATTGTCCCCGCCCGTCTCCGAGTAAAATCCGCAACTGGTCGAAACGCGAAACAACAGCGAGATCCAAATGCCCGTCGCCGTTAAAATCTTCCGATGCGGCGGCATAGGGCGAACGCTCAATTTTAGTCAGTCCTTTTTTTAAAAAGAGCGTGTTGCCTTGATTGATAAAAATTTGAAGACTGTCCGCGCCATTTAAAATGACCGCCAAATCCGTTTTTTGATCCTCGTTAAAATCCCCGGGCACCAGCCACCGCGGGCCCTGCCCCGTTTGAAGCGTGATCGTCTCGGGAAAGCTGGCGTCATTTTTTCCAAAAAGCATAGAGACCGTATTACTCTCGGTATTGGCGACGGCGAGGTCCGACTGGCCGTCCTGATTGAAGTCCCCCAAAACAATGTGAGACGGACTCTTCCCGACGGCATAGGTAATGGGTTGGCGAAAGGGATTGGGCGGTGGTTCTGTTTTGATACACCCGGCCCCCAAAGCCACGAGAACGATGACGTGAAAAAGAGATCTCAAAAACATGAGGTTATTTTACGGGGTTTCCAATGGGAGTCAACCTATTTTGTGGCGGGATTAGAGGATTGAAAAAAAAAGGAAAGCCGGGTAGACTTTTCACTTATGGATGAAGCAGAAACAGTGCGTCCCATCCCGCTTCGAGGTTTAAGGCATCTTGCGCTCCGGGTGGCGAGCCTTGAAAAATCGCGGCGGTTTTATGAGGATTTCATCGGGATGAAGGCCCTGTGGCAGCCCGACGCGCACAGTCTTTATCTCACGCTCGGCTGTGACAACCTCGCGCTGCACGAACTGAAAAACGGGGAAACCCATGCGCAAACGGGACAGAAAATGGATCACTTCGGGTTGATCGCCGAAAATGAAGCCATCGTCGATCAGATGTTCAGCCGCGTGAAAAAGGCGGGCATTCCCATTGTGAAGCCGGTGAAGCGGCATCGCGACGACAGCTATTCCTTCTACATGGCCGATCCCGACGGCAACGTCATCCAAATTCTTTACGAGCCGCATATCAGTACGATGAAACTCCAATAAAACATCGTTTCTCCGTTGGAGGCCCCGTGCCTGTACTTAGAAAATCGACTCACTTTAAGACGCAGTCGCTCGAAACCGAGGTGCTCTCGCTCGTTTCAAAAACCACGGACGGCATGTTCGCTAACGACGACACGGGCCGCATCCTCATTTGGAATCGCATGGCGGAGAAAATTTTGGGATATTCGGCGGAGGAAGTGCTTGGAAAGGCCTGTTATCGTGTTGTCTCCGGAAAGGAATTTTCCGGTGTCCCTTTCTGCTTTAAGGGGTGCTCCGTCGTCGCCATGGCGAAGGCAAATCACGTGATGAAGGATTTCACCGTGCAAACCCGGAC
>JBHHXB010000104.1:0-8209 GCA_046756825.1 Nitrospiria bacterium | reverse complement strand
ACACTAGGGCCTGTTAACAGGCCCTAAATGCCGTGCGGCACCTTCTGTTTGATTCGCCTGTAATTTCCTGGAAGCCAAACAATCCTGGTTTGCTTAAAGCCGTTTTAAACTCAGTCGAATTGTCAACAAGAATTAGTCAGACATGCGCTACACTCAATTTCGTTTGGACTTTTTTTTTCATATCCTGTATCTATCGCCGATGAAAAAATCCGGCCTCTTTTTTTATACGCGTTTCTCTCTCTATCTCTTTGTCATTTTTTTTGGAGTTTTTTCAAGAGCCGCAGGATATTGCGCGAAGCCTGTGCCCGTCGTCACGACGCTCCCCGTATTAAGGGACTTCGTGGAGGCTGTGGGCGGCCCCCACATCCGGGCCGTTTCACTCATCTCCGGTTTTGAGAGCGAACATACCTACACCCCGAAACCCAGCGATATCATTTTAATCCGAAAAGCCAGGGTCCTTTTTAAAATCGGACTCGGCCTTGAGGCCTGGGTGGCCCCCCTGATCCAAAACGCAAACCGGCCCGATCTTCCTGTCATCATTACTTCCGACAATGTCCCTCTGATTGAAGAGAGCGGCCCGCACGGTCACGGCGATTCGGAACATCACGCAAAAGGGAATCCTCATATTTGGCTCGACCCGGACAACGCGAAAATCATGATCGCCCATATTACAGCGGCGCTGATTTCCGCCGACCCGGCCCATGCGTCCGATTACCGGGAAAACGCCGCGGCCTATCTTTCAAGGCTTTCGGCTCTCGAAAAGACGCTTTTAGAAAAAGTCGGTCGATTGCGCGATAAAAAAATGATCACCCACCATCCGGCATGGCCCTACTTCGCGAAACGGTTTGGCTTTGAGATCAAGGGGCATATTTTGACGCAGATCGGGAGCGAACCCTCGGCGAAAAAAATGAGGGCCTTGATTCGCCTGATTCGCACGGAAAACATTAAGGTCGTCGTTTCGGAGCCGCAGCTTAATCCAAAAATCCCCGAAATCCTGTCGGAGGAGACGGACGTGACGGTCGTGCCCCTCTCTCCGCTACCGGGCGCATTGCCGGGGACGGCGCATTACCTTGATTTGATCCGCTATAATGTCGAATCGCTCGTACAGGCCTTCGAGAGAGCAAAGTGACCCGTCATCCCGTGATTCGTTTCGATAGGGCCACCTTTTCCTACAATGGGCGCACGGCCTTAAAAGATGTGACGCTCAATCTGTATGAAGGGGAATTCGCCGGCGTGATCGGGCCAAACGGATCCGGCAAGACAACCCTGCTCAAGGGGCTTTTAGGCTTGATCCATCCCGTATCGGGCTCGCTGCAAATTTTCGACTGCCACTGCGAAGCGCTTCGGTGCCATCACCGGGCACGGATCGGCTATCTCCCCCAAAAAGAGAGAACCGATCCCAGCTATCCCATCACTGTTTGGGAAGTGGCGATGATGGGCCGCTACGGGACGATCGGCCTGATCAAGCGCCCTCAAAAAGAAGACCGAAACATCGTCACGGAGTCGCTCGAGGCCGTCGGCATGGCGGCTTTTAAAAATCATCCCTTTGGGCAGCTTTCGGGTGGGGAGCAGCAACGGGTGCTGATTGCGCGCGCCCTGTCCCAGCGTCCCGAAGTCTTGCTGTTGGACGAACCCACGACGGGCATCGACGCTTCCACGCAGCGGCGGCTGCGCGACCTGATTTGCACTCTGCACCAGCGATACCGATTGACGATTGTTTTTGTCACCCACGATATCAATATGATCAGTGGGATTGTTGAAACTTTAATCATCCTCAAAAACCGGCTGCACGCCAAGGGACGGCCCGAGGACATCCTGACAAAAGAGGTGCTCTCCCCTGTTTACGGGGACGAGGTCATCGTCGCGGAGCGCGACCAAAAACCCTACATCCTTGTCCGGGACACGCACAACCATGCTTGAATTGCTTTCATACGGCTTTATTCAGCGGGCCCTGGCGGCCTCGCTTCTGATTGGGCTGGTTTGCGCACTGATCGGTGTTTTCACCGTGTTGAGAGGCACGACCTTCATTGGCGCGGGGACGGCACATGCGGCTTTCGCGGGCGTAAGCCTGGCCTTTCTTATCGGGGTTTCTCCCATGCCGATGGCCGTTTTATTCGGTCTTTCAACGGTGTGGATAACAACCCTCGTACAAGAAAAAGGACGCATGAAACCCGATGTGCCCATCGGTGTGTTCTACACCTTTACAATGGCCTTGGCGATTCTATTCATCGGTTTAATGAAGGGATACCGGCCCGAAGTCTTCGGCTATCTTTTCGGCAGTATTTTGTCGGTCACACGATCCGATTTGATCGTCATCGCGGCGCTGTCCGCCGGCATTCTCGTGATCCTTGGTCTCTTTTTTAAGGAGTTTCACTTTATTTCATTTGACCAGGATATGGCCGAAGCCAGCGGTATTCCCGCAAAGCGGCTGGCTTTTTTGCTTTTGAATTTAATCTCTCTGTCTGTCGTCATCGCCCTGAAAGCCGTGGGGGCCATGCTGGTTTTCGCGCTCCTGGTCATTCCGGCGGCGGCGGCCCAGCAGTGGGCTGTGAATCTGCGCGCGATGATGCTGTATTCCGCGCTGATTGGCATCGGCGCGTCCTGGGCGGGCGTGTTTCTGTCGTACTGGTTTGACCTGCCTTCCGGGGCGACGATCGTGCTCTTGGCGTCGGCGGTTTTTCTTGTATCCGTTCTTTGCTCTGGCAAACGCGGCCTGCCCCGGCCGTCGTGATTGTTTCGAATTCCCCTATTTCAGGGCGCGGCCTGTTCCGGCCTTTTTCTCCCGCCGGGCGACCCCTGTCCGGATTGCGGCCTCCGCGACGCGTTGCGCGACTTCCTTGGCGATCCGGCGGTTGAAGACACCGGGGATGATGTAATCCTCGGAAAGCTCGCCTTCCCGAATGATGGATGCAATGGCACGCGCGGCGGCCATGTCCATTTCTGTGTTGATTTCGGAAGCGCGGACATCCAGTGCCCCGCGGAAAATACCGGGAAAGGCCAGGACGTTGTTGATTTGGTTCGGATAGTCCGAGCGGCCGGTGGCCATGACGCGGACGATGCCCGTGGTTTCCTCTGGCATGATCTCCGGCGTGGGGTTGCACAGGGCGAATACGATGGGGTCGGCGGCCATCCTTTTGATGTCTTTCCGCGTGAGCACGCCGGGCGCCGAGACACCGACGAATGCATCCGCGCCCTGAAGCGCATCCGCCAATCTCCCTGTTTTTTTCTCGGCATTGGTCATTTCGGCGTACTCGTGCTTGACCGGATTCATCCCTTTTGAACGGCCACTGTGAACAATGCCCTCCCGGTCGCAACCGATGATTTCCCGCACCCCGGCGGCCCTCAGCATTTTGCTGATCGCCACACCGGCGGCCCCGATGCCGTTGACGACCACTTTGAGTGCGGTCATTTCCTTCCGGACAACCTTTGCCGCGTTGATGAGCGCGGCCAGGACGACGATGGCCGTGCCATGCTGGTCGTCGTGAAAAACGGGGATTTCCAAACGCGCCTTGAGGGCGGCCTCGATTTCAAAACACCTCGGGGAGGAGATATCTTCGAGGTTGATCCCGCCGAAGCCCGGTGAAATCCGTTCGATGGTGTCGATGATTTCTTGTGTGTCCTGGGTTTTCAGACAAACGGGATAGGCGTCAATGCCGCCAAATTCCTTAAAGAGCATGGCCTTGCCTTCCATGACGGGCATGGCGGCCTCGGGGCCGATGTTGCCCAGTCCCAAAACGGCCGATCCGTCGGTGACGATCAAAACGCTGTTTTTTTTGATGGTCAGGGTAAAGGCATTATTGGAATCTTCGTGGATGGCCGTGCAGACCCGCGCAACGCCCGGCGTATAGGCGCGGGAAAGGTCGTCCCGCGTTTTCAGAGGGATGCGGTTTTTAATCTCGATTTTTCCCCCGAGATGCAGCAGGAAAGTCCGGTCGGAGCGTTGGAGCAACTCCACATTTTTGAGTCGAGTCAAGGCCGCTTCGATTTGTTTCAGATGGGCGTCGTCCCGTGTTTTAAAGGTGAGATCCCGGACGATCTTTCCATCTTCTGTGTTAACGATGTCGATGGCGTCGATATCCCCGCCGGTCTTGCCCACGGCGGAGGTGATTTTCCCGAGCATGCCGATTTTATTGGGGAACCTCAGCCGGAGTGTCACGCTGCGGCTTGCGCTTAAGTTTTCCATCTTTCCCTCATTTCCCTCACGATGATACGTCTGCTTTGGCCTGACTTTCCAATTCAAGGAGTTTTTGCTTGATTTGAGCGCCGCCGGTGTAGCCCCCCAGCTTCCCGTCTTGGCGGATGACGCGGTGGCAGGGCAGCAGGATGGGGATGGGATTTTTCCCGCAGGCGTTTCCGACGGCGCGGCCGGCGTGTTTCATTGAAAGCTGCTCCCCGATCCACTGATAACTTCGAACTTCCCCATAGGGGATTTTCATCAGTGTCCGCCAAACACGCTGCTGAAAGGGCGTGCCTTCCAGGAAGGCCACGGGGCCTTTGAAAGTCCGTTCTTCTCCCGAGAAATAACGGCCCAGTACAGTACGCCAATGCGGGAGTGTCGCCGCCTTCATCACGGGGCGGTGTTTCAGGCGTCCTTCGATCGCCGCGATCACGCAGGATTCCTTCCCTCCTCTGAAAAGATAGGAAAGCCCCGCTTCACACGCGACCGGCCACAGCGCGCCCAGGGGGGAATCTATCCGGTCGTAAAAAAGTTCAGGTGTTTTCACAGTTTGCCAAGTCGGCTTTGATGATTTTTCCGGCCCCGCCAAGGATACCATATTGGAGGACGAATTATTGCCGGGGCGTCTTATCATACGCCGCCTGTTCTCAGGTTGTGCGCAATTGTTCTGAAACTATTCAGCCCCGCTTCGATATTTTCAATAATCTCTTCCGCCAAATCTTCAGGATCAGGCAGGTTGTCGAGATCGGCCAGAGACTTGTCCTTTAACCAGAAGATATCGAGGCTCGTCTTGTCTCTCGCGACGATATCCTTGCAGGGGTATTTGCGCCACCTGCCCTCCGGGCTTGTATCGGCGCGCCAAGTCTCCTTGCGCTCGTGGCGGTTTTCCGGGTTGTAGCAGTCGATAAAATCCTGCAGATGCTCAAACCGCATTGGCTTTTTCTTGAGGGTGTGGTGGATATTGGTTCGGTAGTCGTATATCCAGACCTCTTTCGTCCAGGGCTCTTTTTGCGCTGGACGGTTATCGAAGAAGAGGACGTTTGCCTTGACCCCGTTGGCGTAGAAGATGCCTGTGGGTAGTCTCAGGATGGTGTGGAGCTCAGTCGTCTCCATCAGCTTCTTTCTGACGGTTTCGCCCGCGCCGCCTTCGAACAAGACGTTATCGGGGACGACGACTGCCGCACGGCCTGTGGATTTCAGCATGGCGTGTATGTGCTGAACGAAGTTGACCTGTTTGTTGGAGGTCGTGGCCCAGAAGTCCTGGCGGTTGCAGGTGAGGTCGTCTTTCTCCTGTTCGCCCGCTTCATTGGTAAAGGTCATGCTGCTTTTTTTACCAAAGGGGGGATTGGCCAGCACCATGTCCACGGTATGCGCGGGAGGAGCGATCAGGGCGTCATTGGCGCTGACGGCGCTGTCGCCGTCGATCTCCCCGATGTTGTGGAGAAACATATTCATCAGGCACATGCGGCGGGTATTGGAAACGATTTCATTGCCGCTGAAGGTTTCGTGCTTGAGGACGGCTTTCTGTTTTTTGTCGAGTTTATGATTGCCGATCAGGTAATCATAAGCGGCGAGGAAAAAGCCACCGGTGCCACAGGCCGGGTCTGCAATTGTTTGCATCGGCTCCGGGCGCATGCAGGCGACCATCGCCTTGATCAGTGAACGCGGGGTAAAGTACTGACCGGCGCCGGATTTGGTGTCTTCCGCATTCTTTTCCAGCAACCCTTCGTAGATGGCGCCCTTGGTATCGGCATCGAGCATGACCCAATCGGTATCGTTAACCATATCGACCAAACGAGAGAGTTTGGCCGGATCCTGAATCTTGTTCTGAGCCTTGGTAAATATCTGCCCAAGCATGCCTTTTTTTGTGCCAAGTTCTCGAAGCAGGTTCACATAATGCACTTCCAGCGCTGCGCCCTTTTTTGTGCGCAGGCTGTTCCAGCCGAACGCTTCCGGAATACCGACATCCCGGCTGTAGGGTGGTTTGCTGTATTCATCGGCCATCTTCAGAAAAATGAGATAGGTCAGCTGCTCCAGGTAGTCGCCATAGCCCACACCGTCATCTCTGAGGGTGGTGCAGAAACTCCAGACTTTGGAGACAATGGTATCGGCGTTTATAACCCGTCATACTCTGCGCCTTCGGTCTCTATGGCTTTACCCATTGCGCTTTCCACAACTTCAAGGAGGCTGTCTTTTCGTTTTTCGTAGAACTGTTCAAAGTCGTCGGCTCGCATAGCCGCTGAGTCGATACGGTGACTTTTCAAAATCGCGTTCATGCTGTCATCGTCAAGGCCTACCTGCTTATGCGATTGAATGACAGACAAATAGGTTGAAGGGGCCTTTCGCCCAATCATCCGATTGGCTTTGTAGGAGATGGGCGTCTTATTGATGATGGAGTTGTACACCGCAGGCTTGATGTCATTGTTTTCGCACCAAGCCTGCGGGAAGATGTGGTGGATATCTAATGCCACCTCTTCATGGTCAAGCTCTTGAATCGATGCCTTCCAGAAGAAGTCCTGAGCACCTTCTCTCAAGACCAGCGTATTCAGCCCTTTGTAGGCTGCGCTCTGCCGTGAACGCAAGGTATACAGTCGTCCTGGCTGGAATGCTGCTTCGAAAATGGTTCTGGGTTCATCACCATTCTTGGCGATCCACGCCAGCATTTCTTCCAAGTCATTGGCGATTCTGGTTTCAACTGCACCACCATATAGCTCACCCAGAACGCCACACCAAAACCATTGACTCAACTTTTCATAGATTTTGGGTTCCAACCACCGCTCTTTGAGCTGTGACAGGACAGCAGCTAATGGAATCAGTTGTGTTCGATAGGGCAAGTCTCTTGAGCTGAAGAAACACTCTTTGCGAAGGAACTTTGCGGCAAGCAAAAAGCCCTTTTCAATTTGTGATGCCCATTTCTGGTATTCAGCCAATGCCAATGACAATACAGAGACACGCTTTGCGCTGACGGCAGCAATGGACTTCCCGGTTTTCCCAGCTTCGATATCCAGTCTTCTCTTTTCCAAGGTATGCAACAGACTAATGGCTTGTAGAAAATCGGTAGGCTCAACACCATTGAGAATACTCTCGGCCTTCAGCCTTTGGCTTCTCCCTTCGACTTTTCGGAGGTCACTGCCATACCAATCATCCCTTAGGTTGAATCCGTCAGCAGCAAAGCTGGCGGTCACCAATTCAAATACTGATAGAGGCACTCCACCGGTGTTCACCTTTTCGAATACAAGGCAGACAGCTTCTTTACTGGTTGATTTACCCAAAGCGATCAACGGCAGTTGATAGCTTCTGAAGGCATTCAACACCTTCTTACGGAACCGCATATAGTCACCAAATTTTTCAGAGGCATACTCCTGAAGGCTTTCTTCCCAATCATCGGAGTTCATTATCTGATTACAGGGGAAGTAGAACGCCTCGCATTCTTTTTGTGCCGACGACAGATCAAGCACAATGTCTCGCCCAAAGTTCTTCTTGACCGTCCTATCAGATTCTACGGCGATGAAAGCCTCTTCCAATCGGTACTCTTCAAGTGCTCGCTCGATATCAATGTAGTAGAAGCGGTCTATTCGCTTACCCTTTTCATTGAACGTCTTCACCGGCTTATCCAGTGCCAACACCTGGGTTAACGAAGTAAGGCGTTGTTGGCCATCCAGTATGAGACGCTCAGGATCAGGAATGCCTGAGTCGAAGGGAACATTCTCTATGGGGCGAACCTGGAAGCGGACATCACCCCCGGTTTCCAAGAGCATCACGGCACCGACAGGAAATGATCTGGCTACGCTGACAAGTAGTGAGCGCACATGATCATCATCCCATACCCATCCTCGTTGAAAGTCAGGCAGTTGCAGCTTCCCTTCTGTAATCTCTCTAATGATGTCGGGTAAGGGTGTCTTTGTGCTATCAAACGTACTCATACGACGGTTTCCTTGTTTTTGCGCGGTTTCCTCTTCGCCGCCCTAGCCTTATTTGTTTTGGCGAAGATCAGTGTCTTCGGGATTTCATTTCGGCCGGGGAAGATCTCCG
>JBHHXB010000103.1:0-8219 GCA_046756825.1 Nitrospiria bacterium | reverse complement strand
CCAGCGTTCGCTTGCGGGATCATTCAGATGCGCGCCGCCGTATTTTAAACGCGGAAAAACCCGTTGCCGCGTCCCGCCGGGGCCTTCGACGGTTTCCTTGTTAAAGGCATGCGCGGCCAAAGGCGCGGAATAGGTGCGTTCCACATTGGTTTTGAGCCGCCCCAAAACAACATCCAAAAGAGAGAGCACCTCGGGATCGTACTGCACTTCCTGTCCGGCCTCGGTCGCCGGAAGCTGCCTTCTGAAATGCACCGAATCCAAAAGCCCGATGGCGACATAAAAAACAAGGAGCACCAGGGCGGACATCGCAAGGGGCCGCCGCCGGATCTGTCGCCACGGCGCGAGCAAGTGCTCTTTTCGAAAGGCATAGACCGCAAACCCCGTCACTAACGCGAGCAGGAGATATATCAGGCGATCCGTCCAAAGCGGCACCCATTGAAAGGCAAAGGACATCAGTGCCTCACCCGTTTTTTAAAAGACGGGTTCAAAATCCTCACAGACGTACCCTCGGATCCACCCAGGTGTAGGAGATGTCGGTCAAAATCAAACCGGCGATATACAACACAGAACCCAAAAAGACCATGGCGCGGACAATGCCAAAGTCCTGGCTATTGATAGCGTCAATCGTGTAACTTCCCAGTCCGGGGATGCTAAAAAACGACTCCGTGACGAGACTTCCCATGAACAACAACGGGATGACGACGACCACGCCCGTCAATATCGGAACGAGGGCGTTTCTCAAAACATGGCTGAATAGAACGGTCAATTCGGAAAGCCCCTTGGCCCGCGCTGTCCGGACATAGTCCTTCCCTATTTCCTCCAGAAAAATGCTCCGGTACCAGCGCGTGCCGCTGCCAACGCCGCCGACCAGGGCCACCAGCACAGGCAGGATCAAAAACTTGATGCCGTTAAAGCCTTCGTCGTACCCCGAAATCGGCACGAGCCGGAACATTTTACTCAACAGGAACTGCCCACCAATAATGTAAAACAGCGACGAAATCGACATCATGGCCACGGCCACGATGATGCCCCAGGTGTCGATATAGGTCGCCCGAAAAAAAGCGATGAGCATGGCGACGGTAATATTCACAAAAAGTCCGACAATCAAACTGGGCACGGCGATGGCGAGGCTGGGCCACATGCGCTCCCGGATATCGGCCCCGATATTCCGGCCGTCATCCGCAAAACCAAAATCGAAGGCGAAGAGCGTGACTGATTTTTGAAAAAAGATGGTGTTCGTGAGTTTATTGATCCCGCTTTCGGCGCGGTTCCAGGCCACGGGAATATCGTAGCCGTGATCCGCCTTCCATTTTTCGATGGCCTCCGGCGTCACCCGCTTCATACCCAGGTGAAGACGCGCCATGTCGTCCGGCGTATTAACCACGAAGAACAAGATAAAAGTCAGGAGATTGACGCCGATCAGGATGGGAAGGGCGTACAACACGCGGCGGATAATGTAGGCAAACACCCTAGGTCCCCCGCTCTTTTTTGCGATAGGTCCAAACCGCCGGAAGTGTTCCGGCAAAAAGAAGCCCGGCGATGATCAGCAGGGGCCACAGACGCGGCTTGTTCCAGACCGACCGCCGCCCGGCGCGAAGCACGGGATCCACCTTTGCGTATTTCAGGGTGTTGTTGGCCATGAGATTGGGTTTGATGTTTTGATACCACGCATGATACAGACCGAAGCGCTTGGGGTGAAAGCCGGAGGCCCAGGGCATGTCGCGCTGAAAAATTCCGATCATTTCATTGATGATTGCCTGACGCTCAGGCCCGTTCTCCATATTTTTCATCCGCTCGAACAGGGCGTCAAATCGTGGATTGGCGTAGTTCGCGGCATTTTCTCCGTTCTTCCCGGCCTTGGCGTTCGGGCCGTAAAGCAGGAAAAGAAAATTTTCAGGATCGGGGTAGTCGGCGTTCCAGCCCCATTGAAACATCTGGGCCGTGCCCTTCAACATCTTGTCCTGAAAACGGTTGTAGTCAGTATTCCGGACGACCAATTGGATCTTGATTTTTTCAAACTGCTTGCGCATCCAATCGAATTGGGCCTTCACCTCCGGCCCGGCCCCAACAGTATCGAAATGAAGAATGAGCGGCTTGCCCGTGACAGCGTCTCTTCCCTCGGGATAACCGGCCTCGGCCAGAAGCTGTCGCGCTTCCTCGATGGATTTTCGCTTCGGCCGGCCGTTCACCACATCGTAAACATAGGGATTGATCCCCTCCGGCCCCTCGACATAGCCGAAAATACCCGGCGGCAGCGGCCCCTGCATGGCGATGCCCCGGCCGTTTTGAAAGATACCGACGGACTCCTCCTGGTCGATGGCAATGGCGACAGCCCGCCGGATTTTACGCGCGGATTCACTGTCGCCGCCCACCACGCCGTCCAGCATATTGAAGGCGATATAATAGGTCGAGGCCGCCGTGCTCGTCAGCAGGCGAATGCCTTTTTCCGCCATTTCCTCGGTCAGCGCGGCGTCGCCGCTGCCCGTGATACGCACGGCCTGATCGAAGCTGTCAGAGGAAATCCCGGAGCTGTCGTAAAATCCCTGTAAAAATTTGTTCCAGATGGGAATCCCCTCTTTCTCCAAACTAAACACGACCTTGTCGATGAAGGGCAGCGGACGTCCGGCATCGGCCAGCAAACCCGCGGCCTCGTCACCGGGAGCACCCTCCCTGGGATAGGTCTCCCGATGAAAATTGGGGTTCCTCGCCAAAATCATCTGCCGGTTGGGATTGTTCACCGTGAGCATGTAGGGGCCCGTGCCAACGGGAAACCAGTCGAGCGTGATATTTTTTTCCACCAAGGCGGGCTGTGCGTAAAACCGGTCTGCTTCATGGGGGATGGGTGCAAAAAAAGGCATGGCGAGCCAATAGAGAAACTGCGGATATTTCCCCTTGACCTTAATCCGGTAGGTGTAGCGGTCCACCACCTCTGCCCCTTCGAGCGCAAAGTCTCGGAGATCGAGAAAGCCGTTTTTGTCCGTTTCGGCGGCCTGGAGTTTTTGACTCAATTCACCCAGTCCGGCGATATATTCGGACATGAAGCCGAAAATCGGGGAATGGATTTTTGGATGCGCGAGCCGCTTGATCTGATAAACATAGTCTTCGGCGGTCAGCTCCCGGGAACCCGTTTGTTCAAAATCCCCAAGAGTGCCAATGCGCCCAAGCACGTCCTCGCTCAGATCGAGATAAAGCGGCACGCCCGCCGCGTCCTTCGCGAAGGCGGGGTGGGGCTGGTATTGAATCCCCGGCGTAATCCGAATCTCGTACACGCTCCAGATCACCGGTTCGGACACGCCGTCTCCGTTGACCGCCTCCCCTGCCGCATTCAAATAGACAGGGCGGGGCACCTCCTCCGCCGTCAGCGGCACGAGGGTGTAGGGCCGTTTCAAATAATGGTATTGAAAGGGAGGCTCGTAAATCTGCCCCGTGAAGGTGATTTCGTTGGATGAATAGGATTGGGCGGGATCAAGGTGTTTCGGCCGCCCGCTGAAGGAACTGTAGAGGATATTGCGGTTGTCCTCCGCGGCCGGATAGGGATTGTTGAGCGGGGCACCGGAGCATCCGGTAAAAACAAGAATAAGAATGAGCCCTAATCTGGCGAAAAACCGATCCACAGACCCACTCCCCTTCTTATTCCGAGGCCGCGTCCTCTGGAGTTTCGACCGGCGTCGGGATTTCGCTGCTGCCGCTGGGTGTACCGCTCTCCATGTCGCCGACGACAGAGGAGCCCATACCGCCGCCGCCTTTTAACATTGAAAGTGAAAGCGACGTCACCATGAAAATAATGGCCGCGCCGACCGTCAACTTGCTCAAAAAGGTGGCCGCCCCGCGGCTCCCGAAAATGGTCTGGCTGGACCCGCCAAACGCGGCGCCCATCTCGGCCCCCTTGCCCGCCTGAAGCAGGACGACGCCGATTAAAATCAAACACACAATGACATGAATCACCAAAATAAACGTGTACATTTTACTCCTCTATCTCCAATCGCGCGGCTTGTCCGGCCCGCGCGCCTGCTTCAATCACTTTATAAAAAGATTCCGGAGAAAGGCTTGCCCCGCCGACCAGGACCCCGTCAATACCAGGCATTTCCATGAACGCCGCGATATTCTTTTCTGAAACACTTCCTCCATAGAGAACACTCGGACTGACTTTTCCGACACGGCTTTCGATAAAGGTTCGAACCTGCGCATGCACATCTTTCACCTCGTCGGGGGTGGGCGTCTCTCCGGTTCCGATGGCCCACACGGGCTCATAGGCAATCATCCAATCCGCGATATTGTCAGCCAGCCCCGTTGCAATCAAATCATCGGTAAACGCTGTCGAAAGTTGCCCCTGCAAGCGCTCCCACGTCTGTCCCGCGCGGCGGTCTTTTAAAGTCTCTCCAATACAAAGTACCGGCAACAACGCGGCTTTTCGAACCGCCGAGAGTTTCCGTTGAACGACCGCGTCGCTCTCTCCGAAAAGCGCGCGCCGCTCCGAATGGCCGATAATAACGTACTGACACCCGACTTCGCAAAGCATTCCCGTTGAAACCTCTCCGGTGAAGGCCCCGGACACCTCGTAATGTACATTCTGCGCCGCCAGGCCGATCCCGCCGGCATCGCCGTTCAGCCGCTTCGAAACCGCATGAAGCGCCGTGAACGGGGGGGCAACAATAACTTGCGAAGGCGGCAAGGGTGCTTGAGCGCATTGTTCCATGAAACTTGAAAGATAGGACTCCGCCTCCCGGACTGCTTTGTTCATTTTCCAATTGGCGATAAAGCAGGGTGTTCGAACCATTAAATCAGCAACTCCTTGTCCGGCAGCACGGAAAGCCCGGGCAGTGTTTTGCCCTCCAAAAGTTGAAGCGCCGCCCCGCCGCCGGTAGAAATAAACGAGATATTTTCCGATTCGTTGGCCTTGTGCACGGCAAGCGAGGTCTCGCCGCCGCCGGCGATCGTCATGGCGTAGGCGTTGGCCACGGCGTGGGCGATGGCCGATGTGCCGCGTGAATAGGCATCCACCTCAAAAAGTCCCATCGGGCCGTTCCAAAGAATGGTCTTGGCGTCTTGAAGGGCCTCCGTAAACAGATGGACCGAGGCACGGCCGATATCCAGACCCATCCAGCCTTTTGGAATTTCCTGCACCGGCACCGACTTCGCCTCCGCCGAGGGGTCCGTACTTGTCGCAACGATGCAGTCCACAGGCAGATAAAACTTCACCCCGCGCGCAATGGCGTTCTGCATGATCTCACGGGCAAAATCCAGCATGGATTCCTCAACCAGGGAGTTCCCGACCTCAATCCCGGAGGCCTTTAAAAAAGTAAACGCCATGCCGCCTCCGACAATCACTTTATCGACTTTTTGCCCCAGATTTTCAATCACACCGATTTTCCCCGAGACCTTCGCGCCACCCAAAATGGCGACAAAAGGACGGGCCGGATTCGAGACCGCGCCGACCATGTAGCTGATTTCCTTCTTCATGAGGAAGCCGCAGGCCCTGGTTTTCGTGAGTTTCGCCAGATGAATGGTTGAGGCATGCTCCCGGTGCGCGGTGCCGAAGGCGTCATTAATATAGATATCCAGCCGGAGCTTGGCGAGCGCCCTCGCGAAGGCTTCGTCATTGTTTTGCTCACCCTCGTGAAAGCGAAGATTTTCAAGCAGAAGGATTTCACCGCGTTTGAGGTTTTTCGCCATTTTTTCCGTCTGCGCGCCGATACAGTCTGAAGCAAAGAGCACGTCTTTTCCGAGAAGCCGCTGAAGACGCTTGGCCACCGGCGCAAGGGAGTATCTCGGATCAACCCCCTTGGGGCGCCCCAGGTGTGACGCCAGAATAATCGAGGCCCCCTCGTCAATGGCGTAGTTGATCGTAGGCAGGGCGGAACGGATTCGGGTGTCATCCGTAATATTCAGATCCTGATCCAGAGGGACATTAAAATCGACCCGGATAAAGAGCTGCTTTCCCCGGATATCAACGTCTTCAATGGTAACTTTATTGGTGTTCATGGCTGCCCTGCCTTTGTTATAAACGCTTCCCGACGTATACAATCAGATCCCGGACACGCGAAGAGTAGCCCCATTCGTTGTCGTACCAGGAAATAACCTTGGCCAGGCGCTGACCGATGACCTTGGTCAGGCTTGCGTCAACGATGGAGGAGTGCGGATTGCCGGTAAAATCAATGGAAACCAGGGGGGCCTCGCTGTACTGCAAGATACCGTTTAATCCATTTTCAGCCGCCGATTTCAGCGCGGCCTTGACCGCCGCTTCATCGGAATCCGCTTCAAGCGTCACCACGAGATCCACCACGGAGACATTCGGCGTCGGCACGCGAATCGCCATGCCGTCGAGTTTTCCCGCAAGGTTTGGCAGGACTTCCGAAATCGCCTTGGCCGCACCCGTCGTCGTCGGGGCCATTGAGTGCGCCGCCGCGCGCGCCCGTCTCAAATCCTTGTGAGGGGCATCCAGCAACTGCTGATCCCGCGTGTAAGAATGCACCGTCGTCATCAGCCCGCTTTGAATCCCGAAACTTTCATCCAGCACCTTGGCCACCGGTGCCAGACAATTGGTGGTGCAGGAGGCATTGGAAAGAATGTCGTGATTTTCGGGCTGATAGTCGTTCTCATTCACCCCGAGGACAATCGTCACATCCGGATTTTTGGCCGGGGCGGAAATAATCACCTTTTTAGCGCCCGCGCTCAAGTGCTTCGAGGCCGAGGCGCGATCCACAAAAAGCCCTGTGGATTCCACGGCGACATCCACACCCAGCTCCCGCCAAGGCAGGGCCTCAGGGTCCCGCTCCTTTGTAATCCGAATCGACTTTCCGTTGACCAGCAAGGCATCGTCCTTCGCTTCAACATTATGCGTAAAAGCACCGTGAACCGAATCATACTGGAGCAGGTGCGCCAAGGTCCTGGCGTCGCCAATATCATTGATCGCCACAATCTCCAAATCGGGGTGCTCAAAGGCCGACCGAAATACATTTCGGCCAATTCGCCCGAATCCGTTAATGCCCACGCGTATACCCATCTTCACCTCCGCTGCCTCAAAAAATCAGTGTTTTAAAATAATGCTATGCGCCGTTGATGCTGAGTGTTCTTTTCTCGCCCCGCTTAAGATCATCGGCTCAGAAAGCGCCCGCTTCCTGGTCAAATCGAAAAAAATCGGTGGGTGAGGCAAGATCCTTTTTTTCGTGCTGAGGCTCGGTGCCTTTCACGAAAATCTCCATTTCCCCGCGCTCGCCCTCTTCGGATAAATATCCTGTCGCGCGATTGATTTTAGCATAAACAATGTCATCTGGAATAGGAAATGGCACAACCGGTAGCAGGGAAAGTGCTTCATCCATGAAAGACACCCAAATGGGCAGGGCGGCGCGCCCGCCGGCCTCTCTGTGACCTAACGAACGATTGTCGTCAAAGCCCACCCAAACCCCCGCCGCGAGGTTCGGGGTGTAGCCGACAAACCAGGCATCGGTGTATTCGTTGGTCGTGCCCGTTTTTCCCGCAACCGGACGCCCCAGCGCGCGCGCCCGTTTCGCGGTGCCGCGCTGGACCACATCCTCAAGAATGTTGGTCACGACATAGGCCGTCTCTTTTGAGAGGGCTTGTTCAGGATTGAGATCGCGCGATTCCAAAACCCGGCCGTTTTTATCGGACACGGATAAAATCAGGGTCGGCTCAACGCGCACGCCTTCATTGGCATAGACCCCGTAGGCGGACGTCATCTCAAGCAGACTGATTCCCGAGGATCCCAAAGCCAGGGAAAGATCCTGCGTCAGCGGGCTTTCGATGCCGATTTTATGCGCGTAAGACACGACGTTTCGAATGCCGATCTGCCGGAGGAGTTTGACTGTGGCCAAATTTCTGGAATGCGTCAGGGCCTCGCGAAGGGTGGTCGGGCCGTAAAAACGCTTTTCGTAGTTTTCCGGCTTCCAAACCTTGTGCGTCTCGTCGTCCGTAAAAATCACGGGGTTGTCGATGAGGATGCTCGCGGCAGTGAAGCCCTGCTCAATCGCGGTCCCGTAGATAATGGGTTTGAAGGCGGAGCCCGGCTGCCGCTTCGCCATCACGGCCCGGTTGTACTCGCTTCGCTTGAAATCATAGCCCCCCACCATGGCGCTGACCGTGCCGGTTGCGGGATTGAGAGCCACAAAGGCCCCTTCGACGACGGGCTCCTGCTCCAAACGAAACAAAAGACCCTCCTCCGGTACGGCTTCCCCTGCGCCGCCGACATTGGGGGCCGCTTG
>JBHHXB010000102.1:0-8367 GCA_046756825.1 Nitrospiria bacterium | reverse complement strand
CAGATACGCCGCTTCTTTTCAATCCCTTTCAAACACCACTTTCAGTTATAACTCTGATTTTGCAAACAAAATACGGAATACTATCTAACCCGTAGTTAAGTCGACCTTGACGGTCGACTTAACGGGACGGAGGAAGTCAAGGGGCAAAAGGGTTGCGATCACGAAAATCTTTGATTTTCATTTTTTGGTCTCGATTTCTCAGATGTGTTCAACGGGTATCGCGCTTTGTTTCACTTCGGGTTTTGCGGAATCGGGTTCCGCACCAAAGACGTCAACAGCCAGTGGCTTCTGTTCTGCATCACGCACAATCCGGGGAAGATCCAGCGTTATGGGATGGAGGTTGGATAAATGGGCAGAGAGAAAAGCCGGAAAAGCCCCCAAAGGCGCGATAAAAAAGCAAAAGACCAGGATATTTTGAAGGAGACGACAGGAACGCTCTTTTTTAGACAAAGAAGGTGAGCGCGGAATCCTCCTCAAAAATAATCAATGAGGAAGAAGCTCATTCTGTAAAAAGCGTTTTCCTGCAGACTCGTTATGCCGATTTTTTTCGCCGGTTTTTGATCAGTTCGATCAAAAAATGAAGCTCTTCGCTTTTAAAAAAATACTGCACAATAAAATATCCTGCCGCACTGCTTAAAATGGCTGCGGCCAGTGACAGTGTTTTCATGTCCCATGCGCCTTGAGTTTTCCAAAGCGCCTGCCCCGAAAGCCAGTAAGCCGGGATAAGCATGACGAGGGAGGCGAGGATAACTTTGAGGTGGGACGAGAGAATGCGTCTCCCGTCGGGCCAGTCGATCCGTTTTTTTAAAATGATCAGCAGACAGGAAAAATTGAACATGGCGGAAAGAGAGGTCGCCAGTGCCAGACCCCGATGCTTCAGCGTAAACATGAGGGCGATGTTGAGCACGAGGTTCAGCAACATGGCGAAGACGGCGACCTTCACCGGGGTTTTCGTATCCTGCATCGCGTAAAAGACAGGGACGACAATGCGGACACCGGCGAAGGCCCAAAGCCCGACGGCGTAAAACAGGACGGCATCCGCCGTGCCAAGCGTGGCCGCATGGTCAAACGCGCCGTGTTCAAAGAGGGTTTGAACAATCGGGACACGAAAGAGAATCAATCCGAGCAGGGCGGGAAAGGTGATAAAAAAGACCAACCGCAGCCCGAAGGAAAAAGAATCGCTGAGCGCGGGGTAGTCGCCCTTGGCGGCCTGAGTCGAAAGCGTGGGCAAGAGTGCCGTGGAAAGGGCAACAGCAAAGATGCCCAGCGGAAAATGAATCAGCCGCATGCCGTAGTAAAGGTAACTGACGGAGCCGAGCGGCAAGTACGATGCGAGAAAGGTGTTGATGAGCAGGTTCACCTGCGTGACCGAAAGCCCCACGATGGTTGGCAGGATGAGCTTTCCCATTTTAACCACGCCGGGATGGAGCGGCAGAACCGGTTTGAGCAGGGCGATTGAAAACCCTTCCCGATACAGCGTGGGCAGTTGAATAAGAAACTGCGCCGCGCCGCCAAGCGTGACACCCACAGCCGCGGCGAAGACGGGCTGTGCCAGGTAGGGGGAGAGGGTCAGTATCATCGCGATATTGATGATGTTGTAGACAGCGGATGAAAATGCGGGCGGCCCGAAGTGGCGCGTGCTGTTTAAAATCCCCATGACCCATGCGGCGCAGGAAATAAACAGCAGGAAGGGGAACATCATCCGCGTCAATGTTGTCGTCAGGGCGAACTTTTCAGGATCACTCAAAAAGCCGCGTGCAATCACACTGAGGATTTGAGGGGAGAAAATGATGCCGAGCGTCACCACGCCGGTGATGAGGATGAGCAAAACCGTGAGCGCGGCGCGCCCCAGCTTCCTGGCTTCCGTCTTGCCGCGCAGGGTGAGATACTCGGAAAAAACGGGGACAAAGGCGGCAGACATCGAGCCTTCCGCAAAGAGTTCACGAAGGAAATTCGGGATTCTGAAGGCGACATAGAAAGCATCGGCGGCAGACGATGCCCCGAAAATGCCGGCCAGAATCACATCACGGATGAATCCGAGAATCCGGCTCGAAAAAGTACCGATGGCGACAATACCGGCGGAAGCGGCAATATGGCTCTCAACATTTTTCTGGACTTCAGGGCTTTTTTCTTGACTTCCCATCAAATCAGGTATTATAAATTCCAATTTGCATAAAGGAGGCTCTACGTTGGCGAATCATCCATCCGCACTCAAAAGAGAACGACAGGCACGGAAACGGCGGCTCCGAAACCGCTCGGTTTCTTCCGCCGTGAAAACATCCATTAAAAAGGTGGAGGCCGCCCTCGCCGAAAAAGAGACCGAAGCTGTCGCGGCCACACTGAAGGCGGCAACATCTTCCCTGGACCGCGCCGCCTCCAAAGGGGTGATTCCGAAGGGCCGCGCCGCCCGGAAAATTTCCCGTCTGACCGCGAAGGCCAACGAGTTGCTTCTCCCCGCGTTATAAGCCTCGTTCGCAAGACCCAAACGCATTAAGCCCCGCCCGAACTCAGGAAGGGGATGCTGTACATCCCGCGTTTCAATGATGCTTGTGGAGGACGGCAGAGATCGAGGATCAAGGCCTCCAGGATGGATATCCCTTTCAGCGCGCTTCCCTTCAGTTGCGAATCCGCCGAAAGGGAAAGATCGAATGCCCGCTGGATGTCTTCCAAAGACCATTTTTTGAGTTGTTGAAGAAAGGGCCGCAGCAGGCTTGGCGGCATTGGCACCTTTTTGGCGACGGCGGAGGATTGCCCGGAGGCGATCAGGGTTTTTGCCGTGAACATCTGCCGCCACAGGCGTGTGAGCATCGTCAGCACGAAGAGCGGATGCGCCCCTTCCGAGAGGATGTTTCTGAGTAGCCTGATCGACTTTTCCACATCACGCTGACCCACAGCGTTGGTAAGCTCAAAAATAGAATGGCTGCGGCCATTTCCAATCACCCTTTGCACGACATCCATCGTGATTTCCGGGTTTTTGTCATTTCCGGCCTGATGCAAGGCAAGTTTTTCAAGCTCCTGATGTATTGCCATCAGGTTAACACCCAGGTGCTCCTTTAAAAACCAAAGGGCCTCCTCGGAAAAATGCAATCCGCGTTTCTTGGCTTCCTGGCGAATCCAGGACGGAAGTTCCCTTTCACGCAGCCGGGGGCAGTGCATGAGCGTGGCTTGCTTTTTCAATGTCGAAAAAAGCTTTTTCCGCAAGTCGGGTTTTTCCGCGATAAAAACGAGGGTCGTGGTGTCCGCCGGATTTGAACAGTAATCCAATAGCAGCCCCTGATCATCTTTCAGCCGATCCGCATTTTGTAGCAGAACCAGTCTGCGGGGACTTAGGATCGGGAAGGTGTTCGCGACGGAGAGCACGGCCGCAGGACGGGTTTCCTCTCCACGAAAGGTATTGAAATTAAAACTGTGCGCCGAGGGCACGAGTAGCTTTTCGAGAAAACAACAACTCAGGGTGTTGATAAAATAGGGTTCGTCACCCGTGACCAGGTAGAGCGGGGAAAAGCGCCCCTGGTCAAGGTGTCTTAATGCCTCTTGAAAGGTCACTTGACGGTCACTTGGGATTGTTTTTGGATGGAGTGCTGTATGAGGGCCGCAACCTGTTGGGCGATTTTTTCTACCGCTTCCCGGATGGCGCGGTCTTTGGCCGCCCGCTCCGCCACCGCGTCGGCTTGTGCGATATAATCCGAACGGCCCGAAATGGTTTTTACAAAGGGCGTGCCTTCTTCTGGTTTTTTTAAGCGGACTTCGACGTCGATCTTAATTTGATAGGCCCTTGCCCCGCCCGTGGGCGTCAAGGCTGTGGGACGTTGGGAAAATCCGATGATTTTCCCGGACAATGTCAGCCTGTCATCCGCCGCATGATTTTCAAGATCCCATCCATTTCTGGAAAAAACCGTCTTAAAAATACGCGTGAGTTCTTTTTCCAGGTTGGGCTCGAACGTGGCGTTGGCGAAGAGCGGGATGACGATTTTTTTTGTGTGTGAGCGATGCGGCGGTCCGGTTTCGGAATTTCGATGTACACCGCACCCCATGATCACGAAGCAGAGAAAGAGGGTGAAAAAAAATAAAAAACGGGACCGGACATATTGGTTTTTAACAAGAAATTTCGTCATCATGAGAGAACGATATTTACTAATTTCCCCTTGATGACAAAGACCTTTCTCACGGTTTTTTCGCCGATCCACGTCATGATTTTCGGATCGGAAAGGGCGCGTTCTTGTAAAAGCGTGTCGGGCGTCCCCACCGCCGCCTGAAAGCGGTTTCGGACCTTCCCGTTGATTTGAATGACGACCTCCACCGTGTCTTCCACGATCACGTCCTCGTCGAAATCCGGCCAAGTGACATTCATAATGGAAGGGGGATGCCCTAAAACCTCCCAAAGGGATTCCGCAAGGTGCGGGGCGAAGGGCGAAAGCAGGATGATCAAGTGGTGAACGGCTTCGGAAAAGGCGGCGGCATGCTGCGCGCCTTCATCGCCTGTGGGCGGCGCCTCGGTCATGTCGCGGGAAAGCCCGTTGTAAAAGGACATCAGTGCGGCGATGGCGGTGTTGAATTGATGCCCGGATTCAATATCGGACGTGACCTTTTGGATAGTTTGATGCGTGAGCCGCCGCAGGTCTTTCACGCGCGACACAGCCTTTGAAAAATCAGGCGTTTCGAGTGAAACGGACGGCCGTGATTCGGCGTATTCGACAACCAAACGCCAGACGCGCTGCAAAAAACGGAAGCAACCCTGTACGCCTTCGTCGCTCCACTCCAGATCTTTTTCGGGAGGCGCGGCGAAGAGGGAAAAAAGACGCGCCGTGTCCGCGCCGTAGGTTTCAATCAGTTGTTTCGGATCGACGACGTTGCCCTTGGATTTCGACATCTTCGCCCCGTCCTTGATCACCATGCCCTGAGTCAGCAGGTTCGAAAAAGGCTCGTCAACGTGGGTCAGGCCGATGTCCCGCATGACTTTCGTGAAAAAACGGGCGTAGAGCAAATGCAGCACGGCGTGCTCAATACCGCCGATGTATTGATCGACGGGCATCCACTGCTCGGCAAGCGCGGGATTGACGGGTGACTGGTCCTCATGCGGCGAGGCATAGCGCAAAAAATACCACGAGGAATCCACAAAGGTATCCATCGTGTCGGTTTCACGCGTGGCCGGTCCGTGGCATTTCGGGCAGTCGGTCTCTAAAAAAGCCGTGTCCTGAAGTAAGGGGTTTCTACTCGACTCGAAGGAGACTGCATCGGGCAGGGTCACGGGCAGCTCGTCAAGCGGCACGGGGACGATGCCGCAACGGTCGCAGTAGCGCACAGGTATGGGCGTGCCCCAGTAGCGCTGCCGGGAAACACCCCAGTCCCGCAAGCGGTATTGAATTTTTCTCTGACCGAGTTTTTTTGTCTCGATGCTTTGGATGATGGTCTTTTGCGCCGCCTTGGGCGCAAGCCCCGAAAAGGGGCCGGAATCCACAAGCGCGCCCGTGGGCTCGGTGTAGGCGGCCGAGAGCGGGAGTTTTAAATCGTGGGCCTCGTTTTGAATGACGAGTTTGACGGGAAGGCCGTATTTTTGGGCGAACTCGAAATCCCGCTGATCGTGCGCGGGCACGGCCATGACAATGCCGGTGCCATAGCCCATCAACACAAAATTGGCCACCCAAATAGGGATGCGCTCACCCGTGAGGGGGTGAGTCGCATAAGCGCCGGTAAAGACGCCTTCCTTTTCCTGATCCACGATGGTTTGCACCGTCAGGTCTTGCGCGCGGCATTTTTGAATAAAGGCTTCCACGGCGGCGGCCTCTTTTTTACCGGCAATCAATTTTTTCAAAAGCGGGTGTTCCGCCGCGATACTCATGAAGGTGACGCCGAAAAGGGTGTCGGGCCGCGTCGTGAAAATCTTCAGGGTTTCGTCTCCCTCGGCCCATTTGAAATCGACCTCGACGCCCTCGCTTTTTCCGATCCAGTTTCTCTGCATGGTGAGCACGCGCTCCGGCCAGCCTTCGAGCCGGTCGCAGCCGTAAAGCAACTCCTCGACATAGTCGGTAATGCGAAAGAACCATTGCTTGAGGGCCTTTTGCGCCACCGGGCTGTCACAGCGCCAGCACAGGCCCTCCACGACTTGCTCATTGGCAAGCACCGTGGCGCAGTCGGGGCACCAATTGACCGTCGCTTCCTTGCGGTAGGCCAGGCCGCGCTCGAACATTTTAATGAATAGCCACTGATTCCAGCGATAGTACTCGGGACGGCAGGTGGTGACCTCCCGTGTCCAGTCGAAGGAGAGACCCAGGGACTTCATTTGCTGGCGCATGTCGCGGATGTTTTGATGCGTCCAGTCGGCGGGTGGAACCTTCATTTTGATCGCCGCGTTTTCCGCGGGCAGACCGAAGGCATCCCAGCCCATCGGGTGCAGCACGCGCATGCCCCGCATGCGTTTGAAACGCGCGATGACATCCCCGATGGCGTAGACCCGGACGTGTCCCATGTGAATACGGCCCGAAGGATAGGGGAACATTTCGAGGATGTAGTATTTCGGTTGATCGCCCGCCTCGGAAACCTTGAAGGTCTGCTGTGCGTCCCAGACGTTTTGCCAGCGGGGTTCGATCTCTTTGGGGCGGTAGGTTGTATCCATTTCAGCCCGGAGAATCTACCATAGCGCCCTGGAATTGGCAAGGGAGGGAGGTTTCGCTAATGTGTCGTTAAGATTCAGAAAAGCCCTCGAAGAAAATTGCGGACGCCTTTTGGATTCACTATACTAAAAGTTCCCTTCTCCCTTACTTGGGGGAACTCTTGGGTCAGGTCGATGAAAGAAAAAAGTCACTTTAAAGACAATCTCCTGGAAATCCCCCCAAAAGGTGTGGAACTCAATTTCACCTATCATTACTATCTCGGCGGCCGTATTGCTACCGAGGTCGAACCTTCGGTCTTTGAACGGGATGATTTCATCAAAGACCCGATTGCCGTGAAATCCGTTGTGCCATTTTACAAAGATGACATCGTCTCTCCACTTCAGTTATGGGACAAAATCCGTAATGGCAACGACCCCCTTTCCCAGTATCTCCGACGGCAGTTCTCTGCTTCCATGCGGCGGGAGCTCAGTCTGTGTCAGGACGAAGATTCCTCGTCACTTCTCAAAACAATGTTGAGCAACAAACTAAATCAATTTCTCATCAGCAACCGGTTTCGTTCTGAAAAAGATTACCAGACAAGCGCAACACCCGTCCCATTGGATCAACAACAATGGATCGACCTTGTCTCGCTCAATCGTACCCTTTTAGCGCAAACCTATGAGGGGTGTTTAAGTGAAAAACATGAAATCGAAGCGCGGTATCGCATCCACTGTTGCAGTTTAAGGAGCGCACAGGCCACCGCCTATTTCAGCGACCGGTTTTTGAGTGAAATCATTCTCACCCAATTTCAAATCAGTATTGAAAACGAAACGGCCGCAAGCGACACGTTTAGGATACATCTTCACGAAGGCGGCACACGCCTCGCGGACTGCCCTTTTTGCGCTTTCTGAACAATATGAAGCCTATGAGGGTATCTCCAGCATCGAGGTCACGACATGGAAATACGGCTTTGTCTCGCTGAATCTCCGGTTGCAAAACCAGGATCAAATTTCCGCAAACCATCTGCTTGATGCGATTTGTCATCCGGAACTGATTCGGCGGCGAAGCGACACGCACGGACAAAAAATCGGAGAATTGCTCGTACACGCCGAATTTTTCAGAAACAAAATTGACCGCGTTATTGGACAGGCCCTGAAAAAACTCGAACTCAAGAGGCTCACCTTTGAATCGGGAGAATGGGAGTAACTCCCGGAATATGGCCGAAATGAACGACTCACCTGCTCCAGACCGTATATCGGCACCATCTTTTTCAAGACAGACACGGCTCCCGGCGATTTGGCCCATGAAAAAAAAGAAAGGATGAAGAAACACCTCGTCGTGGCCGCAGGCCGGACGACCCCTGCCTTTCTGAACAAGTTCGACCAGATCGACGCTTATTTGAGTAAAAGAAACATTTATGGCGCAAGCGGCAGCATTGTTTATATTGCAAGACGCGGTTGGTGTGTCCTGGATTCCGATGAACGCGATAAAATGGCCTTCCGCTTGGGCGTGGTCGAAGCCGTGCACATCGTCATCAACATCATCAATACCGCCGCCCGGGCACAGCGTTTGTTTACCCGCGCCATCCACCATGAGGGCGCCTTTGTTTTTGAGCAACTCAATATCAAAGTCAAACAGATGGTGAGTAATCCGACCTCAACCCTGTCCTGGTTCGGTCAGTTCCGCTCCTGGCTGAAGAAAGATGAAAGTGGGCACCAAAGCCTCAAGGCATTGCGCCGGGAACAAAAAACATTAAAACTGAAAAAACACGAGGCCG
>JBHHXB010000101.1:0-8393 GCA_046756825.1 Nitrospiria bacterium | reverse complement strand
ATCGTTTTTGTGCAGCGTTCCGTCGATGCCATTGGCGATCCGCTCGATCCCATCGAGTTTTCAAAAGGCGGCGACTTAATGACGCTGGTCCCGGGCACGCCTTCTGGAAAACTGCGTAATTTAACCGCAGATCTGACAAACGGGCAGGGCGATGTCTCGGACCCGGAGATTTTTCCCCAAACCAGGACAGACCAATTCCGTCTGACTTTTTCAATGAGGAAAAGCAGTGCGGATCGCTGGCATCTCTATGAAATGACCGTGAATGCGGACGGCAGCCGGGTGGACCTGCCGAAGCAGTTGACTTGCGGCCCGAATAATGACGTGGATCCGGCCTTTCTCCCGGATGGCCGGATTGTCTTTTCGTCAGACCGCCCCGGTCATCTGGATGAATATGAACGCAGAAAGTCTGCCCTGCTTCACATCCTGGATCCGGCGAAACCCGCGCTTCCCTCACAGCCCTTGTGCGCCTCGGGAGGGAAAGAGGCGGGAGAAGTTGTCCAGATCTCTTTTAACCAGAGTCATGAGCGAAACCCGACGGTGCTGAAAGACGGCACCATTATGTTCAGCCGCTGGGAACACCTGGGGAACGTGAACAAGTTTACGATTTTTAAAATCGAGCCGGACGGCACAGATCTCTTTGTCAAATACGGGTCCCATTCCGGCGTCAATTCCTTTCTGGATGTCCGGGAGCGGGCGGACGGCAAGCTGACGGCCACGATGATGCCTCTGAGCGGTACCTTTGAAGGGGGCGCGATCGGGATACTGGATGCCGAAAACGAAGCCGATAATGCGGAGACGGCTTCTCAGCAGTTGATTCGAACGCAGGTTATCCCGACCGGCCGCGAAGCCTCGGGCAAGGGACGCTATCACAGTGTTTATCAGGTACCGGACGGCACGAACCGCTATCTCGCGGCCTATTCCGTCGGACGTGTGGTGACTGATATGGGAAACAACGTGCGGGAAGAGCCGTCCTACGGTATTTGGATGGTGGGTGCTGACGGGATCAGCAAACCGATCAAGCTTCCTCAGTCCGGATCCCGGCGGGCCTTTCTCGAGCCCATTCCCCTGATGGCTGTTTCGCCAGACCAGATTCCGACTGCCAAACCCGCCAAGGCCGCCAACCGCAGTGCCCAGGGTGTAACCGGGGTGCTGGGCGCGGCGAGCGTTTATGATTCGGAGGCCCACCGGGCCCTGTCCAACACTGTATTGGGCGTGACCATTCCGAGGGGCACCGATGGTCAGATCGATTTTGACACCTTGATTGCCAATCCCGCGAAGCAGGCGGTGAAGGAAGTCCGAGTTATCGAGGCCG
This sequence comes from Nitrospiria bacterium, assembly GCA_046756825.1. Lineage (GTDB taxonomy): Bacteria > Nitrospirota > Nitrospiria > SBBL01 > JAADHI01 > JAADHI01. Next base: position 7,081 of record JBHHXB010000101.1, on the reverse strand, counting down.
TGCCCAGTATGCCGGGTACGGGGCGGCGGGACATCGGATCGACAAATTTTGAGCGTCAGAAAATTCTGGGTTACGCCCCGGTGGAGCCGGACGGCTCTTTTCGTGTCACCGTCCCGGCCGATACGTCCGTCACCCTCAACGTCGTGGATTCCGAGCGCCGTTCGTTTAAAGTCAAGGAGAACTGGCTGCAAGTGCGGCCCGGGGAAAACAAAACCTGTAATGGCTGCCATTCTCCCCGGCGTGGTGATCCACAGCGGTTGGCCGTAGATGCCATTGCCTTGAATCGGCTGCCCTCGACGCTCACTCCTCCGGCCGTACCTGTGATTGACTATGTGGACCATGTGCAAGCCCTCTTTACGGCGAAATGCACGACGGCTTGCCACGAAGTGAAGCCGGGCGTGAGCGGGCCTGACGGCGATTTGGATCTCACGGGAAATCTGTCGGGGGTCGGGTTTACGCTGTCTTACGATCAGCTAGTCGGGAACATGAACGGCCCGGCACTGGTCCGGGCCGGCGAATCCAGGCAGAGTCACTTGATCGAGCGGGTTTTCGGTGAGGAGCTTCGCGCGGCAAAGGCCATCCCGGCGGTGGATCCGAACAATCATGCGGGCATCCTGACGCCGGCGGAGCGGCTGACGCTGGTGGAATGGATTGACCTTGGGGCGCAGTTTACAAACAAGGCCGTGATTTCCCAGACGGGCCGCGCCAATCTGAACCGGACCGTTTTTGAAACGAGTGTTCTGCCGATCATGACAGCGCGATGCGGCATCTGTCATGTCGCAGGCGGAGACAGTGATTTTGTGCTGACCGGCAGCGCGGAAGGGGATTTCGGGGCCGTGGCCGCTCGAACCAATATTACGACACCGGAGAACAGTCTCCTGTTGATGAAGGCGACCGGGGCGATTCCGATGGGACTGCCGGGCGCGACGGTATCGCCCGCGCCCCTGAGTCCCGCCGACGCCGATTACACGACGATCCGGAACTGGATCGCGGCGGCGCAGCCCTAGGCGGACGGGACACGATGACGACGCTGAAACGACACTGTATCGGGGAGAAGGTTTTGCGCGCGCTGAGCGGGCAAATCGCACGAACCATGTTTGCTGGGCTCGTCCTGCCGCTTGTCTTCGCCTGTGGCCGGATCGAACCCGGAGAAGAGGCGACGGCGGGGGAGTTGGATCACGATGTCTTCAAGACCTCGGTTCAGCCGGTTCTGGACAATCGGAACTGCTCCGACGCGGGTTGTCATTTTCGTGATAAAACCGATCCCAACAGCGGTGGTCCCGGCGGCAGTCTCAGGCTTTTTGAGTGTACGGCCGCGCCCTGCTCGGCGGCGGAGCTTCAGGCCAATCACGATTCGGCGGCGGGCATGGCCAATCTGGTGAGTCCGGTTGACAGCCGTCTCTTAAGCAAACCGCTGGCGCTCTCCGAAGGCGGGGTTCAGCATTTGGGTGATAACCTGTTTTTAAGCGTCACGGATACGGACTATCTGACGATACTGGCCTGGATACAGAGTCCGTTGTGACAGAGGCGTTTCCTGGACGAAGTGGTCGCGCCTCGACGTTGAGGTGGTGGTTTTTCGTGGTCGTGGTGCTGATGTTGTTTGCGCCGTCATTTGCCGACGCAGACACGAAACATTTTCAGCGTGCGAAAGTCATGGAACCTTTTTTGGAAATTCACACGGGCCCGGGAGAAAGTTACCCTGTATTTTACATCGCGGAAAAAGACGAAGTGATTTTTCTGATGAAGAAACGGACGGATTGGTTCAAGGTGCGGCTTTTCAAAGGTCAGGAAGGCTGGGCACATCGTGATGAGATTGGAAAAACGCTCCGCGCTTCGGGCTATAAGCCGGGCTGGGGCGAGCGTTTTTATGAGCGATATCTCCGGGATGCACTGGAAGGTGGATGGCGCGGCGGCTTTTTTGAGGACGACCCGTCGTTGTTTGTCCGCCTCGCCTATCGTCTGGCTGAGGCCCTTTCGGCTGAAATCAGCCTGGGGAAGGCCTCGGGTGATTTGGGTGACACCGATCTTTATCTTGCGGGCGTGGTTTTGACCCCTTGGACGGGGCGGTGGTTTTCGGTGAATGGCGCAATGGGTGGGGGGCTGATCAAAACCGCTCCGGCGCAACTGCTGGTGAATGCGAAGTCGGACCGCTTTGAAACCGCGTACGCCGGTGTGGGTTTTTCGGCGCCCCTGCTGAAGCGGCTTGCGCTTCGAGGGGAGTTTCGGCACTACACGCTCTTTGTGAGTCCGAAAAGAAACAGGGCCTTTCAAGAGATGAGTCTTGGGCTGAATTTTAGCTTTTAGAGCATAAGATGGACGATGGATCACGTATGGCTGGAAGAATAAAAATCGTGCTGGGTTTTATCTTGTTGTTTCAAACGGCGACGGTTTTCGCACAAGGCCCCCAGTTGCCGCAGGATGATGCGCCTTTGATTACGCCGCCGGTGGAAGAGAGGCAGATCGTGGAGCCTAAAATTGATCAGGAATTTCTCGAAGTCACGCCTTTTTACGGCTTTTATTCCATTGAAGGCTTCAGTGCCTCACCGGTCTACGGTGTACGCGCGGCGCTCTACATCAGCGAAGCGGCCTTTCTGGAGGGAAATTACGGCATGACAAAGGCCGATTCGGATGCCTTCACGGCGCGGACGGGCACCTTTGTGTTCACGGATCATGACGTCAGTTACTGGAATGTCAATGTCAGTTACAACCTCTTCCCCGGTCAGATTTTTCTCACGCGCCGCAGGACACTCAATTCCACAATTTACTTGGCGGCGGGGGTTGGACAAACCGAGTTCGACACGCGAACTCGCTTCACCTTGAATGTCGGGACGGGGTACAGAATCTTTTTCACCGATTGGATGGATGCGGGATTCCGTCTGGCCGTGCATTCATTTGAAACGGATTTAAGCGGCGTGAAAGACCGTCTCTTCAATTTGGAAGGCACGGTGGGGATCGGGTTCTTTTTTTAAATACTACCTCTAATAAGGAGGCATGTGAAACAAATCCATAAAATATCTGTTGCAATGCTCATGTTTGTCAGCATGACCTTAATGGGAAAAACAGTTTTCGCCGGAACCCAATTTACATCCCAAAAAGCGGCGGATTTCACACTGAAAAGCCTCAGCGGTGAAAATATTAAATTGAGCGAGCAGCGCGGCAAGGTTGTCCTTTTGAATTTCTGGGCGACGTGGTGCGCGCCCTGTAAAAAGGAACTCCCTTACTTTAACCGCCTTTACGGGAAATACAAGGATGTGGGCCTTGAAGTCATCGGCATCAATATTGACAAAGGGGGCACCGAAGTCCGTCGGATGAGCGAGGGGCTGGGGCTCGCTTTCGCAGTTTTGCCCGATCCGGCGGGGAAGATTTCGGATCTATACCGGATTCGGAGCATGCCGACGACCTACGTCATTGGAAAGGGCGGGATGATCCGCCATGTGCATTGGGGCTTCGGTCCCGACGAGCCGGCCCGTTACGAGAGGGAAATTCGGACGCTGTTGAAAGAGTGAGATTATGACAAAGGCCGAGCAACTTGTTTTGATGCTGATTTTCGTTGCCGTCATGTTGCCGGGTTGCGCCACGGTGAAGCCTTGGGAGCGGGAATATCTTGCGGACGAGGCTATGTATTTTGATCCGGATCCTCTCGAAACAGGCTGGCACCTTCATCTGGAGGAGGTTTTGGAAGGCAGCCGGGGCGGTTACAGCGGCACGGGCGGGGGATGCGGTTGCCGGTGAAGCGCTTTCTTTTAATGACGGCGGGTGTGGTATTGCTGATGAATCTGAAAATGGAGACGGCGAAGGCCATTGATCCACCCGAGGATGAGGTATTCACGGGCTACAACTTGTATCAAGGCGGCGGCATCACGGTACACGGGCCTGCCATCATTGTGCGAAAGGCCCTGAAGGAGAAAGCCGCGATCGAAGCGGGCGCGCGTGTGGACTTGGTGAGTTCGGCTTCAATAGACGTAGTGACGCAGGCGAGCAAGTATTCCGAGGAGCGCAAGGAATACACATTGGGAGGCAGTCGTATTTTCGGGGAGACCCTCGTGAACGCAAGTTACACATTGAGCGACGAGTCCGACTATACCTCCGACACCTATGCCGTGGGGCTGACGCAGGATCTATTGGATAAAAACCTCACGCTCAGCCTCCGGGTCGCTCGGTCCTGGGACAAAGTCGGTCAGAATGATGATCCCGCCTTTGGCTGGAAGGATTTTAAGCGAACGATTTACGGCGCGGGCCTGACTCAGTCTTTTTCCCCGCGATGGCTGGTGCAATTGAATTATGAAATCTCGGCCGATGACGGCTATATCAACAACCCCTACCGAAGCGCCTTGAGCCTGGGTGGCGCGCCGCTTGAGGAGCACTATCCCGATGCCCGGACGGGGCAGGCCGTGGTCCTCCGCAGCAGTTACGCCTTTCTTGCGGCGCGGCCCGAGGGACCCGGCGGGGTCGGCAGTACAATTCAAATCGACTATCGTTATTATCGGGACACCTTCGATGTCCGGTCGCATACGGCGAAGCTCTTGTCGCAGCACCGTGTTTATTCGAATTGGCGCATGGGGGTTTTTTACCGTTACGCCGAGCAGTCCGCGGCCAGCTTTTACGGCGACCGTCTTCCGGTGAATCAGTTTTTCCGGGCGCGGGATAAAGAGCTTTCGAGTTTTTCCGATCACTGGGCGGGCGTATCACTCAAATATCAACCGCCCCGGCGCACATGGGGGTGGCTGCAAAAGCCCTATTTCAAGGCCGGGTACAGCATGATTATTTTTAAGTACGACAATTTTACCGACCCCCGAAACGGGGAACTGTATTCAAAGGATGCCCATGTTTTTTCGGCCAGTTTCGGCTTTAATTACTAGCCTCGCCTTTCTCGTATCACACCTTCCTTTGCTGTACGCGGCAGAGCGCCAGATGGAGGAAGTTCTTGTTTCCGAAGAGCGGGTCTTGATGGGGACGCAAGTCATCGTCAAGGCGGCCGGACCGGACCGGGCGCGGCTTGACGAGGCGGTTGAAGCGGCGTTTTCCGAGGTGGATCGTCTGGAAAAACTGATGAGCCATTACATGCCGGAAAGCCAGCTTTCACGCATCAATCAACAGGCGGGCAAGGCCCCGGTTCCTGTGGACGAGGAGCTGTACCGGCTCATCCGGCGCGCGCACTATTTTTCCGAATTAACCGAGGGTGCCTTTGATATTTCCTTTGCCTCGGTTGGAAAATTGTGGAGTTTTCGAAAAAAAACCGTGCCGTCGGAGGCTGCGGTCAAGGCGCGGTTGCCCTTTGTGAATTACAAAAAAATCCAATTGAATGACGCGGATCACAGCGTTTTTCTGCCCTCCGAAAGGATGGAGATCGGCCTGGGCGGCATTGGAAAAGGGTATGCGATGGACCGGGCCATGAGCGTTTTAGCGGCGCATGGCGTTCAAAACGCCATGGTGATGGCCGGAGGCGATACGCTGATTCGCGGAAAAAAGGAGGGCGCATCCTGGCGGGTCGGGCTCCGTGACCCGGATCAGGCCGACGGGATATTGGCCGTTCTGCCCCTGACGGATCAGGCGATTTCGACTTCGGGTGATTACGAGCGCTTTTTTATGAAAGACGGCGTGCGCTATCACCACATTCTGGACACAAGAACAGGGTTTCCGGCAGGCAAAAGCCGGAGTGTCAGCATCCTGGCCCCCGAGGCCACGACGAGTGACGCGCTCTCGACCTCGGTTTTTGTGCTGGGCCCGAAAAAAGGGTTGATGCTGATCGAGAAACTTGAGGGCGTGGAAGGCATTATTATAGACCTCGAAGGCCGGATGCACCTTTCGTCCGGTCTGATGTCGCTTCAAGCCGATGGGCAAAAAAAATGAGGCATGATGATGAAATATAGCGGGTGGTTGTTCGTTTTGATCGTTACCGTGGTGTTTTCGATTGTTGCTGTCGAGGATCGTTCGTTTGCGCAAGAGGGCGGAGAGGACGCACCTTCGGTCGATATCGAGGCCCTTGAACCGAGGATTCAGGCCTTGAAGGAAGAGATTGTCGAGCTCAACACACTTCTTTTTAAATTGCAGGAAGACCTGCTGTTTCCGGAGGATTCTTCCGTTGTTGTTTTTTTGAGTGTCGAGGGGGATCACTATTTTGATCTGGACTCGGTTAAATTGACGCTCGACGACAGGATGGTCTCAAGTTATCTCTACACGGCGCGTGAAAAATCAGCGCTCAAAAAAGGCGGTATTCAGCGGCTTTACACGGGCAATGTCCGGTCGGGCGAGCATCAACTGGTGGCCGTATTCAATGGCCTTGGCCCGCAGAATGTTGATTACAAACGGGCGGAGACCCTGAATTTTCAAAAAAAGAAAGGGCCGCTTTTTATCAAGTTGATTGTCCGGGACAATGCGGAAATGAAACGGGTCGAGTTCACTTATGAAACCTGGGATTAACAGAGAGGCTGCGGTCTTCAAAGTACGTCTTGCTGTGATGCTGCTTTGCGTGCTGGCGTGGACGGGCGCGCCCCTTCCCGTGTTCGCGAACGGGGCGGCACGTGATCCGCGCCTTGCATTGTCCGTGATGGAGAAGGAGGCCTATTTTTACTTCTTTCTGGAAGACTATCTGAACACTGCCATGCACCTTAAATTGCTTGAGAACGCCGCAACTGTGAAAAAAGATGAGGGCATGCTGCATCAAAGCCGTTACTTATCGGGCGGTTTGTATCTGAGCTGGGGCATGCACACGCCTGCGGCCCGCATTTTTAACGACCTGCTGACCGCGTTCCCGGCGGGTAAAAAGCGCAACGAGGTCTTCCTGGCGATTGGCCGCATGCGCTACGAACGGGCGCTCTATCTTCCCGCACTTGAAACCTTTCGGCGTTTTGAGCCGAATGATATCTTCCCCGGTTCGGACGAGGCCGTGTATCTCGCGGGCATGAGTCACCACGCTCTGGGTGCCATGAAGGAGGGGAATGCCGCGCTCTCCCGTATTCGCCCCGAAAGCCGGTTTTATCCCTATGCCCGGCTCGCGCTGGCAAAATCCTACTTTGTTTTGGAGGAGGTTGAGGCCTCCCTCAATTTGCTTGAGGAACTCAGCCAATATGAGACGTCAGGT
>JBHHXB010000100.1:0-8495 GCA_046756825.1 Nitrospiria bacterium | reverse complement strand
TCGAGTGCGCCGCCATGCCCGCCCGCTTCGCGCGGGCCCGCGCCGGTGTGTTTCGTGCCGCCGAAGGGCAGTTGGATTTCCGCACCAATGGTTGATGCGTTGATATAAACGAGACCGGAGTCCAAGTCGCGTTCCGCGATGGCCGTTTTGTTGACGTCCCGCGAGTAGATGGCGGAGGAGAGACCGAATTCGATGCCGTTGGCGACATCAATCGCCTCTTCCAAATCCGCAACCTTGATAATGGCGACGACGGGGCCGAAGATTTCCTCCTGCGCGATGCGCATCTTCGGCGTGACGCTTGTAAAAATCGTCGGCTCGATGAAGGTCCCGTGAACACAGTCGCCCTTTGTATAGGGCTGTCCGCCAAGGTGCAGCTTGGCGCCTTCTTGTTGCCCGATTTCGATATAATCCAACACCTTGTCGTACTGCGCCTTGCTGATGATCGGCCCCATTTGGTTCGCTGGATCGAGCCCGTTTCCAATGGTGATGCGCCGGGCTTTTTCGGTGAAGGCTTCCAGGAAGGCATCGTAAATGCCGTCCTGCACGATGAGGCGGCTGGCGGCGGTGCAACGTTGGCCCGTTGTACCGAACGCGCCCCAGAGCGCCCCTTCGACGGCGAGCTCCAGGTCGGCGTCGTCCATAATGATGATGGGATTTTTCCCCCCCGTTTCCATCATGAATTCCTTGTGTTGCTCGGCGCAGATGACGGCCAGGCGCTCGCCGACGGCGTTGGAGCCCGTGAAGGAAACGCCGTCCACGTCCGCGTGCCGCGCAAGCGGCTCGCCCGCGCTTTCGCCGAAGCCGTGCACCAGGTTCAGCACGCCGGGCGGCAACCCCGCCTCCTCGAAAATTTCAACAAGACGGGTGGCGCTGACGGGGGATTCTTCCGCCGGCTTAAAGACGACCGTGTTGCCCGCGACCAGCGCGGGGGCGAGCTTCCAGACCGGAATCGCTGTCGGGAAATTCCAGGGGGTAATTTGTGCGAAGACGCCGACGGGCACGCGGACGGACTTGGTGTCTTTTAAGGGGAGTTCGGAGGGGATGGTTTCCCCCTGCATACGCCGTCCCTCGCCTGCCATGAAGTAGGCCATGTCAATGGCTTCCTGCACGTCGCCCAGGGATTCGGCGATGACCTTGCCCATTTCCCGGCAGCAGAGTTCACCCAGTTCCTGTTTTCGTTTCACCAGGGTTTCGGCGGCGCGGTAAAGGATTTCGGCCCGCTTCGGCGCGGGGGTCAAAGACCAGAGACGGAAGGCTGCACGCGCGGCGGTGACCGCTTGATCCACGTCGGCGTGATCCGAGTCGGGAACAGTCCCGATGATGTCGCGCATATCCGCCGGATTCACGCTTTCAAAGGTATGGCCGCGAATGCTGTTTTTCCATTCTCCATTGATGTAATTTTTAATGGTTTCAGGCATGGCGCATCCTCCTGATGAGTATTGATCTATTGTAGTCAGCCGTCCCCTTGAAAGACAAGCGCGGCATGGCTGCCGGCCACTTTGTTTTTCAAAAAGTGACTGGGATGACGGAGTGTTTGCGATCAACAAAAAAAGGGGGCACACGCTTTTGCGTGCGCCCCCTGCACAGCTTCGGAGAGCTGATAACTTTGGATCATCTCCTACGGCATAATGGTGCCGTCCGGCAGGATATCACCGGACTTGCATTTGCCGCGATTGAATTTCTTCAGCGTACAGACGTCCTTGGTGTCCTGTCTGAATTGGGAGCTGGTCTTGTCGGCGCATTGCGCAACGCCGGTTGCCGTTTGACCCGTACTGGTCACTTGCGCGGTAATTTTGATCGACTCATCCGCCGCAACAAAGTCGCCCGGGATTGTCGCAATGGGTGTCAGGGAAACGGGATCCGGGAAGGTGTCCCAGTCCGCGACCGCGGAACCCAGCTCAAACACGGAGTTGACGATGGAAGGCAGGGGCGGGTTTATGGCTGAAATATTTTCAACCATGAAGCCGACAGCCTGGCCGTCCAGTAAGTCCGCACGGGCCTTGGCCTGAATTTGTACTTTGGGAACCGGCAGACCCGTCGCCGGATCCGTATCCTGATCAATTTGACAGCGAATGCGGAAGACTTCAAAACTGGGGTCCATCACGGCCACCTGGGCAAAAGTCAGGCTGCCGCCGAAAGTGAGGGTGATCACTAAGGCAAGAATGGTTGCATTGATGATGGCCGCTCCGGTCGTTTTGAGTATATTTATCTTCATGTTTTGCATTTTCCTTTCCGTTTGGTTGATTTTCACTCTTTCTTGTGTGATTTGCTCCTGAATTCGCAGACACTTTTGTATATATGTAATGTTTGTTATATAAAAGCAATTGTAATGCCGTGAAATCCAAGTTCACTTTGATCTCAATCCTTGCAAACCGGTGCGTTCGTTTTTTCTGATCTGTTCCGTAGTCGAAACGCTTGATTCTAAAAGGACTTGTTTGGACTTGTTATGTCGAAGCGTAGCGGGTATTTTAAGATAATTTGGTATTGTCGATTGCTTTAGGGGAGGCGATGGCGAAAATCAAGACGGCGTTCTTTTGTCAGGCCTGCGGGTACCGGACACCGAAGTGGCTGGGAAAGTGCCCCGGCTGCGGCGAGTGGAGTACTTTGTCCGAAGAGCCCTTGGCCCCGTCCGGAGGGGATGCCGACGCGGCGCGCTGGGTGGCGGGCGGCGGAGAAAGCGCCGCGAGCCGACCGACACCGCTTTCAAAAATCGACGTTTCAAACGAACCCAGAACTAAAACCGGTTCCGGCGAATTTGACCGCGTGCTCGGCGGCGGGGTGGTCGCGGGGTCGGTGATCTTAATCGGCGGGGATCCCGGTATCGGAAAATCGACCCTCATCCTGCAATCCCTTTACAAAATCGGGCAGGGACGCGGCAAGGTGCTCTACGTGTCCGGCGAGGAATCGGCGGCGCAGATTCGGCTGAGGGCCGACCGTTTGAACATTGCGTCCGACGATCTTTATATTTTGGCCGAGTGCGCCTTTGAAGAGATTGTTGCGCACGCCGAGACCTTGAAACCCGTGGCGGTGGTTGTGGACTCGATCCAAACCGTCTACACGCGCCGGATGACGGCCGCGCCCGGCAGCGTGAGTCAAATCCGGGAAGTCGCCGCCCAGCTCATGTTTTACGCCAAACGGTCGGGCGTCGCCGTGTTCATCATCGGCCACGTCACAAAAGAGGGGGCTATCGCCGGACCGCGTATTTTGGAGCACATCGTGGACACCGTGCTCTATTTTGAGGGCGGAAAAGACCATGCCTACCGCATCTTGCGCGGTGTAAAAAACCGCTTCGGCCCCGTGAATGAACTCGGTATTTTTGAGATGAAAAACGCGGGCCTCGTCGAGGTCGAAAACCCCTCGGGGCTTTTTCTTTCCGAGCGTCCGAAGGACGCGGCGGGTTCCGTCGTCGTGGCGACGCAGGAGGGGACGCGGCCCATGCTCGTGGAGCTTCAGGCCCTTGTGAGCCAGTCCTATATGGGTTCCGCACGGCGCATGGCCTTAGGCGTGGATCCGAACCGGATGTCGCTGCTGCTAGCGATCATGGAGAAGCGGGCCGGACTGCATTTGGCGGATCAGGATGTATTCGTGAATGTGGTCAGCGGCATTCAAATCAATGAACCCGCGATAGACTTAGGGGTCGTTGCGGCCGTGGCCTCGTCGTTCCGGGACAGTCCGATTGACCCCGCGACAGTGGTGTTCGGCGAGGTCGGACTGGCGGGTGAAGTCCGGGGGATCCAACGTGCGGAGCAGCGCATCCGGGAGGCGGAAAAGCTCGGCTTCAAGCGCTGTGTCCTGCCGCAGAGAAACGAAGAAATGCTCAGAAAAGAAGGTCTGAAAAAATCGAAAATGGAACTGATCGGCGTTTCCGAAATCGGCGAAGCTTTAGGGGTGGTGTAAGATCTTGAGATGAACAGATGAAGGAGGATTTTTGAAAGAAGAACTCGCGCCCGCTTCCGAACGGATCCACATGATCGCAATTTGCGGCACGGGGATGGCGGCCTTGGCGGGGCTGTTGAAAAAGGCGGGGCATGACGTGAGCGGTTCGGATCATGCGATTTATCCACCGATGAGCACCCTGCTCGAACGCGACGGCATCCCCTGCAAGGCGGGGTTTTCCCCCTCTCATATCGGCCCGGACGTTGACCGCGTGATTATCGGGAACGCGGTTTCAAAAGACAATGTGGAGGTTGTCGAAACCCTGAAACGAAAGCTGCCCTATCTGTCGATGGCCTCGGCGGTGGCGCGCTATTTTTTAAAAGATAAGCAGTCCCTGGTTGTCGCGGGCACGCATGGCAAGACGACGACGTCCTCTTTGCTGGCTTCTGTGCTTATCTCGGCGGGCAAGGATCCCGGCGCCTTGATCGGCGGCTGGGTGAAGCAGTTTGACAGCAATCACCGTCTTGGGAAGGGCCCTTCGTTTGTTGTCGAGGGCGACGAGTACGATACGGCCTTCTTCGACAAGGGGCCGAAGTTTCTGCATTACCGCCCGAGCCACGCCATTCTCACCAGCATCGAGTTTGACCACGCGGATATTTTTGAGGATCTCTCCGTTATTCTCGACGCCTTTAAAAAGTTCACGGCGCTGATTCCGCCGGAGGGCGTCTTGTTTGCCGCCAGTGGCTATGAGGCCATCGACGATGTCGTTGCGGGCACGGACTGCCGCGTGGAGCGCTACGGCACAGAGGAAGAGGCGGCATGGCAGGCGCGCGCAATCCAGCAAAATGAAGCCTTTGTCACCTTTGAAGTCTGGTACCGGGACAGAAAACTGGGGGAGATCAAAAGCCCGCTGATTGGACGTCATAATCTCAACAACACGCTTGCGGTGACTGCTTTGTGTCATCACCTGGGTCTTACGTGGCATGAGATACAAGCGGGCATCCTTGCCTTTCAGGGTGTCAAACGTCGGCAGGAGGTGCTGGGCGTCGTGAATGACATTATCGTCATGGATGATTTTGCCCATCACCCCACGGCGATACGGGAAACACTGGCCGCGCTTCGGCTGCGCTACCCTTTTCGGCGGATTTGGGCGATTTTTGAGCCCCGCTCCGCCACGAGCCGGAGAAATATTTTTCAGGAGGATTTTATCGCCGCTTTTCAGAGCGCGGACCGGATTGTTCTGGCCGATGTGTTTGCACCGGAGAAAATCCCGGTCGAGCAACGGCTTTCACCGGAGAAGATTATCTCGGCGCTAAAAACACGTGGGAAAGCGGCCTGCTTTTGCCCGGCTTCGGCGGAGATTTTAGACTTGCTGGAGAAGGCGGTTTTGCCGGGTGACCTGGTGTGTATCATGTCGAGCGGCGGTTTTGACGGTGTACATCGAAAGCTGCTCGCCCGTCTGCGTGCATCCGCGTCTTCATGAAACAAACTGTCGCAAAGATGGAAGCAGGCTTGGCGGCAGGCGTTTTCCCCGGCGCGGTGCTACTGGTTGCCCATCGAAAAAAGATTGTTCTGCATCGAGCATTCGGCTGGGCCATGATTACGCCCAATCGAGTGGAAATGATGCGTGACACGGTTTTTGATCTCGCCTCACTGACGAAACCCCTGGTGACGGCGGCAGCTGTTGCGCGCCTGCTTCAGCAAAATCGTCTGGCCTTGGAAAATCCCGTCAAAAAATATCTGCCCGTATTTTCCGGGGGAGAGAAAGATCAGGTCACGCTGTTTCATCTGCTCAATCATAGCTCGGGACTCCCGGCGTGGCGGCCTTACTACGAGAAAATCATCAAACGAGATAAAATAACACCGGGTTTTCTGGGATCAAATGAAGCGAAGAAGTGCGTGTTTGAAATGGCCCGCCGGGAAGCCCTCGTCGCCCAGCCGGGCGAAAAAAGCTGCTACAGCGACATCGGTTTTATTCTGCTTGAGGACGTGATCGAAACGATCACACAAATGCCGCTCGACGTCTTTTTCAAGCGACATATCCGGCCCGCCGCGGCGTCCTGCGAGGCCTTCTTTCCGGCGGAACAAAAAACGAGGTATACGCCCGGCCGGGTGTTCGCCGCGACGGAAGAGGTGTCTTGGCGGGGGGGGGTGATTTCCGGCATCGTGCACGATGACAACGCCTTTGTCATGGGCGGGGTCGCGGGCCATGCCGGTCTTTTTGCCACGGCCCTGGATGTGTACCGCTTGCTTGCCTTGTGGCGGGCGTCTCTTGAAGGTTCCGGCTTGTTCGATACGAAAAATGCCCGGTTGTTTGTCACGCGGCAGGCGGGCAGGCGCGGCCCCGCTGGGGCCTCTTGGGGGCTAGGCTGGGATACACCTTCGCATCCCTCCGGTACCGGCGGTCCGGGTGTTTCGTCCTCGGGCCGTTTCTTTTCGCCCGAAAGTTTTGGGCACTTGGGCTTTACAGGCACCTCGATTTGGGTGGACCCGAAACACGATCTCACTGTTATTCTGTTAACGAATCGCGTGCACCCCAGCCGGGAAAATGTGTCGATCCGCGTCTTCCGGCCGGCGCTGCACGATATCATCTTTAAAGAGGTGGTTCATGGATAGGTTTTCCCGTCACTACGCTGTCGTCAAACCTCCTGCCTTAAAAGAAGGCGGTACGATTGGCGTTGTGGCGCCCTCCGGCCGTGTGGACGCCGATCAGTTACAGCGGGGCGTTTACTGGTTTGAGGAACGCGGATACAAGGTGGTTTTGGGGAGGCATCTTGAAAAGGCCCACCGTTATTTCGCCGGTGTTGATGAAGCGCGGGCGGAGGATGTGCAAAACATGTTTCAAAATCCCGCAGTCGATGCCATTGTGTGCGCGCGCGGCGGTGTCGGGGCCGCGCGAGTCATCCCATTGCTCGACGCGGTGCAACTTGTTCAGTTTCCCAAAATATTTGTCGGATCGAGCGACATTACGACGTTGCTTCTCTATTTTAACCAGGTCCTTGGCTGGGTGACGTTTCACGGGCCGATGGTCGCGACGGTGTTCGGAAATAATCCCGCCCCGCGTCTGGCCGCGGAGTTTTTTCAGGTTTTGTCCGGACAGGTCAACGATATGGTCTTTGAGGGGGTACGGGCCTTGCGGCACGGCGCGGGAGAGGGGATTTTGACCGGCGGCTGCCTGACGCTGATGTGCACGACCATCGGCACGCCTTACGAAATCGTGACCGACGATAAAATCCTGTTCATTGAGGACGTGAATGAAGCGCCTTTTCGGATCGACCGCATGTTGTCGTATTTAAAGACGCTTGGCAAGTTCAAGCGGATTCGTGGTCTTGTTTTTGGCCAGATGCCGCAGTGCAGGCCGGAGGACTTGCCGGAAATCATCCTCGATATCTTCAACGATAGTGATTTTCCCATCCTCTTCGGTTTTCCGTCGGGTCACGGAGACGGGACGGCCACCCTGCCTTTCGGATTGCCTGTGCAAGTCAATTCCAAAACACTTTCGGTAAGAATGCTGGCGCCCGCGGTTCAATAAGATAAGGTGGTATTTCAAAAAAACAGCGGGGTTTCGAGACGTGCAGAAGGCCAATCCTCCTCCTTTATGGTAAGCTTTCTTGACAGGTCTCATTGAATGCCGTTATATTTTTCCGCAATATGAGAGAGGGGATGACGATGGTGAAAGTGAAGTTTTTCGCGGTGCTGAAAGGGCTGGTGGGCAAGGAGGAAGTCTCTGTCGATGTTGAAAAAGGGATGACCTTGGATCAGCTGATTGAGAAGCTCAAGATCAACTTGCCGCCCTTAAAGGATGTGATACAAAAAGGGGGTATCCTGATTTCCGTCAATCAGGAAGTGGTCGAAAAAGACACCGTTATTCGGGATGGCGACGAGGTGGCCTTTCTCCCTCCTTTCGCCGGAGGCTAACCTATCGTTCTGACGATATCATTCATTGAAATATTGAAAGGGTAAGACATGGATCAAGACCGCATTCGGGTTCAAACAGAAGATTTCGGCGTCGAGGAAGAGACTAACAAAATCAAGGCCTGCTCCAGGCGGATTGGCGGCATCGTCACATTTTTAGGGACGGCGCGGGATTTCTCAAAGGGCCTCGAAATCAACAAAATGTTTTTCGACCACTACCCGGGCATGGCGGAGAAAAAACTCGCCGAGATTCGGGAGCAGGCCCTCAAGGACTACGACCTGATTGAGGTGACGATTATCCACCGCGTCGGGGAGATCGCCATCGGCGACAATATCGTCCTCATCATCGTGGCGGCCGAGCACCGGAAGGACGCCTTTCGCGCCTGCTCGTGGTGCATTGACGAATTGAAGCGCATCACGCCGATATGGAAAAAGGAAACGACGCCAGACGGCATTGTCTGGGTCGAAGAGCACCCTTAATCCATCCATTGCGATGTCCCGCACTTAAAGTTGTCGCGCCTCGTTTGTGACTCGCGAAGCAGATCTGCCATTTAAAAATACGCTGAATATTCGAGTTCCTTTTGTATTCAAACGGGCACGTGCCGTCATGCCTCATCGACATTATTTCGGACGTACCGGGAGTTGCGGTCTGATTGGTGAATGTGGTAATTTCCTGCGGTTATCATCAGTATTTTCTTATGGAG
>JBHHXB010000099.1:0-8668 GCA_046756825.1 Nitrospiria bacterium | reverse complement strand
ACGCACACGGCCTTTTCGAAGGATAAGCTCCGCACGCACGACACTTGACGGCCGCGTAACGAATTTTGGAAACGCGACCGTCAACAAAAAGGACCCCCCGTCGCCGTCTGGAATCATCGTATTGAAAAAAAAGTCCTCTTTCACCGGGGAGCGCCCCGCATAGGCGACCACCACGACCTCGCCTTCGAGTACCCTGTCCCGTAAGGGGAAGCGGGCCGCCGCCTCCGGAAAACGGTTTTTATAGGCCTCAAATTCCTCCCTCAAGTGAAGGACGTCCGACATTTTCAGCAGGTCAAATCCCAACCGGGGCGGCAGAGGCGTGTGATAATCGCGCTCGTAGTCTTCAAAGGCTTCACGGGCTTTTTCGTAAGAGATCAGGGCATCGTTCATTTCACCCCGCGTTTCATACAACACACCGGACAAATATCTTGCGAAGGCATCTTTTTTGTAGATATTTTTTTTCTCGTATTGATCGTTGAACTGATTCAGGCGGGCGTCCACTTGCCGGGCTTCGACCAGGGCCTCGTCCCATTTTCCCATCGCGGCATAATTCAGGGCGGAAAAGAGATGAACGAGGACTTTTTCAAAATCCTCGCCGTCATAGGGCAAGAGATTATCATTTGAAATAAGCGCGCCGGTGTGCGTCAGCAGAGACTCGGTATAGAGTTTTTCTATGGTGTCTTTGGCTTTTTCAAAAAAGGTATTACTTTCCTCGTATTGCCCGGCGAGGTGGAGCAGCATGCCCCGGTCAAAGTAATAGAGCAGAATATTCCGGTCGCCATAACCGCCTTGGTTTTCCGCGACGACCTGGTCGGCTTCGGCGTATTGATGTTTGTGGAGGTATTGCTCGACGCGTTCGTGATGCTTCAGGGAAGGGGCGCAGGCCGTGACAAACATCACCAAAATGAGCAGCCAGCGTTGCATCGGCCACCCCTAAAAGAGCTTGAGCTTGTTTTTGGAAATGATTTTTTTGATTTTTTTCTGCCCGATCCAGACTTTTCGGTTGTTGGCCATGTCAATCATTTCAAGGTCCACCTGATAAAACATGGCCCTCGTCCCGCCCGATTCGTCTAAAATCGTGTTAATCGTTCCGATCATCATGTAGTCCGCGCCGATTTCCTTCCCGGGCCCTTTCGCGGTCTCGGGCAAGGCATGCTTGGCCTGGTCGATCCGCTCGGTGCGGATTTCCTCCCGCTCGCCCTTGGCGGCGACAAAGGACACCCGGCCGGAATTGATCAAGCCGCGCTCCAGATCCTTGACAAAGGTTTGAACGTTGATGTGTTCGTGACTGCGATTCACCACACGCCCGACGATGACGGTCGGCGGTTTCCCTGTCCTGCTTTGAAATTGATCCACCCAGGCGCGGTTTAAAGCATCCTGCGTCATTTCTTCCGAAACCAGGCGGGAATCCGTGTCGTTCCAGCGGCCCGACAAATCCGTCACCGTCCCCACTTCGACGCGGGAAACTTTTGTCGCGCAACCCGGAAAGACCATCAAAAGCCCCGCCGCCAAGAGACACAAGCTCCATTTTTTATTGATTTGAATCATCGCCTGTCCTTCAAATTTAAGCCTGCGCTCATCGGCGTTTGGCTTCTTCCGCTTCGAGTTTTTCAAAGGCCTTTTCGGCATTTTGTTTGACAAAGTCCCGGACCGACGCATTCAATTCCTTTGCTTTGTTGATATTTTCCCTGAAACGCTCCAAATCCAAGCGGGCCAGGGAATAAAACACGCCATCGGATGTATCCGCCCAATGATCAATAATGACCACGCCGGAAAGCGTGGCTGCCGAAAATGTCTTGATCGACTGCTCAATATTCTGCTCCTCGCTGGTCGCTTCAAAACTGCCCGAGGTTGTCGATGCGGCGTAGTCACGCATTAAAGACGCGGAATAGGTTTCGAATATTTTCGTGATTTCGGCGCGTGCCCGATTATCCGCCGCCGTCCGCGCCAGCGGCTTGTTCTTAACACCAACAATGGCCCCGACCCCGTAGAAGGATTTTTGATCCTGATCCACAAAGGCGCCGCTCCCCCGCTGCACCCAATCGGGTTCACTGGATCGGCGAAGCGCTTTCCCGCCGCATGCAGAAAGAGAAACGACAAGAATGGCCAATAACATCCCCGCAATCGCCGGGTTCGTCAAAACAAGTCTTCTCTTCATCAGTCGCTCCTTATCTTGAATTGAATCAGCGGGGTTTGACTTTCCGCCATGCGACGCACCTACTGGAGTCGAGGGCTCAGATGCAGACCACCGGGGATTCCGAAACCGGAAAAGTAAAATGGAAAAACGTAATGAGCTTAAACTGAAAGGGCCTAACATTTCATACGCCCCCTATCATCAGCCCGTGTCAGCGCGGCGCGAAAATATCTGTGGCGGGAGAAAAAACCAGTACCAACTGAATAATATAGTAGCCCGCAAAGAGCATCGCCAGGACATACAGAGATGTTTTAATAAATTGTTTCACGTGAAATCCAAGTCCATCACCAATGTTCAATACTATAAAATTAGACCCGTGACTGTCAATTGTGGCCCCTCATTCTTAGAGACCAGTTTAACATCAAAAGGCGGGTTTCAATTGATCCTCCAGTGCCTGGATTCGAAGATCAACAATATGGATGGCCTGCGCCGCTTTCGCCGCTTCGAAGTAGTCCCGCGCTTTTTTTAAATGAGCGATGGCCTCCGCCAAGTTGCCCTTTTTTTCATAAATGGTGCCCAGCGTCCCTTCAATTTCGGCCAGTTTTTCGGGGTTTCCAAGGGTGCTTTGGATCTGGAGCGCTTCTTGTGCCGCATCCAGGGCCTTGTCAAAATGCCCTTCGTCGCGATGAATGAGGCTGATATTCAGCCAAACTTTGGAGGTATTGGGCTGATCCCCCAGTTGAAGATACATTGCGAGCGCCTTTGACTGTAAATCCAGGGATTGATCGGGTTGCTTCATTTCTTTGTACACAAAGCTCAGTGCCGTCAAGGCACCCGCGCCGCTTAAAGGGTCATCCAGAGCTTGGTATATTTTGACCGCCTTTTCATAATAATCACGGGCGAGATGATATGTTTGGTCGCGGTAATAAAGGTGGGCCAATTGGCTCAACTGACGAGCCTCGAGCCAGGGGATTGCCATTGTCTCCGCGATTTCCAGAGCTTCGATATGCGCCGCCGCCCCTTTTTCCACATCACCCATTTTAAAATAAAAAACACCCAACTGGGCAAGGGCCAAGCCCTGCCCGAGCCAATGATCGGCATCCCGGTCGATTTCAAGCGACTGTTCAAGCCGCTGAACCGCTGGCTCCCATCGCTTCGACATCGAAAAAAGAACGCCGAAATTGGCCAATGCCGCGGCTTTGGCTTCCGGAGAAGCCGCTGCTTCAAATGCTCTTTGAAAGGCGGACACAGCCTCGTTTTTTCGTCCTAAAAAGACAAGGCTGTTCCCATAAATGAGGGAAACCGCTGCGTTTCGCTTTTCCGGTAAAAGCGTACTGACCATCTCAACCACGGCCTGAAAGTGGTTCTCAGCGTACTTTTTTTGGAGAATCCGATACGAATCAGATGGGTTTTCATTGGCCAGAAGACGGAACTCCCGCTTCATGGCCGCAATCTTGAGTTGTCTCAAACGGCTTGACGGCGCAACTTCAGAGGATACTTCGGCATTCGCGACCAGTATGAGGGGAAAAAACACGAACCCCAAAAAAAATAAGGAAGACAACAACAATTTTAGGGGAGAAAAATGAGAAAAAAATCGGCGGGATGGAACAAATAAGGAAGACGTTTCGGCCTTACTTCGGGTTTTTGTGATCAACCCAATTTTCTCTTTCAGCCAGATAACGATCCTCACGCACGTTAACCCGAGTGCGTAAGTCGGTAAACCCTTTTTTATGGAGCCTTCGCGTGGCATCGGATAAAACCTCGTCAACCGTCGGATAGGACTCTGTTTTGAACTTGATCCCCTCGTAACTGAATGTCCCGAAATAGCCGTTTTCGTCTACTTCCACACGGACATCACGGCTAAACATCCGGCTATCCCAGTCAAATCCCTCAATTTGGTGAACCTCAAAAAGCATCCGGCGCCCTCCGTCAATTTTCACATCAGCAATTCCGGAGATTATAGACAGAGAAAAAAACCAAATCAAGCGATAACGCATAAGATCCTGGGGACTCTTTTCGAGCAAGAATCATCAAGGGGGCTTGCCGGAAACCGGTCGATCTCGTTGACTTTTTCTGCTACAATCGCCTCAAAATAACCGGCAACCCACTACAAGGAAAATAAAGACAACATGGCGGATTTCAGCTTTCAAGAGATGTTTCCAATTCAAAAAGACACGACGGAATACCGTCTGCTGACGAAGGATGATGTTGGCCTGAAATCCTTTGAGGGGCGGGATATTCTAACCGTCGCGCCGGAGGCACTCACGCTTCTTTCAGAGCGGGCCTTTATCGAGGTCGCCCATCTCTTGAGACCCTCGCATCTAACGCTGCTCTCGGCGATCCTGGACGACCCGGAAGCCTCCGAAAACGACCGATACGTTGCCTTGCAGCTTCTAAAAAATGCCGTCATCGCGGCCGAAGGCATTTTCCCCATGTGCCAGGATACGGGTACCGCCATTGTCATCGGGAAAAAGGGGCAACAGGTTTGGACCGGTGGGCCAGACGAGTCGGCCCTGTCGCAGGGGATTTTCAATGCCTATGCCAAGGATAATCTCCGCTACTCACAGAATGCCCCGCTTTCGATGTACGACGAGAAAAACACGGGCGACAATCTGCCTGCGCAAATCGACCTCTACGCGACAACGGGCGACAGCTACAATTTTTTGTTCATCGCGAAGGGAGGCGGATCGGCCAACAAAACCTATCTGTATCAGGAAACAAAGGCGGTTTTAAATCCGAAAACCCTGATTGCCTTTATGACAGAAAAGATGAAAACCCTCGGCACCGCGGCCTGCCCGCCTTATCACCTTGCCTTTGTCGTCGGCGGCACCTCGGCTGAAATGACACTGAAAACCGTGAAGCTGGCCTCGGCGGGCTACCTGGACCATTTGCCGACGCAGGGATCCGAGTCGGGGCATGCCTTTCGGGATCTGGAAACAGAGGCTGCCTTGATGGAAGTCTCACGGACGCTCGGCATCGGCGCGCAATTCGGCGGGAAATATTTCTGTCTTGACGCGCGGGTCATCCGGCTTCCGCGTCACGGGGCCTCCTGCCCCATCGGTCTGGGTGTGAGTTGCAGCGCGGATCGAAATATCAAAGCAAAAATTACGAAAGAGGGTGTTTTTTTAGAGGCCCTGGAACCCCATCCGGCGAAATATTTGCCGGATCATCCGGCAGCGAACGCCGAGGCCGTGACCCTTGATCTCGACCAGCCCATGCATGCGCTTCGCAGTCAATTGAGCCAATACCCTGTGGCAACACGGCTCTCGCTTTCGGGGCGGATCGTCGTCGCGCGGGACATCGCTCACGCCAAACTCAAGGAACGCCTGGATGCGGGGGAAGACCTGCCGGACTACTTCAAAGATCACATCATTTATTACGCGGGGCCGGCGAAAACCCCGAAAGGTTATCCCTCCGGCGCCTTCGGGCCGACGACGGCGGGGCGGATGGATTCGTACGTGGCGGCGTTTCAGGCAAAGGGCGGCTCGATGATGATGCTGGCGAAAGGCAACCGCTCCAGGCAAGTGACCGACGCCTGTAAAAAATACGGCGGCTTTTATCTGGGCTCCATCGGCGGCCCGGCCGGTATCCTCGGCAAGGAATGTATCACTAAAGTCGAAACCCTCGCCTACCCCGAGCTCGGCATGGAAGCCATTTTCATGATTACCGTGAAGGACTTCCCTGCCTTTATTATCGTGGACGACAAGGGCAACGATTTTTTCGACGGCTTGCTGTAAAAAACCTATTTCAAGGTTCGGTGCAAGGCCTCCCCGGCGTAACGCGGCAAATCGCTGTCTTCGGTTTCGCTGCTTGCCTGATTCTCCACAAGATCAATCGGTTTTTTAGAAAACACCTTTGTCCCGGTAAACATGGCGGAGACGAGACCGCTCCTTTCTCTTATTTCGGAGAAAACCACACCTGCGACGTGCAAAACGATCGCTCCTAACAGCGTATAAAAAACAAAAATATGCAGCGAAATGTAGGGTTTTCTAAATGACCGCATTTCTTTATAACTCTCTGGGTCCACGTTTTCTTTTGAGTAGGGCTTTAAATTGGCGATCTTGCTGTGGTCTTCACCGGCATTTGTCACCCATTCGGCAATTTCATGACCAAAGGGGGGGAGGTAGAGATCCGTTCCCGCGAGCACAAGGCCTGTCGCCGCTTGCACGGCCAGCAGCAAAAAGAGCAGTGTCACCATCAATCGCGCGATGGGATTGTGTCCCAAAAAATTCGGAGAATTTTTTTCTTTTTCACCGGCGACAAAGGCCTTGAATTGTGTGCGATACTGCTTGCCAAAGGGGAGAATGGCTTTCCATTTTGCATACGCGTTCCCTATAAATCCCCAAATAATACGCCAGATTAAATTCAATACAAAAACATAGCCAATATACACGTGGATTGTTTTAAGCGCGATTTTCCCCTCCGTGCTGACGCCCAGGGCCTTATCATTCAGCAGAACCAGCCCCACGCCCATGAGTGCCATGACACAGATGACATTAATCCAGTGGCAAATACGAACGGTGCGATCCCACACAAAGTACCTTTTGAAGCCCTCTGTTGCAGTACCCATAAAAACCTCCTTGCTCAAGATTGAATAACCCAACGAAGATAAAGCATTCCCGAATCGATGATTCTCTTTGTTTCCCAAGTGTAATTTGCCCTATCAAAATTGGGAAGCGAGATGGCCTCTATGCGTAACAATATGTGGACAAGAAGCACGCCATGCGGTTCAACGCGTGTTTTGTGCATTTCATTCGGACGGGACTTTGTTGGTTTTGCACGCATCTTGACCATTTCAGAGTCTGGGTTCATAATAGGTGACAGACACGGAGGGTATTCCAATGATGCGTATTCTCGTGATTTGCATGTGGACCATCGCGTTTTTTGTTGCCCCCTTATCCCCGCGCCCGGCCCTGAGTGATGAATACGGCCGGACGGGGAGCCTGATTGTCTTTATCAAGGCGAACAAACCCCGTTATGAAATCGGCGAGCCCATTCACATCACTGTGACCCTCTCCAATCATACGACCGTGCCTCTGATTATCAATAAGCGGCTCAACCCCCTGCTTGATCTGGAGTGGGAGCTTTTTGCGGAAAATCTGGGCGGACATCTTACGATGAAAGTCGTACCGCCCCGTCCCTTAACCCCCGAGGATTTTGTGCGGCTCGAAGTCAATGAGGAATTTGGAAAGCAATTTGACGACCTCACCATGCTGGTGAATGGGCCATTGAAGGAAGGCCGATACGCCATCCGGCTCACCTATCGAAACAAGGAAAAACCACAGGGAGACGAAACCTGGACCGGCACCGCAGTCACCAACCTGCTCTGGATTGAAGTCAAATCCACAAAAAAAATTTAGTCCCGTAAATCCTTTTTGGTATCCGTCAAAACGGATTTGAAATTGAGAGAACAGATTTGGCTTTCAAGTGTACTGTCTCGGTCTGTCGTTCGGAGTGGTATGAGCTTCGGACGAGAGGGCCGGATTCGACATGTGTAAGCCCCATTTCTTCACCAAGGCGCTTCAATTCGTCGAATTCCGAAGGGGCGACAAAGCGCTCGACAGGGAGGTGTTTCGCCGTCGGCTGAAGATACTGCCCTAGGGTCAGAATATCGCAGCCGATACCCACAAGATCGGCCATCACGGAGCGGACTTCCTCAGTGGATTCCCCCAGGCCCAGCATTAAGCCTGTTTTCGTCACAAGCCCTGATGACTTAGCCCAGGACAAGACTTGCAGTGAGCGGGTGTAAACGGCTTGGGGGCGGACCCGCCGGTAGAGCCTCGGGACCGTTTCAAGATTGTGGGCGAGAATGTCGGGGCATTGAGACAAAACGAGATCCACCGCCGTCTTTTTCCCTTGAAAATCCGGGATCAGGACTTCGACAGTGCAGCCGGGGCGTTTCTCCCGTATTTTTTGGATCGTTTCAGCAAAAATTTCAGCGCCGCCGTTTTCCAATTCGTCCCGGTTCACTGATGTAATGACGGCGTGCCTCAGTGCCAGTCGGTTGACGGCTTCGGCAACGTACGCAGGTTCGTCCGGATTGAGGGTTTCGGGGCGTCCCAACTTCACATTGCAAAAACCGCAGCTTCGCGTACAGATCTCCCCCAAGAGCATGAAGGTCGCCGTCCCGGCATTCCAGCACTCCCAAATATTTGGACAGCGCGCTTCCTCACAAACAGTATGAAGCTTAAACACCTCGGTCAGCCGCCGGATTTTCAGGTAGTTTTTTCCCGTCCGCGCCGTGACCTTAAACCAGGCCGGCAGACGCGTCGTGCGTGTTTCCGGTGGTGTGAGAAAATGTTGTTCCGGCATGACCTTCCCTTAAAAATGAATGGCCTGACCCAAAATCGCACCCCCGGCCTCCATCACGGTCTCGGAAAGGGTGGGGTGCGGATGGACGGACTGCGCAAATTCCAAGGCGGTGGCCTCCAAGGTTTTCCCCAAAACGAAGGAGCCGATGAGTTCCGTCACCTCGGGGCCGATAAGGTGCGCCCCCAGAAGTTCACCCGTTGTTTCCTTCGCGACGATTTTGAC
>JBHHXB010000098.1:0-8711 GCA_046756825.1 Nitrospiria bacterium | reverse complement strand
GACACGATGATCACGCCCATGACGCGCCCCAATGTGGCGCAGGCCATGAGCACAGCCACGGAGAACACGGCCACGGTGACGGGGGACACGGGCACGGCAGCGGCAAGAAACATTTCATGCCGCCGCACCGGGATGCCATTTCACCAATCGGGCGCTGGCACATTGTCAATTACATCCGCTACGAACTCTTAAAGTAAGCAAATGAACACGAGGATCGGATCAATGAAATATCTCTTTGCCGGGGCCTTGGGGCTTGCAGTGCTTTCCTGGGTTTTCAGCGGCGTGCCCTGGGCGCTCTATTTAGGCAACTGGCTCTATTTTTTGAGCCTGACGCAGGGGCTTTTTGCAGTTCTTTTGCTGTTGTGGTTGTTGGGCATGGAAGGGCTGGACGCCTTGCTTGTGCCCGCCGGTGTGCTCACGCTTTCATTTGCGCCGGTAGCGCTGCTGTTTTTGCTTGGTTTATGGGGCGGGCAGGACCGGCTTTTTCACTGGAGCGGCGATGAGGGGCATTCTTTGTGGTTGTCCGGCCCTTTTCTGTTCGGGAGAAATCTTGCCGCGTTGTTGCTTTTTTACAGTGTTGCGGCCCGCATTGTTCTGAACTTTTTAAAGAACCGAAAGAAGCATCCCGCATTGCTCATCACGCTGCTCCTTTTATTCCTGCTTAATCAATGCCTGGTTTCGTGGGATTTCGGTATGACGCTTTCCCCCCATTGGCACAACACCCTGTTCGCGCCCTATTTCGGTTTCGGCGGACTTTACGCGGGGCTCGCGCTACTCATGTTCATGCTGGCCGCTTCAAAAGAGTCGGCGTGCCAGCTTCCTGTATGGGAACCCTTGCGGAAATTGTTGCTGACCTTTGCGTTGGTCTGGGTCTATCTTTGGGGTGCGCAGTTTGTCCCAACCTGGTACGCCAATTTGCCGGAAGAAACCGGCCCTTTGTATCGGGGCCTTTCCGGCGAATACGCTTTTTTTAGCGTTCTCATGGTGTTCCTGCTTTTCGTAATACCCTTTGTGGTGCTTTTATTTGGGGGAGGACGGAAGGGGACGATGAAGCCCGTCCTGGGGATGATTTTGGCCGGAAGCTGGATCGAGCGCTACCTCGTCGTGGTCCCTCCGGTGAGGCAGTTGAACAGCGCGGCAGCGCCGTCGGCCTGGGTTTCGGGTTTGACGACGATGGGTTTCTTTGCGGTGGTTTTGTTTTTTGCGCTGTTGTCCGTCGACTGGCTGAAAAGACAATCCTCCACGACGGCACGGCCGTCTCCGGCGAATTGATTTTGCCGGCTCCAATGCGTTCTGTCTCCGGTACCATGGTTTTGTTCGACGATCACTGTCGTGTTTGTTCTGCTTCCGTTGATCTGGTGGAACGCTACAACCGGGACGGACGTCTCCAATGTATGCCCATACAATCGGTCCACGGCCGTAAGCTGTATGAAAACGAGGGCCTTGACGCCGACGACATCCAAACCTTCGTCCTCATAAAAAATGGGAAGGCCTATTTCAGAAGCGACGCCGTGATTGAAGCTGCGAATGCCCTTGGCGGGTTTTGGAGGTGTTTCAAGGTGTTCCGTATCCTGCCCAGGCCGCTACGGGACGGCGTGTATGCCTGTTTCGCGAAAAACCGCTACCGCTGGTTCGGAAGACGAGGCGTGTAGGGGGGGCGTCGCCTCCGAAGACCGGTTTAATTTTCCCATTCTTTATAAACACTCGGTTCGTATCGGCCTTCCCTCGGTTGTTTCCCCCTGATTTATCCCTCTCCGGGACTGTTTGATATCCTCAAAAAAATTGAGCATTTCAAGCAGATTTTGATCAAAAAATTTTTTCGCGTTGGTTTTTATTTATTTTCTCATTAAATATCAATGATTTATGTCTCTTGTTTTTGTGTTGAATTTTAGGCCCGCCCATTGCATTTACCCGGGCCATAACACTTACATGAGAAAGACCCCAATAACTATGATGAGACAGGAGAAAACTAGCATGAAAAAAATGATCAGCAGCGCGAAACACTTCGGATTGAATCAAATGAAATTAGCAGCATTGGTTTTTCTTTTTGGCATCGTCGGAACCGGTTGCGGCAGTGGCGGCGACGGGCAGACACGGGCCGAGGCGGAGATCCTGGGTGGAAATGGTCAAGTCGCGGCGGCGAGTCAGGCGAGTC
The DNA here is from genome assembly GCA_046756825.1 of Nitrospiria bacterium. GTDB lineage: Bacteria > Nitrospirota > Nitrospiria > SBBL01 > JAADHI01 > JAADHI01. The sequence goes on along the minus strand of JBHHXB010000098.1, from coordinate 6,556 downwards.
TTAAAATGGAGCTTTGCGCCGAAATCGACGGATGGGCGATGGGCTGCAGATTCCTCGGTATGCAGGTTGCCGAATTGGAGCAGAAAGAGATCGACCCGCTCACGGAGAAATATAGCCGTGGAGCGCTTGAGGACTGATGTAAAAGAAGTGGTGATTGAAATCATTTTTCCGATAAAGATTTTTATGCGGAGTCCGATAAGAGAATGGAGATCGTCAGTCTGGATCCGTCCCTGGGGGAGGAAGCACAGCGTTCAAAAAGACAGATCCCGGGGCCTTGCCTAAACCGACGAATGCATCGCCGATTCAATCCATTCTTGTGTGAGGATTTAAAAAATGAGCCACCCTGTTCAAAAAGTAATATCCAGATTTGTATGGCTGATTGTCATACTGGGATTAGCCTTGCAAACCGTCATGCCGTCGGCCGGGGCCGCGGACATACAGCAGGTGGAAGGCTTGAATCGCGTCGGGCCGAGAGACCTGACCTATGGATATCCGCTGTGGTATGAAGACAAAAACGGCGTAAAACTGGGGCTCTGCCTTCATTTGGACTTTTGCTTTGTCGAAATTCCCGATCCGACCCGGCCCTTGTACATGCCGAAGACCTTGGATGACCCGAACGGCAATTTCCCTGATGAAATCTTTTATTACGCCGCTGAGTCCATCTTCAACAGCTCGACTAAAAAAGGGTACCGGGCGGTTCTGGTTCAGGCCTTGGAAGGCATGTTTTTTAGTGACGCGGGGGTCATCCCCAATGATCAAGCCGTCATGTCTCGGATTCGCATTCGAATCGACGGACTAATTGAAGGCGAGACCTACACCGTGTCCTATCCCTATGGTCGGATGACATTTGTTGCAGAGGGAGATGCCGGCCCGGGCGCGGAAAAGGGTCCGGGCTTGAGTATGACGCGGGACATCGGTTTAGTCGGTCCGCTGGCATTTGCAGCCTCTCTACCCGGCGATATTGGACCTTTTTTGATTCCGACCAATTATACGGGCGGGCTCTTTATCGCGGACGGCGGATTGACCGAAGTCACCGTCACGGGGAGTCCACTGGGCACGAATTTCTTCCGGATTGAAGGGCCTCGAATCGGTGACGTGTATCCGGAGTTTCGATGCACCAATTTAACGCCCCTTGGGCCCAACCCCATCGGTCCCGATGACTGTGTTCAGCATGACAAGTTTTCCGTCATGGGGCGTCTTGCGACACGCTTCGGCGCGCGCGTGAATCGGGCAACATATAGTAAGGTCAAGAACGCGAGTAACGAAGTTAAAACCTTTGTGAATGTTTGGGCCAGCAGTGTCGAAGGGCAGGAATTGGTTGCGACAATTGATGGCGGCGCGGCGCTGAACCTGACGGAAGGAGTGGATGGCAATTACTTTGGCCGTCTTCAGGTCTCTTCGGATATGCTTCCAAAAAAGGTGAAAGTCACGAACATTTCCGACACCCCGCCGTTCTCGGAAAGCGCCGACATTACGGATGAGGTGACGATTCGGGATGCGACCTTTGTTGTGGGCGAAGGTTTAACTGTGACCGCCGAAAGCAGTAATCAGGTTGATCCGGCCGAGATTACGGCGTATTTCACCAAGGCACAGGAGCCGAGGACGATTTCGGAACCACCCGGTTTTATGTTGAATGACCAGGGAAGCGGTATTGCGAGCGGTGTTACAACCATTGCTCCGGGTCTGGTGGAGCAGCCCGGTTATAAAGTCCTGGTTAAGTCGAAAGGCGGCGGCACCGAGGAAGCGAATGTCGTGATTTCAGGTACGCCGACGACGGGCGGTGCGCTGCAGGGGGTTTTGGCGATTTCCGGGCCCGATCGGACGGTGACTTCGAATGGACAGACGGTGATTTTAAACGGCTCTAATTCACTCGGGCCGCTTGATTTGTCCTATCTTTGGACTCATGATGATACGAGCGGACGGATTATGCTGATGAACCCGAATACGTCACAAGCCAGTTTTGTGACGCCATCGGAGACGCCGCCTTTGCCCGACGGCAAGCTCATCGTGAACTTTACTTTAACGGTGAGCGATGGTGTCGTTTCGCACAGCGACACCATGACGATGGCCATGTTGCAGCCGACGGTCATGCCGGTGGATACCTGCCTGAATATCTCGGCGTCCTACCGCTCGGACAAAGAACGATGGGTTGTCATCGGGAGCTGTGATTTGGGTGAGAATCAGGCGATTGAGGCCTGGCTTGGAAATGAGATCAATCCAAAAATGAAGTTGATTGGAAAGACGCTGGTGGATGAAGTCGGATTTTGGGCTATAGACCCCGGCAATAAAAGCGCAACGGCGAATGGCTCTGTGCCGGATCCAGCAGTCCACACAAAAGTCCATGTGGTCTCCTCAAGGGGTTTTCAGGGGAGTGTGGGTTTTACAATGCGCTAAAGGTCAATCGGAACGGAACCCAAAAAAGGCTGCGGAGATTTATTTTTCGCGGCCTTTTTTTGATGCATTCTTTCAACTGAAAGGGCATTCAAAAGAGGGTGTTACTGGCTGATGGTAATGAATTTTTTGACGCGCTTTCTCCAGAGAAGTTGCTTTAAGGGCTTAATGGCGGCGCGGGCGGCCTCCTCTCCTTTTTGAATGGCCTCGTCAAAACGCCAAAAATCAGACCAGTGGATGTGTCCGATGTTGGGGCGGATCGTGAAATCCACACCGCTCAATTGCCGGTGGGACAAAACACAGCGGGTGATTTCGTTGGCGCGCAGTACGACATCCAGTCCGCTGTCGAATATTTCCGGGGTTTCAGATGCCTCCTCTGAAATATTGACCGCAATCACAAAGTCGACACCTCGGGCCTCCAGGGGTTCGACGGGGACCTGGTTGACCCATCCCCCGTCAATGAGTTGAATGCCGTTCACGTGAATCGGAGGCAGTACGCCCGGAATGGCGCAGCTGGCCGCGACCGCAGTTCGAATGGGCCCTTCGGAAAGGACGACTTCGGCTCCGTTGGTTAAATCGGTCGCAACCGCGATAAAGGGAATGACGGAATCTTCAATTTTTTTGTCCTCTAAAAGCAGGCCCATTTGAGCTAGAAAAACATCTTCTGAAATAAATGAGGTGCGCTGAAGCGAGATCCCCCAGAAAATACCCTGCTGAAGGTAGTTTTTGATGTTGGTCATGAAGCTTTTGTTTTTCTTTTCTTCGTAGTGTCTTTTGATAAAAAAGATCTTGGTCCGGCGAAAGGCCTCGCTCTTTAGAAAAGAGAGGACGCGGTCTTTTAGCTGACCAATCGCGGGATTCTGGGCATACATCGCTCCGACGATGGAACCGAAGCTGGTCCCGGAGATCATGTGAAGGTGGATTCCTTCTGACTCCAGGACCTTTAATACTCCAATATGGGCGATGCCTCGGGCACCGCCGCCGCCCAGCGCCAGTCCGACTTTCAAGGGTGTCATTTACGAAGCAGCCTTTTCCTTCTTTTGTTTTGAGGCAATCAATGCGGCACGTTTGACGAGGCAATTTTTCCTGCGTTGGGCCCGCTTTAAACTTTTTTTGATTTTTCGAGCGCTTCGCGGATCTGTATTTTCTTGATGCCCGGCCTTTATTTTTGATTTCAATGTTTTGATTTTCGCGTCCAGTTTCTGAATTGTCACGATCCCCCCTTATTTGTTGTTGATCAATGTGAAGGGCAATACTAATTGCCCTTAAAATAATCCACTGTATTTTTTAATCCTTCGAGGAGTGAAACGGTGGGTTCCCAGTCCGCGGCGTCATAAATTTTTTTATAGTCAAGACAGCTCCGCCGTTGCTCACCCTTTTTCTCGGGCCCGTGCACCTCTTTTAAATCCGAACCGGTGATATCAAGCAAGTGCTTGAACAGTTCGTTTACCGTCGTTTCGATGCCCGTGCCCACATTAAAGGTGTCACTGATTTTATTGTTGATCACGGCCATATTGGCCTCGACGACATCCTTGACATAGACGTAATCCCGGGTCTGCATGCCGTTGCCGTTGATCGTGGGCTGTTCTCCCTTCAACAGTTTTTGTACGAAAATGGCGACAACGCCCGCCTCTCCGTGCGGGTCCTGGCGCGGACCGTAGACATTGCCATATCGAAGGGCGGCATACTCCAGGCCGCAGACTTTTTGATAATAATAGAGATAGTGTTCGCTCGACAACTTGCTGACGCCGTAGGGCGAAAGCGGATGGGTTGAATGGGCTTCCGTTGCGGGGAATGTCGCCTGTTCTCCATAAGCGGCACCGCCGGAAGACGCGAAAACGACCCGCCGCGTGCCGTTTCTCACGGCGGATTCAAGGAGGTTGAGCAAGCCGAGAATATTGCTTTTGGCGTCAAAGGCGGGGTCGGCCACGGATTTACGCACATCCATTTGGGCGGCGTGATGGTTGATCAATTCGGGCCGTTCCTGTTGAAAGATTTTTTCCATGCGGCTGCTGAGAATATCCACCTTGTAAAACGTGGCGTTTTTGTTGATATTTTTCTTTTTCCCGGTTGAAAGGTCGTCCACCACGACGACCTCGTGGCCCTCTTCAATGAGACGATCCACAATGTGAGAGCCAATAAATCCCGCGCCGCCCGTTACCAAAATCTTCATTCCTCGTTCCTCCCATACATCATTGACATCAATCCATCGAAGTCATTACACGTGTGTTCTGTGGGTACTTGGATCTGGTTTTTGAAAATAGACCAGATATTCAATATTGCCTTTTTGCCCTTGAATAGGCGAACACATCGTCTCCATCATTTCCAGCCCCCAGGCCTTCGCCATGCCGCAAATTTTTTGGACAACAGCCTCTCTTTTTTCCGCGGCCCGGACGATGCCCCCCTTGCCGACCTCGCCTTTGCCGACCTCAAACTGAGGCTTGATCAATGCAATCAGGTTTCCGCCCGCTTTGATCCACGGGGTCACGCAGGGGATGACTTTTTCCAGTGAGATAAATGAAACATCAATGCTCACGAAGTCAAGCCGCTCGGGAATTACATCCTCCGAAATAAAGCGAATATTCTGCCGGTCTAAAACAACCACGCGTTCATCCTGGCGAAGCGGCCAGGCGAGCTGCCCGTAGCCGACATCCACTGCGTAAACACGGGCCGCGCCGTATTTTAAAAGACAATCGGTAAACCCGCCCGTCGACGCGCCGACATCCATCGCGACCGCGCCGATGACACGGACGCCAAAGGTCTTCAAGGCCGCTTCCAGTTTAATCCCGCCCCGGCTGACAAAGGGCGGCGGCGGACCTGTCAAGGTGATTTCGGCATCTGATTTGATCATCGCGCCCACCTTGTCAATCTTACCACCGTTTACACGGATTTCACCGCTTAAAATGAGCGCGCGGGCCTGTGTTCGGTTTTTCGCCAGTCCACGGCGCACAATGAGCTGGTCCAAGCGGTCTTTAGGAATCTGGGTTGCCGTTTGAGCGCTTCTCTATTAAATTTCGGGTTGAATGATATGGGTTCGAGGTCTTCAAATGACCTTCACACGAGAGGACTTTGCAACGTCGGATTGAGAGGCCAGCCTTATTTTTTGTGCCGGGAGGGCCATGAACTCGGCCACGGCTTTGGAAATCCCCTCGACATCCAGACCTAAATCGGCTTGGAGCCGTTTCTGGTTGCCGTGTTCCGTGAAGGCATCCGGCAGGCCGATCCGATGCACGGTGACCGGTGTCATATTTCCTGCGTTTCGTTCCGCTTCAAGCACTGAAAGTACGGATTCCCCAAAGCCTCCCGAAAGCACGTGCTCCTCCAGGGTCACCACTTTTTTTGCCCGCCTTGCCACCGAAATGATCAGCTCACGATCCAGTGGCTTGGCGAAGCGCGCGTTGACGACACCGGCGGTGATGCCCTGTTCTTTCAATTCCAGGGACGCCGCCTGCGCGGGATAGACCATGTTTCCGATGGCGACCAGGGCGGTGTCCCACGCGGCTTCTTCGTCGCCCATGACGATTTCACCTTTCCCGGTCGGAAGAGGCGTGATGTTTTCATCAAGCGGGATGCCCGCTCCGGCGCCGCGCGGGTAGCGAATTGCGACGGGCTGTTGTTGTTGAAGGGCCGTGGCCAGCATGTGCTGAAGCTCGTTTTCATCCTTTGGCGCCATGAGCATCATATTGGGAATGCCTTTTAAGTAGGCGATATCGAAGACACCGGCGTGCGTCGGTCCGTCTTCCCCCACAAGACCGGCCCGGTCCATGCAGAACACGACGGGCAGATTCTGGAGTGCGACATCGTGAACGATCTGGTCAAATCCACGTTGCAAAAAAGTGGAATAAATCGCGACGACGGGTTTTAAGCCGTCCGCGGCCATGCCCGCAGCCATTGTCACCGCGTGCTGTTCTGAAATGCCGACATCGTAAAAACGCGTGGGAAAGGCCTTTTGAAAGGCATTCAGTCCCGTTCCCGCCGGCATGGCCGCTGTAATGGCGACGATATTTTTGTCCTTTTCCGCCAGACGGACAAGGGTTTTTGAAAAAACCGAGGTGTACGAAGGCGGGGATTTTCCCGCCTTTTTCTTGGCTTGACCGGTGGAAAGATCAAAGGCCGGTGTGCCGTGGTAGGCGGCGGGGTCGGATTCTGCCGGGGCGTATCCCTT
>JBHHXB010000097.1:0-8760 GCA_046756825.1 Nitrospiria bacterium | reverse complement strand
TCGGCTCTGTTTTCTATTTATTTTCAATTGGTTGTGATTTTTCTTCCCTAAGCCTTTTTTTGCTTCAAGCAATCCTTAACCTGCAATAATCAAAGGCGATTGAATTAGGGCCTATTGAATTTGCGTTAACAGGTCCAACATTCCTCCGAGGCTGAAACCGTCATTGAGAATGACGGCTTTTTTTATAATCCGGCGAAAGATATGAACAGCACATGGTTATCGTCAGGCTGTCATGCCTAAAATTTTTTGTAGGGTCAAGGTATCCCTGCAGTTTATCTTGAGAAATTGAATATACAATTCAATAAACGGCGAGGCAATTTATTTTACAGCCTCCATCTTGTATAATATACCGGCATGTATTTCTTTGATATGAAAGTGCCTCTCCGCGCATGTTTTGCTTTATCAGGGAATAAGCCGGTTTTAATGCGATTATTCCCTCTTGTCTTTATTCCGGTGCAATGAGAAGGCTTCGGTTTTTTCTGTTATTTTCCCTGCCGATTTGTTTTGCTCCGGGCAGTCCTGTTTTTGCTGAAAGCAACCACACTTTCCCGCAGATCAATGAAGGGGATTTTGCCTCTTATGTGATGCGTGAGACAGAAAAAGCGGATGGATATGTTTATATCCTCAGCTCTCTTACTACCTTGAACATCCAGAAAAAGTCTGTCGTGTTCAGTGTGAGCGGGCAGCCCCACGAGGCGCTTATTCCATTGGGCGCGATAAAAAGTTATCCGGACATGAGGGATGAAATACACTCCGAGTATTTTGATTTCACCGTATGGGGGCAAATGGAGAATTATTTCAACCGGGATCTGGAAGTGATTCAAAAAGAAAACAGGATCATCGCCATTTTAAAGGAATTGAACGCGGTGAATGAAAAATATCGTTCATTGCAAAAACACCGGCCAAAGGCCTTTAATCCGAACCAGATTGTGACCGTGGACCCCCTCAATTATTTTAACTATTCCTATGCATCTGAGGCACCTTCCGGGAAGGAAAATAAAGGCGGCGGGAAAAGAAATAAAGATACCGTAAGGTCCCGGGCACTAAGCCAGAGGCAGGGGGGGCGTTTAAAAGTGGAGCATTCCGAGCCCGTATCGATACGGCTCAAGGAAGAGGTCCTCAGTCAGCAAACCCGATCAAATGCCCGGGCATTCTCGGAAAATTCAGAGACGGTCACAATAAATACGCGTTCGGTGCGCTTAAGTTCAGGGTCGAAAAGAGAATCGACTTGGCTCAACGGCTTATTCGAGGGGATTGGGAAGATTTATGTCTATTCCATGAACAATAAAATCATCTCGATTACAGGGTTTACGCTCTTGTTCTTATTTTTAAAATTTATTTTGAAGGTATTCATGATTATTTTTATGAGAGCTTAGTGTGGTGAAAATAAGAACGATAGGGACCTTTATCATTTTATTCGGTATGTTCGCGGCCTGTTCCAGAGTGGACGAGAATGGATCGAAGAAAGATGTTTTGAGCCTTGTTCGTGAGGCCATGCAGACAAATCAATATACGAAGGCGCTCGTGCTCCTAAAAGGGGTTCATGATAAAAGACTCAAAACCCCGGAATATTACCTCATGGAGGGCCGGTCGTTTTTCAAGTTGGGCGGGTTCAGGCAGGCCCTTGGTGCCTATAAAAAAGTTGATTCTCCGTCAATGGACTTACAGATAGAAATGGTCTATTTATCTCTTTTGTTAGGGGATGCGAAGGGGGCAATTGATTTAAGTGATGCGCTTGCCTCTCAATTCGGGGCGAAGCCGGAAATTAACCTGCTCAGAGGGAACATTTATTTGAAGAAAGAGTCGTTTGAGCGGGCTGAACAATACTATCGTCTTGCGCTGAAGCAAGATCCAAATTTTATAAAAGCATATATCGGTTTGGCCAATACCCACTTGTTGCAGCGTTCCTTCGTCGAGGCGGAAGCGCAGTATGTCAAGGCGGTTTCCCTCTCAAAAAAAAGCCCCGTCGCCGATATTGCGCTGGCGAACTATTATTTGTCAACGGGTAGAATCAGGGATGCGGAGGCTCATCTGCAGGGCGCGTTAAAAGCGCACCCGGATGACATCAATTTGTCCTTGGCGCTGAGCGGTGTGTACGTCAGGAAAAACAACTTCGCCGACGCGAACGAAATTTATTTGAAGGCCCTCAAATTATATCCTGATTCCCTGGATATCAAAGTCAGGGCAATTAAAACGTATCTGGACCTGGAGAAGCGGGAGGAAGCTTTCCTCTTGATTCAAGGTTTGCTTGACGCAGGCCGCGATGAGGACAAAAAAAACGAGCGCTATCATGGTTTCATCCTTTTGGGGGAGTATCACCTGAGAGCCGGGGCCTTGGATAAAGCGCTGTCGAGCTTCAATAAAGCCCTTGTCGTGAGTTCCGCGTCGTATGAAGTGAATTATTATCTGGGTTTGACGCACTTGCTTCAAAATAAAGTCAGGCTCTCAAAACAGTTTTTGAAGAAATCCGTCAAGAGCTATCCGGGATTCAGTCACGCGCACTTGCTTTTGGCGAGCCTCTATCTTTCTTCCAAGCGATATCCCCTGGCCTCTGAACACGCCAAATTCGTGCTCAAGCTGGATCCAAACAATACAGCGGCCCACGCAATCAATGGCATTGCCCTTTATCTGAGTGATCATTTGAAGGAGGCACAGTACGAATTTGAGGTGCTTAAGACATTGGACGCGGAGAACAACCTGTTGCCTCTATTTAATGCCATGACCGCAATATCGCACCGGGACTTTGCCCAAGCCGAGAATCATATTTCCAAAATTGATCATCGGTTTGCGGACCGGCTTTTCCTGGAGCTCGCGTTGTTGAAACAAACAGACGCCGGTGAAAAAGAGATTGCGCGGCGACTGAAGCCCTATCTTGATCATCAACCCGGTTTTTTACCGAATATGCTGATCGGAGATTTTTACAAGGAGAGCGGGGATCTCACTGCGGCGGTGCGTCATGTCGGAGACGCGATTCTTCTTAATCAAAACAATGTCACCGCCCATTACCTGATGGCTGAAATCGAGGCGAAGAAAGGTAATTTGACGTCCGCGATTGATTCGCTGAATCGGGCCATCGAAGTCAATCCGCAGTTTTTAAAGTCTTATCAGGCCCTGGGGGTTTTGTATGAAAAAACAAAGGACTATCAAAATGCGAAACGGGTTTATGAGCAGGGTCTGATCTACCACCCCGAGGACGGCATGCTTTTGAACAATTTGTCCTGGATTCTCCTGAACCATTTTCAGGAAAAAACGACGGCGTATTCCTATATCAGAAAGGCGATAGTTGCTTCTCCCGAGGACGCACAAGTCAATGACACCCTGGCCTGGTGGTATCATCTCAATGGTGAGCATCAAAAAGCCATTGAGATTTTGGATGAGCTGGTTCAGAGAAAACCAAAGACCGCGCTTTATCGCTACCATTTAGGCATGTCCTATTTTAAAAATGACGCGTCTCATCTGGCCGAAGCGCAATTCAAGAAAGCCTTGGCGCTTCAGATCGGCGGTAAGCAGAAAGCCGAAATTATCAACACCCTCAAACGAATATCCGAAAAATCCGCGCTCTAGGCACTCAGTCTGCACCAGTAAGGAGGGTAGCGCTCTTTAAGTTTCGGCGAGCCGCTCGCTTCGCAGTTTTTTCAAAATCAGGCAGGCTTCGACAATCATCCAGATTTCGAGAAACAAAATCGCGACGCCGATCAGAATGGTCAGCCAGTTCGCCGAGGCCCCGGCGGTTCCCAGCGCTGTGATCCATGAAATAATGCTGTAGCCCATGGCCCCCGTGGTCATGGTAATTAAAAAAAGCATGGGGATGGCGATCTGTAAAAGTGGCTTGCCGTTTCTATAGAGATAGACAAAAAGAATCAGAAAAGTCATGCCGCCGATCAGCTGATTGGTCGTACCGAAGAGCAGCCACAGGGGAAGCCAGACTTTGGGGCCGGCCATGACCAGCGGGATGGCCGGGCCGACGGCGATCAAGGTCGCGATATAGCGGTTTTTAAGCGGGGTGATTTTCAGTGCCGTGCCGATTTCCGAAACGACCAGCCGTTGTATGCGCGCGCCGGTGTCCATTGACGTGGCGGCGAAGGAAATGGCGAGAATGGCGACGATGGCTTGTGCCCAGCCGATCGGCAGGTGGAGTGCCTCTAAAAAATGTCCCGCGCCCGCGACAAAGTTGGCGATGGCGTTGATGCCGGAGGCGTCCCATTCCGCGTACTCCGACCCCCAATTCGGGAGACCGGCGGCAACGGCGAGCGTCGCGATGAGGGCCAGCGTGCCCTCGCCGAGCATGCCGCCGTAGCCGATAAAGCGCGCGTCCCCCATTTTATCCAGTTGTTTCGAGGTAGTGCCGCTGGAAACCAGTCCGTGAAAACCGGAGATGGCGCCGCAGGCGATGGTGACAAAAATAATGGGAAAGAGCGGCGGCGCGCCTTTTGGGTGAAGGTTGATCACCGGGGCGTTCATTTCGGGATTCAGCACAACCAGTCCGATGATGAGGGCCGCGAGACCGACAATGAGCTGATGTGAATTGATGTAGTCGCGCGGTTGGAGCAAGAGCCAGACGGGTAAAAGGCTGGCGACGGCGGAATAAATTAACAACAGAACGGCCCACGCGATGACGGGGTTTCCGTCCGCACCCATCAAGGGGCTGAGTGAAATTGGAAAAAAGACGCCGACCGCGACCATGGCGTAAAGCGAGAGGAGGGCCAGGATTGAAGGGATCAAGATACCGCCTTTTTTTTTGCGAAAGCACAGGCCGATCAAAACGGCGACGATGATTTCGAAGTTCACGGGGATAACCGAGGCGGGATAGCGGTCGAAGAGGATGCCGATGGCGAAGGCGAAAACGGCCAGCACGACCCAAACTAAAAAATAGACAATGATTTGAAAAAGGAGGTGAACCCGGGGGTTGACGACGGAGGCGGCCAGCGCACCCATGGTTTGCCCGTCCTTGCGTGCGGAAAGCGCGAGCGCGCCAAAATCATGCACGGCCCCGATGAAGATAGTCCCGAAGACAATCCAGAAAAGGGCGGGCCCCCAGCCCCAAATGACCGCGACAGTCGGCCCGATGATCGGCGCGGCTCCGGCGATGGAGGTGTAGTGGTGCCCCCAAAGAATGTGCCGCTTCGTCGGAATATAGTCGTAGTCGTCCCGTAAATCTGGATCGTGGGCCGGTGTCTTTTCCGTATTGGAAAGCCCGAAGACCTTTTCGTTGATGATGCGGGAATAGCCTCGATACCCCAGAAAATAAAAAAGGGTTAAAACGGTGAATGCGATTGCAACAGCCATGCGCGATTACCCAAAACTCCATCGGTCGTTTACGCGTGATTTCAGGGGAGGCATCTTTCCACAGAACGATTATCCTGTCAACACGCAAATACCGGTACTGCGGACGACGCGGCCTTGAAATTGGAATTCCCCTTTATGGAGACCTCTGATAAAATGAAGGAGGTGTTGGCGGCTCAGTGTCGGGATATAGAACGCATCGGTTTTTTGACATTGCCTCAGGTCTATATTATATTTTTCAGTCTTTTAGAAGGGTGCCTGCATGATGCTTGAGACGGAAAGCGATCCCATGGACGAGGGGGATGCCGCCGCTTATGACAAGGCGGAGGTCCAGTCGGCCAAGGAAGTTGCGCAAATCCTGACGAAGACGGCGAAGACCCTCAAGATTTATCTCCCCAACAATCCGATCCATCAAAAATTCATCACCAGTTTGTTTGAAAAGTTGACAGCTCACCTTCAGGAATACGGCCCGATTCGTTTGCGGATTAAGCAATTCGAGCTGCTCTGCACCGGGCAGCCGGTTTATGAAAATATGAACCGGCTTGAAAGCATTGCCTTCAGGCTTTTTGTCGATGGTTTGCGCGAAATCTCCTTTCATCCGGGACTCGAAAAAGATGAACTCATTGCCTTTTTGAAAGTATTGGGGCAGGAGGGCAGTGAAGAAGAGGACGGGCAAAACCGTGAGTCCGGGGCCGATGACGACATCGTGACCCTGCTTTGGGAAAAGCACTTCGCTCATATTGAGTACATCGTCGTGGATGATTTAAGGGGGGATCAGGATGAGCTGGAGGCCTGCAAGGAGATGAATCCCGCACCGCCGAAGCCCCGGCAACTCAATGCGGTTTACAACCAGGAAGCCATGGCGGACCCGGCGAAACTTTCTCCCAAGGGCGTCGAAATTCCCGCGCTTCATATCTTTAAGTTGACCGAAGACGAGGTTCGCGCCATCAGACGGGAACTTCGCTGGGAAGAAGAAATCGACATCGTCAAAGAACTGGAGGGCATGCTTTTCGACATTCTCAGAATCGAAACCGAGACTGGCCGCTTTGTCGAGGTTTTGGAGATCATTGACCACATTTTTGAAGAATTGGCGTTCAGGGGAGATTTTGTCCATGCCCGTAAGATCCTCGAATTTTATTGGGAGATGCTTGACCCCGATCAGGACCGTGACCCGCATTTAACGGGCCTGGTGAAAAAGGCGCTGTTACAGGCGGGTAATCCAAAGCGGATTGCAGCCCTTGATGTTGTGCTCAACCGGCTGTCCTCGGAGCAGTTGGATGAATTTTTGCCCTTCATGGTGCTTTTTCAAAAAGAGATCATCCCCTCCGTGATTGATTTATTCGATACAGTCCAGAGCATGAAAACACGGAGACTGCTTTGCGATATTTTGGCGGAGCTGGGGCAGATGGATGTCCAGTCCATCATTGCGCGGCTCAATGATAAACGCTGGTTTGTGGTGAGAAACCTGATTTATGTGCTGGGAAAGATCGGGGATACGCAGACGATCAGCGTCCTTTCAAAATTCATTCATCACGAAGAAATCAAAATCCGAAAAGAGGTGCTTCATGTTTTGGATGCGATGAAACACAAGGACGCCTTTGAAATGATGCTTCAGTTTATTTCAGACCCTGATCTGTCAAACCGGGTTTACGCGATTAAAAGCCTTGTGAAAAACAAGGTCGCGGGCGGGCTTCCGCCACTGTTACATTTGATTGCCTCAAAGGAATTCGAGACGAAGGCGCTTTATGAGAAAAAAGAAATCTTCAATGGGGCCGCGAAATTGGGCGGGGACGATGTGATCCCGGAAATGGTCAAGCATCTCGACGTCCGGTGGAGCCTGTTTAAGAATATTCCGGCGGATGAACGGGCGATCTGCGCGGCGGTGGCCTTGCAGCGTATTGGTTCGCCGTCCGCGATCGAAGCTTTGCGCGAGGGGGAGCGGTCCCGGAACAAAACAGTGCGTGATGCGTGCAAAAAGTCGCTCACGCTGTTGGGCGTGGATGGATCATGATTCGACATAGGGGTTTTTGAAGATGTATGGATACGATGAAGCGCAGGCCGATCTCGGGAAACGGCTGGTCGGAGAGCTCGCGATTCTCCTGAAAACCGCGCAAATTCATGACATCGGTAATCTTGCGTTCGACCAGCCCATTGAGAAATTGCATCACACCCTCAGTCTGCTTTTCAAGGCCGAGCCCGACGTGGTGTTGAACCTCGAGGGTGATTCGCTTTTTTTGGCTGAAACAAAGCTGAAGGTCGATATTGACGGTTTTACAAATCTCATGTTTGTCGTGAATGAAATGAAGAGGCGGGAGGTCGGCTCCATCATCTTTTCACGCGGTATCAATAAACGTGAGGTTATTACCTTTTCCGTGATTTTCTCGAAGCTGGATACGAACCTGCCCGATCCCTTCGATCGCGTGCAGCAGGAGATGATCAATGCCCATCTTTCAAACCCTGAAATAGAGCCCTACGAGGAAACCAAGGAAAAAGAATCCCTGGATGATATTTTTAAAGACAAAAAGGAACTGGCCAAGAAAACCTATTTTTCCACCGTGACCGCCGTTTCAGAGGTGATGGATAGCTTGAAGCTCAAGCAGGCCGTGAGTTTAAAACGCTCCAAGCGCGTGGTGCAGTCGATGGTTGATCAGATTTTGCAGGAAGACACGACGCTGCTGGGGTTGACGAATTTGAGAAGTCATGACGAATACACCTACAACCACTCTGTCAATGTATGCATCCTGGCGCTGGCGATCGGGCAGCGCCTGGGGTATCGAAAGCGCAGTTTGAGTGAACTCGGTATGGCGGCCCTGTTTCACGACTTGGGGAAGTACGACATTCCCCTGGAAATCTTAAACAAGGACACCGACTTTACGCCCGCCGAGTGGGAAATCATGCGCAGCCATCCGATTATGTCGGTGAAGGAATTGGTGCGCTTGAAGGGCATTCACGAAATGGCGGTGAAGGTCGCCATCGGCGCCTTTGAGCACCACCTCAATTACGATCTGTCCGGTTATCCGAAATTGGCGACAAAACGGAAGCTGAGTCTGGTGGGCCGCATTGTCTGCATCGTGGACTGCTATGATGCGCTGACGGCCTCGCGTGTCTACAACCGCATTCCTTTCGCGCCGGACAAGGCCCTTCGTTTTATGTTGAGCCGGTCGGGGAAGGCCTTTGATCCGATCCTCATGAAGCTCTTTGTGAATGCCATCGGGGTTTTCCCCATTGGCACGCTGGTGTTGCTGAACACCAAGGAAATCGGCATTGTGTCGTCTTCGAACCCGAACCCTGAAAAAGGCGATCGGCCGAAAATCCGGGTCATTCTCGACGCCTCCGGCAATGAGTGCGATGAGAAGTATGTCGATCTTTCGGAAGAGGATTCGAAGGGCGCGTTTCGTTATGACGTTGTGAATGTGATTGATGCCACAAAGTACAAGATCGACGTCGGAAAATATTTCCTGTAGTGCGACCCGCTAG
>JBHHXB010000096.1:0-9031 GCA_046756825.1 Nitrospiria bacterium | reverse complement strand
TGGCGTTTTTTTAGATGAAACAGAGCCCATTGGGTTTGTGTTAACAGGCCCTAGTGTTGAAATCGCGTTTTTTATTTTTTCCAGGCCGAGAGACAACACGGGTTCGGAGAGGGCGAAGGAAAGCCTTAAATGGCCCGGCGCGCCGAAGGCTTCGCCCGGAATGGTGGTCACCCCGCCTTCTTCCAGAAGAAAAGACGCCAGGTCAGCGGTGTTTTGTATGACGCCGTGCGCGTGGCGTTTTCCGATGAGCGCCTTCATATTGGGGAAGAGATAAAAGCTCCCGGGAGGCGATAGACAGGAAACGCCCTCGATTTGCTTGAGTTGATCGAGCATGAGCTTCCGCCGCTCCGCGAAGGCTGCGACCATCTCGCGAATAAAGCTCTCTCCCCCGGTTATGGCCGCCGCCGCCGCCCGTTGAGAAATGGAGGTCGGGTTTGAGGTGCTCTGGCTTTGCAGGGTCGTCATGGCCTGCACGATCTCGGCCGGGCCCGCAGCGTATCCGATTCGCCAGCCCGTCATGGAATAAGACTTGGAGACGCCGTTAACCACGATGGTTTTTTGCTTGATCGCCGGATCCAGGGCCGCAATGCTGAAGTGTGCGGCATCGCCGTACAGAAATTTTTCGTAGATTTCGTCCGAAATAATGGTCATCTCGCCCGAAAGCAACAGATCGCCAAAGGCCTCGTAGTCCTTCTTTGTGTAGATTGCACCCGTCGGGTTGGAGGGGGAGTTGAAAATAATTCCCTTCGTCCGGGGCGTGATCGCGGCTTTAAGTTGGGCCGGGGTCATGAGAAAACCCTGGGCTTCCTCTGTCTCCACGAAAACAGGCGTCGCCCCGCTCAAGCGCACTTGATCGGGGTAGGTCACCCAGTAAGGGACCGGGATGATGACCTCGTCGCCCGCGTCAAAAAGGACCTGGGCGATGTTGTAGAGGGTGTGCTTTGCCCCGCAGGAAACGATGATCTCCTTTTTCTCGTATTCGAGATCATGATCTCTTTTGAACTTTTCGATAATGGCGTCTTTCAAAAAATCGGTACCGGCAGGCGAGGTATAACGGGTGTCTCCGGCATGGATGGCGGCCACGCCCGCTTCCGCCGCCACGGGGGCGGTGGGGAAACCGGGCTCGCCCAGGCCGAAGCTGATGATGTCCTTTCCCGCTTCCTTCAAGACTTTTGCCCGCGCGGCCACGGCCATGGTTGCGGAGGGTTTGATTTGCTGCATCCGTTTTGAAAGCGTCATGAGAGCCTCTTCATGCTAGGTTTTTTTTGATGCGGTTTTTCTCCGCCATTTTGGTGGAGACAATCTCGGGCACCAGGTCCGAAATTTCACCGCCATAGCTTGCAACTTCTTTAATCAGGCTGGACGATAAATAGGTATATTTTTCGCTGGGCATGAGAAAAACGGTTTCAATGTGCCGGTCGAGATTCCTGTTCATGAGCGCCATTTGAAACTCGTATTCGAAATCGGAGACGGCGCGGATACCGCGAATAATCGCAATCGCCCCTTTTTTGCGGATATAGTGAATCAAGAGTCCTGAAAAGGTCTCAACGCCAAGGTTTGAAAACTTCCGTGTCGCGTGACGAATCATGCTCACACGCTCATCAATATTGAAAAGCGGGGTTTTGCCCGGGTTGGGCGCGACGGCGACGATCACGTTCTGAAAAAGGCGAAGCGCGCGCGCGATGATATCAATGTGGCCTTTTGTAATGGGATCAAATGTGCCGGGATAGACAGCGATCTGAGGCTGCTCATGACTTTCCATAAAACGAGAGGGAGGTTTCTCCGTAACGATACTTTTTTAAAAAACGAATACTTTCAAAGGCTTCTGGCAATGCGCGCTTGTGAAAGTGCTCAATAATTAAGCAACCATTTTTGGCGATGATATCACCCTCGTTCAGCCTTGGCAATACCTTTTCAATGTCTTCGCCGGCGTAGGGCGGGTCAAGAAAGACGAGGTCAAATGATTGATCCGTCGTTTTTAAAAAGTCTGTCGCATCGCTTCTAAAAACAGCGCTTTGGCCGTTTAACCCACAGGCCATAAGATTTTTATTGAGAAATTGGCGGTGGCGTCGATCGTGTTCCACAAAGACGGCGAATGTTGCCCCTCGGCTTAAGGCCTCGATTCCGACCGCACCCGTTCCCGCATAAAGATCGAGGAATGAGGCCCCTGAAACCCGGTTCGATAAAATATTAAAAAGGGCTTCTCTGACCTTGTTTGGAGTGGGACGAAGAGAAAGCCCGCCGGGGGCGAAAATTTTGCGGCCTTTCAGTTTTCCCGAAATAATGTTCATGATCCAATCGTAGCCGATTGGTGATCAAAAAATCATCCGGACATACGGCATCAAAACCAGATTGTGCTTTGACTTTAAGGCAGGGGCGCCATATAATCAACGCACCTTAAGAAACAACGTCCCCGTGGACTCAAGCTATTTTGGAGGCGTATGTATAAAATCATCTCAAGCACTTTATTATGCGTAATTCTGGCCGCCTGTACTTCGACTGCGCCCCTTTTAATGCCGACCGCCGGGGGGAAAAATGTAACAAGCCGCGAAGCCATTCAACTGATTGTGAAACCTATTACAACCAAGGGGATTGGCTCGGAGGACGAGAAGCGGCTCGGGATGGATCTTTCCGATTATTTCACGGCCTTTGAAGTCACGCTCGCCAATCAAACACCCGAAACGATTCACTTCTCGCTGTCGAATATCCTGCTCTCAATCGCGGGGGAGCCCGGACAAACACCCTTGGATGAAAACGGAAGTATTCAATACTACAAGGATGGCGACGACCCTTCCCGGGTCATCCTCTTTCCTAAATCAAAAAAGGCCGTCGCAAAGGAAATCAGGCTCATCAGGGCCGCCCGGTTAACGGACGGAGAGGTTTCTCCGGGGGGACAAAAAAGTGGACTGATTCTTTTTAAAAAAGTCAGTCAGAAACGTTGCCGGGAAGTCGGCCTTACCTTTGAGAAAATCGCCGTGGTCCGGACAGGAGAGGAAAAGCAGTTCTCCTTCACGTTTTCATGTCATGGAAAAGAGTAGCGGGATTGATGCGTCAGGCACTACTGCGAAACGGTCTCGACGCCATCAAGCACGGCGAGGCTTTTTCTTCGATTATCCATGATGGTCTTATCCATGAGCGCACCACAGTTAATACATTTCCAGACATTAAAAATAACAAAAAAGTCAGAGAGACGCTCTAAGTACATTAAGCCGCTGCATTTGGGACATTTCATTTGTTTTCTCCTTTAGGCATCAGTAAAAGCAAGACGATCTCCTGAGAATGCAAATTGTACGCCTAACTTCTTTTCATGCCTTTTAAGGGGTTAGAAGAGGAATCGAGGGTATCTAACCGTGTGAAGTGCGCACGTGCCGCGTGAAATCGACAAAATTTTGACGTCGGTGACAATATTTTGTATCCGCGTGAGATTTACATTTTTTAGATTACGATTCCGGATTTTGGAAAATGATCAAGATTAAAGACTGGCCGAAAGACGAACGTCCAAGAGAACGTCTGCTGAAAAGCGGCCCGGCATCCCTCTCGAATGCGCAGCTGTTGGCCATTCTGCTCAGGACGGGGTCCGACAAGGGGGATGCCCTTCAACTTGCAATTTACCTTTTAAAAAAATTTTCGCCCTTATCTCAACTGATCCAGACCAGTGTCACGGAGCTTTGCGCCGTGAAGGGTGTGGGGCCCGCGAAGGCGGCCCAGCTTAAAGCCGCGCTTGAATTGGGTCGACGCTCCCTCGCCGTTTCTGATTTCGAAGGAACAGCCCTTTCAAAAAGTCAGGATGTTTTTCATCATTACGCCCACATTTTAAGAGAAGCGAAAAAGGAGTATTTTAAAATTGTGCTGCTTGATCAGAAAAACAAGGTTATCCGCGACGTGACGATCTCGGAGGGCAGCCTGACCGCGACCATAGTGCACCCGAGAGAGGTTTTTCAGCCTGCAGTCCGGGATTCCGCCGCCGCTGTGATTTTTTTGCACAATCATCCCAGCGGAGATCCCACGCCGAGCGAGGAAGATAAAAACATGACCACGCGCTTGGTCTCCGCGGGAGAGCTCATGGGGATTCCCGTTCTGGATCATGTGATTATCGGGAACAAGGACTACTTCAGTTTTGCCGACGCAGGATACACAAGCAAGCACAAGGATCGCTTGTCTGTTTCGGATGCCGCCCCTGTGGCCTATGAGACGAATTTGTAATACAATACGGCTCGATATGGAGAATTAAAGCGAAAGGAGCTGCATGTGCGTCCGCTAATCAATTTATGGCTCATTGTCTTGGCCAGTTCTGTTGTGTTGTCGGGTTTTTTTTATCTGGCCGAGAATTACTCGCATATTATCGGAAATTTTTATTTTTTGACCGGAAGCGGGCTGGGTATTTATCTCATCATTATTTTTTTCAAGTGGCTTTCCCATAAAAACACGAAAAAAGGGATGAGTGAAGAGTGAGATTGGGGATCCATTGTCCGTAGGTTCATTCAGTAAAGAGAGGCTCGTGGAGCATTTGGAAGAGTACGCCGTTCTTCTGGAACTCAAGGGGGAGAGTCCGTTCAAGTCGCGAGCCTATGCCAATGCGGCACGCGTCCTGGAGCGTTTGGAATACGATATTCAGGAGGCCGTCGAAACCCGGCGGCTCTTGAAGGAAGAGGGGATCGGAAAAGGGACGTTTGAAACCATCGCCGCGTGGGTGACGACCGGGGCCTCGCCCGACTATGATGCGCTTAAAACCGCAATCCCGGCGGGCCTGGTTGAGATGCTGGATATACGGGGCCTGGGCGTGAAAAAAATACGCCTCATCCATGAAACCCTGGGCATCACGAACCTGGTTGACTTAGAGTATGCCTGTGTCGAAAACCGGCTGGTGGACCTCTCCGGCTTCGGGAGAAAAACGCAGGAAAAAATTCAGCAGGGCATTGCATTTCATAAAAAACATCAAGGCTATCTCCACGCTCACACCGCGCAAAGCATTGGCGAACATCTTTTATCGCAACTCCGGGAAATGGAAGTCGTCCAGCGTGCAAGTACCGTCGGAGGATTACGGCGCCGCAATGAAATCGTCCGGAGGATTGATTTGATTGTGAGCAGCGCATCTCCGGAAGAGGTGAAAGCGGGATTTTATACCATTGACGGCATTGTTGAATCACAATGCCGCTCTCAAATTCAATCCGGCTTCGAGACCTTAACGTGCACGATGACAGACGGTGTTGCTGTCCGAATACATCTTGTCGCGGACGATCGCTTTTCCTTTTTACTCCACCATTTTACCGGGAATGAGGCGTATCAACAGGCTTTTTCCTCACGCGCGCAGCAATTCGGAATCAAGGTAAGCGATTACGGTCTGTTTTTAGACGACCATCTTTTGCCCTGTCCGACCGAACAGGATTTATTCTCAACCCTCGATTTGGACTATATTCCGCCAGAACTGCGTGAAGGGCGGGGAGAAGTCGATGCGGCCGGTCGGCACGCCCTCCCCCAATTGGTGACAGAGAAGGATATCCGAGGCATCTTTCACGTTCACAGCACCTATAGTGACGGATCGGCCTCCCTCGCCGAAATGATTGCCGCCGCCGAAACGGCGGGCTACGAATATATCGGGATCTCCGATCACAGCCAATCGGCGATCTACGCCAATGGGCTGAAAGCCGAGCGTGTCCGAAAACAGCACGAAGAGATCGACGTGCTTCAAAAACAATTTCAACAGATCCAAATCCTAAAGGGCATCGAATCGGATATTCTGCCGGACGGCCGTCTGGACTATGATGAGGAAATCCTGACCTCTTTTGATTTTGTGATTGCATCGATCCACTCGAACTTTAACATGAGCGAATCCGAAATGACCCGCCGGGTTGTACGCGCGATCTCCCATCCTTCCGTGACCATATTGGGTCACCCGACCGGACGGCTTCTCTTATCGCGCGAGGCCTATCCTTTGAACCTTTCCGCTGTTATTGAGGCCGCGCGGGCTCATAATGTCATCATCGAGTTAAACGCAAGCCCCTACCGGCTGGACCTGGATTGGCGTTACTGCATCATGGCGAAAAAAGCCGGTGTGCGGTTGAGCTTAAACCCGGATGCCCATCAAATTGAAAGCATGACGGCTCTTTCCGCCGGGATCGGGATTGCCCGAAAAGGCTGGCTCTCTCCCGATGACGTATTCAATACCCTTCCAAAAGAAGAAATCCTGACCTATCTCAACCAGAACTCAGTGGCGTAGAATCAAGCCGACTTTGTCTGTTTTTCCCTGAGTTCAAACCATCGGATCCAAGCCGGTTTTTCTAATATCCAGCCGGGAATCTTAATCCCAAAATAAAATAAAACTTCCCTTCGAAAAGCCTGTGGATTTCTTGACACAATCCAGCTTCTATGATACCCCTTTGGAAAGACCATCAGGAGGGGACTGCCTTGTCCATACGCAGGAGCACCATCATAGAGAAGGCGCAACACCTTGTTTTAAAGGGAAAAATAAAAGAGGCGATTCGAGAATGGGAAAAACTGGCCGCCGAGACCCCGCATGATGGCAACATCTACAATGCAATCGGAGATCTCCACCTTAAAGCACAGGATAAAGAGAAGGCGACCGTGGCCTTTATCAAGGCAGGAGAGGCATTTGAATATGCCGCATTTGAGCTTAAAAGTATCGCCCTCTACAAAAAAGCACTTAAAATCGATCCCTCCAGATACGACGTCCACGCAAAGCTAGCCGACGTTTATGCCGAACGAGGTCTTGTCTCCGGCGCCATCGAAGGTTACTTAAAAGCCGCGCGGCACCACGCGAAACAGGGGGATTTCTCTCCGGCCCTGACCGTTTACCAAAAGCTCTCCGAGCTTGATCCAGGCAGCGAGAAAATACAGCTTGAATGTGCTGCGTTGTGTGTCAAACATGAATCCTATGTCGAGGCGGCGGCTGCGTACAAAAAGCTGCTCTCCATATATGAATCAAAAAACATGACGACTGAGGCCGATGATGTGCGAAGGACCTTGCATGAGCTTGAGCCGAACCTTTCAGAAACACCTTCTCTCGAGGAAATCGAGGAAGCGCAAAATACTGACGAGTCTTTGGAATACGTCTCCCCTTTGATGAGCGACGGGAGTGTTTCGGCTGAAGAGACCTTTATTGCCGAACCCCCGGAAAACGCGATGCCCGAAGATTCATCTACGGTAAACGATAAACTGGAAGACTTGATCGTGCCGGAGTCTGAACCCATGGCTGAAGAGCAGACCTGCTATCAGTCCGAGTACGCTACGATGGATGTTCGGGATGTCGAAGAAATCGATACAAAAAATGAAAATGAACTGACCTTCGAACATGCCCTGACGGAAGCAGAAGTTTATATCCAGTACGGATTGATTGAAAAGGCGATCCATCGGCTCCAAGCTGTTTCGAAAGCGTTTCCTTTGGAGGTGAAGCCTTATTTAAAACTAAAGGAAATCTATACCCAGCAAGGTATGAATGATGAAGCCATCAAAATATGCCGGCTTCTGATCAGTCGCTACGAAGCGAGCGGCGATAAAGAGGCCTTACAGAAAACACGTGAGGGCTTAAAGCGTCTGGAATCCTTCACGGATGAAATCTCATCCACAAAGGAACAGACGGAACCCGCTGCCCGGCCGGCGTCGTTACATCAACCTCCAGCCCCTCCTTCGAAAGAAGCGGCAGAATCCCCTCATGAAGAATACGTGGATCTGCATGAAATGCTTTCAGAAAGCTTCAACAGTGATTACTGCGAAACAAAGGATACAACGACGCATGGCTTTAAAAACCCTGAAACACCCGTCGAGTATCAAACGGCTGTGGAAACGGAAGAGCAATATGATCTTGGGATGGCCTGCAAGGAAATGAACAGGATGCCTGAAGCAATCAGCGCCTTTGAACGGGCCGCCGTGGGCGCGCGTTTTGAAGACGCCATGATGATGCTTGCGCTTTGCCATCGTGACACCGGAGACACCGCCTTGGCCATCAAGGTTCTTGAATCGGCCCTTTCGGATCAACGGCATCCAGTTGAAAATCAGGTGGCCCTCAAATATGAGCTCGCGCTTTTGTATGAACTGACGGAAAATAAAAAATGCGCACACCTGTTTCAAGAGGTTTACCAGATTGATCCGACATTTCGAGATGTATCGAAGAAATATCGTCATTCTGCCCCCTCAAAAAGAGGAACATCCACCGCCCCCGATTCAGAGTCAAACGATGGGACAAGCAGACCGGGAAAAAGTACACCGTATAAGAATCAGGCTTCATTTCTCCAAAGTTGAGGGCGCTCTCCAAGCCCGGCTCCGCGCCAATTTCAAATTTCCCCGGTTTTTTTCTGACACTTGATCAATGAGAATCACTTCACTTGTGGTATGATTCTTCTTGAAAGAGAGGATGTATGATCTTGGTTGGCCTGACGGGGGGCATTGCATCCGGGAAAAGTACGGTTTCCAGGTTTTTCCAAAAAGAAGGCGCGTTCGTCGTGGATGCGGATGAGATCGCGCATGCAGTTCTTCGAAAAGGATGCCCCGCCTATCAACCCGTGATTAAGGCTTTTGGGAAAGCGATTCTTGATGCGCAGGGAGAAATTGATCGTAAAAAATTGGGGAAAATTGTATTTCGCCACCCCGGTCAGCTCGCTAAACTCAGCAAAATTATCCATCCCATGGTTTTTGAGCATTTGGACGCCGAAAAAGAAAAAATTCGCCAAAAGCAACCCAAGAGCGTGGTGCTCTTCGATGCTCCCTTGCTCATCGAAGCCAATGCCCACAAAAAAATGGATCGGGTCGTCTTGGTTTATGTCGATCGAAAGACACAGCTGGCCCGTTTAATGGCGCGGGATGCCTTAACGAAAGCCGAGGCGGCATTACGCATTGAAGCCCAAATGCCCATCAATGATAAGGTTCCCTTCGCGGATGAAGTGATTCACAACGAAAAACCGCGTGATCTTGTTAAAAAAGACGTTCATTGCATTTATGAAAGACTTTTAAAAAAGGCCTAGGCCTGTTAACACAAACGCGTGCTGGATCGGCCAGATCACGCCTTCATGACTGGAGA